>VGXO01000019.1 GCA_016873275.1 Phycisphaerae bacterium
CGATCACGCCATCGCCATCTTGGCGGCCTTCTTCTTGGCGTCCTCGAGGGTGCCGACGTACATGAAGGCGCTCTCGGGCAGGTCGTCGCCCTCGCCGTTCGCGATCCGCTCGAAGCTGTCGATCGTCTCCTCGATCGAGGTGGTCACGCCGGGGAATCCGGTGAAGACCTCCGCGACGTAGAACGGCTGGCTGAGGAACCGCTCGATCTTGCGGGCGCGGGCGACGGTGAGCTTGTCCTCCTCGGAGAGCTCGTCGACGCCGAGGATCGCGATGATGTCCTGCAGGTCGCGGTACCGCTGAAGAATGCGCTGGACCTGCCGCGCGACCGCGTAGTGCCGCTCGCCGACCACCGCCGGATCGAGGATGCGGGAGGTCGAGGCGATCGGATCGACCGCCGGGAAGATGCCCTTCTCCGCGATCTTCCGCTCGAGGTTGATGAACGCATCGAGGTGGGCGAAGGTCGTCGCCGGGGCGGGATCGGTGTAGTCGTCGGCGGGGACGTAGATCGCCTGCACGCTCGTGATCGCGCCCGCGCGGGTCGAGGTGATCCGCTCCTGCAGCGCCCCCATCTCCGTCGAGAGCGTCGGCTGGTAGCCCACGGCGCTCGGCATGCGGCCGAGGAGCGCCGACACCTCGGAGCCCGCCTGGGTGAAGCGGAACACGTTGTCGACGAAGAGCAGCGTCTCCTTGCCGGACGCGTCGCGGAACTCCTCCGCCATCGTGACCGCGGTCAGCGCGACGCGGAGGCGGGCGCCTGGCGGCTCGTTCATCTGCCCGAACACCATCGCCACCTTGTCGAGGACGTGGGACTTCTTGCCCTGGGCGTCGATGTACTCCGCCTCCTGCATCTCGAGCCAGAGGTCGTTGCCCTCGCGGGTGCGCTCGCCGACGCCGGCGAACACCGAGTAGCCGCCGAAGTTTCGGGCGACGCGGGCGATCATCTCCTGGATCACGACGGTCTTGCCGACGCCGGCGCCGCCGAAGAGTCCGATCTTGCCGCCGCGCACGAAGGGGCAGAGGAGGTCGATGACCTTGATGCCGGTCTGGAGCACCTCGGTCTTCGGGTTCAGGTCGACCAGCGCCGGAGCCTCCCGGATGATCGGCGCGAACTTGGTCGCGGGCACCGGACCCCGCTCGTCGACCGGATCGCCGAGCAGGTTGAACACCCGCCCGAGCACCGGCTCGCCCACCGGGACCTTCACGGGGGCGCCGGTGTCCATGCACCGCTCGCCGCGGCGGAGACCGTCGGTCGAGGCGAGCGCCACGCAGCGGACCACGCCGCCGCCGAGGTGCTTCGCCACCTCGCCGACGAGGCGGGACTTCTGACCGCCGACGACGAGCTCGATGGTGACCGCGTTGTTGATCTCCGGCAGGTCGGACTCGGGGAACTCGGCGTCGAAGGTCGAACCGATCACTTGAACGATGGTGCCGGCGGTGGCCATGGAGCGGTTTCCGTGCTCGGAAGGAGGCGGTGGGGAATCTCGAAGGAGGCGGAGAATACCCGTCTGAACGGGGGTCGCCAACCGCTCGAGGCGCCCTTCTGCGACGGCTCAGCGAGTCGGTCGCCCGAACTCCGCCGCCAGCGTCTCGGAGGGGATGCCGCGGACGTCGATCTTCGGGTCCGGCGCGTGACGGGGCGGGACCTCGAGCGTGCCCGGGATGCTCCCGAGGATCGCGAGCGCCGTCGGCAGTTCGGCCGACCACCAAAGGCTCTCGCCCCAGGTGATCCCTTCCGGTCGTGCCGACGCGGCGACCTCGCCGAACGCCCGCAGGCGGCTCGGCTGCCAGACGACGAGGTTCCGGACGAGGCGGACCATGCGCGGCGAGGCCCCGTCGGGCAGGCGGACCGCGACCTCTGGATCGACCATGGTCGAACGCTCGATGAGCACGCCGGTCGGCGAGCGGATCTCCAGGCCGATCGCGGGACGATCGAGCAGCAGGTCGCGGATGACCACGCCCAGCGGCGACGGCGACGGCGACGCCGGGGCCGCGGCGTCCTCCACCGTCTCGACTCCATCGAGCTCGACCCCGACGGGAACCCCGCGGATCACCGCATCCTCGACGCGCACGCCCTCGAGGCGCCCGGCGAGGCGGATGCCCACGCCGTTTCGGCGACCGCTCATCGCGAGGAGCTCGAGCTGCCGAACGTCGGCGTCGCGGACGTCGCGGAGGTCGATCGCTGCGTCCGACCAGCCATCGATCCGCACGCCCTGCACCCGAAGGTCGGAGACGCCTTCGGCGTCGATCCCATCCGCCTGATCGTCCGGACCGAGACGCGCGAGCAGGACCGATCGGAGCGAGAGCGACTCTCCGCCGCGGAGGCGGATGCCCGCGACGGTGGGACCGATCACGACGAGCGACTCGACCCGCACGTGGCGGCAGTCGAGGAGCTCGAGTCCGACCTCGCCGCCGACGATGATGCCCGCCTGTCCGCCGGCGCCGTCGGCACTCGAAGCCTCGAAGCGGAGGACGATCGGCGCCTCGGGCGTTCCCTGCACCGCTCGCCAGACCGCCGGGCGGTGGATCCCCGGCGCGAGGCGGACGACGGATCCCGGGGGCAGCGACGAGCCGTCGCGGTCCCATGAATCTCCCGGCATGACGACGATCGAGGGCGCTGCCGCCGCGGACTTCGCGCCGACCTGCGGATCCTGCGGGAACGCCGCGACGATCGCCGCGGCGACGAGGAGCGGGATCATGGTCATGGAGTCGCCATCCGACGAGGCGCCGCGAGCTCGACGCGCAACCAGCGGCTCGCAGTCGGGAAGGTCGCCCGCGAGGGAACGCCGACCGCGGGGAAGAGGACCGTGGAGATCGCCGCGAGGCGGCGTGCCTCTCCACCTGCCCGGGGAGCGATCGAGGCGCCGCCCTCGAGGATCATCCACGCCACGGCGCTCCCGTTCGTCACGACGTCGAGCGACCGACCGGAGGTCGCCTCGATCAGCTCGATCGTGAACCGCTCGCCGCGGTGGAGGAGCCAGGTCCGGAAGCCATGCGCCTCGAGCGGGGCGAGGCGGCTCGTCCGCACGATCGCCGGGAGGTCCGCGGCGGAGGTTCCCTCGACGGCGTCCGCCGCCTCGGCTCGATGCAGAGGTCGAGCCGGGTCGTCTCGCCCCCAGTCGTGCACCCGGAAGGTGGTGTCGCTCGGGGTCTGGACCTCGGCGACGAGCAGACCGCCGCCGAGGGCATGGCAGGTTCCGCTCGGGAGCCAGATGAAGTCGCCGCGAGCAACCGGCTCCGCGACGAGCTCCTCGTGCAGTCGGTCGGCACGGACGAGCTCCGCGATCGTCCTTCGATCGAGGGGACGGCGGAAGCCCCGGTAGACGACCGCTCCCGGCGTCGCATCCATCACGAACCAGCCCTCGTGCTTCACCGCCGTCGTCGGATGGATCGCCGCGTAGGCGGGGCGCGGATGCGCCTGGACCGAGAGCGGGGAGGCGGCGTCGAGGTACTTGAGGAGGAGGGGGAATCGCCCATCCGCCGGGAGGGTGCCGGTGCCGAGGACGTCCTCGGCGGAGCGCTCCATCAGCTCGCGCAGGGTGCTGGCTCCCGCCGCGCCGGCGTCCGTCGCGCTCACCGCACCGAACATGCCGCCCGGAAGGTCCGCGAGCTCCCACGACTCGCCGAAGGGACCCTCGCCAGGCTCCCGTCGCGCGCTGGGACGCATGATCTCGAGGCGGCTCCCTCCCCACGTCCTCCGGCGCAGGCTCGGCACGAGGACGATCGGAGGGAGTGGCGCGGGCACGCGTGGAGGTCCGTCGGGCGTCAGAAGGTCATGCCGGTGATGGTCGTCTCCATCACCAGCTTCTTGTTCACCACGCCCTGGAAGGCGGAGATGAAGCGCCGACGACCGCACTCGATCTCCCTGCAGAGGATCAGGAAGGTGTCGCCGGGCAGGACTTGCCCGCGGAAGACCGTGTCCGTGCAGCGGGTGAAGCCCACGAACGGAAGGTTCGGCACCTTGGTTCGATAGAGGTAGCTTCCGAGCTGGGCGCACGCCTCGATCATGAGCACGCCCGGCATCAAGGGACGTCCCGGCACGTGATAGGGCACCCAGAACTCGTCGTGCCGGACCTGCTTGATGCCCAAGCCCATCGTGATCGGGTTGTCATGCCAGACCACCGAGTCCAACTGCCGCATCGGACCGCCCTGCGGATTGACCCGGGCGACGGCGGCCTCGTCGGCCATCCGCTGCGAGTAGTCGATCGAGTCGAGGTCGAAGAAGAACTCGGAAGCCATCGGAGGAAGCGATCCACGCGACGCAGGGTCGCGTCGAAGGCGGCGTCACGGAGCGGTTGACCACGCACCGACGCGGACGACGATTGGAGGGAGGAGGCGACGGTCAGGCCGGCGGGGCGTCACGCACCTCGATGATCGAGGTCCGGATCTCCTGCGCGGCGTTCTTCACGTCCTGCATCGCCTTGCGGGCGCGGGTGCCGGCAGCCTTGTTGCCGCCCGCCGCCTTCTGGATGTCCGCCTCGGCCTCCTGCACGAGCTTGACCAACTTCTGGTACGCCTCGATCAGCATGGGTCGCTCCTTGGGACGAGATCGCTCGGTCCGGACGCCGCCGCCCGGTCCACCTGTCGCCGAAACCCTACCGCGCCGAGGCGGGAAGTGCCTCCCGACCCCGAGGCCCGTCGGAGGCTCGTTCGGGCGAGCCGGAACCGGGGGCTACTCCCGGCGGACCTGCTTGGCGAGCTCAAGGCATGCCCTGAAGGCGTCGTGTCGGGCGTCCCCGAGCAGCTCGTACATCGCCGACATGACCCCGGTCGCGATGGCGCCCGCCGCCTCCATGCGCCGCAGCGCGACCGGGATCTGAGGGTCGCTCGAGGCACCAACCGCGTCGGTCACGAGCCACGGGACGAAGCCAGCCCCGAGCAGGTCGAGCGTGGTCTGGAGGATGCAGACGTGCGCCTCGCAGCCGCAGACGAGGACGTTGCGACGCCCGGATCGATCGAGGAATGCCCGCACCGGATCGACTAGCCCGCTGAAGCGGGTCTTCTCGACGCGGAGGGCGGCGCCCGCGAGCCTCGACCGGAGCGGCTCGACGGTCGGACCGAGCCCCTTCACGTATTGCTCCGTCAGCACGACCGGCATCGAGAGGACGCCCGCGAGCTCGACGAGGAGCCCGGCGTGGTGCACCACCATCTCGGCGCGGGTGATGGTCGGCATCAGCCGCTCCTGCAGATCGACCACGAGGAGCAGCGTGTCGTCGGGACGGAGGCGGGGGATCGGCATCTCGGAACCTTCGGCGGCAGAGGGCAGCGGGGCGTCAGACTCGGAGCACCGGACGCTCGGCGAGCGTCGCGGCGTGACGGGTCCGGATCGGCTCGACGACCTCGCGGAGGAATCGGTCCACTTGCGACGGGGCGAGCCCGACGAAGTCGCGGGCGTCGAGCGTGACGTCGATCCCGCGGAACGCCGGCTCACGGGCGAGCCGCTCGAGGAGGTCGTTCACGCCCCGCTCGCGGAGCGACGCCTGCGCCTCGCGGCTCTGGCGTCGGATCACCTCGTGCGCCTCCTGGCGGTCGGCGCCGCGCGAGGTTGCCATCATCAAGAGGGGCTCCGTGGCGAGGAAGGGCAGCTCCTCCGCGAGGCGGCGGCGGATCGCGGACTCGTGCACCTCGAGACCTTCGGCGACGTTCGCGAGGAGGTCGAGCGCGCCATCAAGGGCGAGGAACGCCTCCGGGATCATGAGCCGCCGGATCGAGGAGTCGTCGAGCGACCGCTCGAGCCACTGCGTCGAGGCGGTCTGAAGCGCCGAGGCGTGCAGTCCCTGCACGAAGCGGGCGAGACCGCAGGATCGCTCGCAGCGCATCGGATTCCGCTTGTACGCCATCGCCGAGGAGCCGACCTGCTCCGCCTCGATCGGCTCGGAGAGCTCGCCGAGCCCGGCAAGCAGGCGCACGTCGGTCGCGAACTTGTGGATCGCCGCCGCGGCGATCGCGAGCGCCCCGAGGATCCGGGCGTCCTGCAGCCGCGGCATCGTCTGCCCGACCACGCTCCAGCAGCCGGTCGCCTCGAAGCCAAGGCGACGCGCGAAGGACTGCTCGAGCGCCTCGACCTTGGCGGCGTCGCCGCGGAAGAGCTCGAGGTAGGACGCCTGGGTGCCGGTCGCGCCGCGCAGTCCCTTGAGGCGAAGCTCGGCGAGCGACCGCTCCACCTCCCCGAGGGCGATGACGAGGTCCTGCGTCCAGGTGCACGCCCGCTTGCCCACCGTCGTCGGCTGCGCCGACTGGAAGTGGGTGAAGCCGCAGGTCGGGAGGTCGCGGTGGCGCGCCGCGAAGGTCGCGAGGCGGTCGATGCCGCGGGCGAGCTTCGCCGCGACGAGCCCGAGCGCCTGCCGCACCTGCAGCACCTCGGCGTTGCAGACGACGTCCTGGCTGGTCATCCCGAGGTGGATCACGCCCTTCGCGCTCGGCGCCGCCTCCCCGAAGGCAAGCACGTGCGCCATCACGTCGTGGCGGATCCGGGTCTCGTGCCGCGCGGCGGCGGCGAAGTCGATCGCGTCCACCTTCGCCCGCATCTCCGCGATCGCCGCCTCGGGAATCGGCAGACCGAGCTCGCGCTCGCCCTCGGCGACCGCCAGCCAGATCCGACGCCACAGTCCGAACCGGACCTGATCGGACCAGAGCCGCCGCATCGCGGCGGAGGCGTTGCGGGTCTCGAGCGGCGAGACGTAGCCGGCGTGCGGTCCGCCATCGCTCGAGCCGGTCGCCGGCAGCACGGAATCGGGGTGGTTCATGGGCGTCGCGATGCTACCCGCACGACCCCGGCGTTCCCGGCTCAGGGCAGGGGACGTCGACCGATCCTCGGCTCGGTGCCGGCGAGCAGCCGGGCGACGTTCGTTCGGTGCCGAAGGAGCACGAGGAGCGCGATCAGGGTGGTCACGAAGAGGAGCGGCGGCGCGGCGCGCGGCGGCCAGAAGTCCACGTCGAAGGATTGGATCAGGATCACCGCCGGCGGCACGAACGCGGCGACGACGCTCGCGAGCGAGACGTACCTCGAGATGGCGATGAGGATCACCCAACCGAGCAGGGCGCCGAGCATCGGGAGCGTCAGGAGCGGCCACATCGCCGCCATCGAGCCGAAGCCGGTCGCGACGCCCTTGCCGCCCTTGAAGCCAAGCCATGGGCAGAAGACGTGTCCGAGGATCGCCGCCGCCGCCACGGTCACCCAGGCCGTGGTCGGACCCGCCGCAGCGTCGGCGAGGGGAATGCCCCAGAGGTCCGCCCAGAGCCCGAACCCGAGCACGGGCAGGGCGCCCTTGAGCGCGTCGAGCACGAAGCAGGCGATGCCCCATGGTCGACCGAGGGCGCGACCGAGGTTCGTCGCGCCGATGTTCCCGGAGCCGACCGAGCGAAGGTCGATGCCATGGAGCCGACCGATGAGCAGACCGAACGGCACGCTGCCGCAGAGGAACGAGGCGATGAGGACGCCCGCGAGCACGAACGGGTCGAAGGACCATTCGATCGCGCCCACGAAGGGTTCGACCCGTGGATCCGGCGCCGAGGCGAGAAGGAGCAGGGCGTCAGGCACCGCGTGAGGTCCTTCCGGAGCGAGGCGGCGTGGCGAGGTTCATCGTCGGTCGAGGAGGAGGACCACGATCGCGGTCAGCTGCAGCACGACCGCGCCGAGGAACCATCGAAGGAAGACCTGCGGGTCGCCGCCCTGCACGATCCCCATCACCACCGCAAGCATCACCGCCAACTGGATCGCGATCGCGACCACCTTGCCGCCGGTGAGGTCCCGCTCGCTCGCCCGGAGCCGGCGAAGCTCCTCGACGAGGTCCTCGAGCGCCGGCTTCAGCGGGCTCTCGATCGATCGAAGCGCCGGGTCATGCTCGCCATCGCGTGCGCGGGATCGAGCGGGCGACTCGCCTCGCGGCTCGGGTGGCACGTCAGGCGTCGCGGCTCCACCCGGCGGGGCGATCGGTCGCGTCCGCGCCATGGCGAGGCGCTCGGAACCCGCCGTCGCGGTCGCCGTGATCGGCGTCGGGATCGCGACCGAGGCGTCCGTCGAGCTCGTCAGCACCTCGACGACGGGGGGCTCCGACGGTCCGACCGCGGCTCGGCTCCCGTCATGGGCGACCGCCTCGAGCGCCGCGAGCAGCGACTCCGGACTTGCCTCGTGGCGTCCCCGCGCGAGCTCGGTCGCCGCCCGGGATGGATCGCCGATCGAGGCGACCCTGCATCCCGCGGCGCTCGCGAGGGCGAGGTCCTCCGGGCGAGCGGCGACCACCCAGCTCGCCGCGAGGTCGAGGTCGAGGTCCTCCGCGGCCTGCAGCAGCATGCCCGGTCGCGGCTTCCGCCAGGGGTGATCGCGCCGATAGGGCTCGAGCGTCGCGTCGGGATCGAAGGGGCACCAGTAGAAGCGATCGACGACCGCGTCGCCGGCGGCGCTCGCAAGCGCCGCGGCGAGGAGCTGGTCCCGCTCCTGCACGCTCGACTCGACGAGCTCGCCTTGGGCGACCCGCGGCTCGTTGGTCGCGACGACCACCGCAAAGCCGCGGCGGCGGAGCTCGAGGAGCCGCCGCGCGATCTCCGCCAGCGCCTTCGGGGAGGCATCCTCGCGAAGCACGAGGTCACGACGGTCGAGGAAGAGGGCGGCGCGGGGCATGGAAGAGCGGGGGTCGAGGGAACTAGCAGACCGGCGACGCGGGGCGGTCGCCGGCGGGAATCTCGATGGAGGCGCCGAAGCTCGTGCCCACGGCGCGGGCGGCGTCGACGAGCGGATCGCCGAGCGGCACGGTTCGCTGGCGGTCCGCCGCGGCGACGAGGTCGACCTCCGTGAAGCAGTGCCGCTGCCTGACGATCAGGCGGTTGCGGGCGCCCTGCATGAGCGCGGTCACCGCCCAGAACCCGAAGTTCGTGGCGAGGACGCGGTCCGCGGCGATGGGACCGCCGCCCCGCTGGACGTGCCCGAGCACGGTGACGCGGGTCTCGAGCCCGGTCCGCGCCCCGATCTCGTGCGCCACCACCGCCCCGATGCCGCCGAGGCGGATCGGATCGGCGCTCGAGAGGTCGACCTTCGCGACCACCTGCTCGCCATCGCGGGGGCGGGCACCCTCCGCGACGACGACGATCGCGAAGCCCGGACCAAACCGCCGGCGGGCGTCGATGAACTCGGCGATCGCGTCCCACTGGAAGGGGACCTCCGGCATCAGGATCACGTCGGAGCCGCTCGCGACGCCCGCGGTGAGGGCGATCCAGCCGGCGTTGCGGCCCATGACCTCGCAGACCATCACGCGATGGTGGCTCTCCGCGGTCGAGTGCAGCTTGTCGATGGCGTCGGTCGCGGTGGCGACGGCGGTGAGGAAGCCGATCGAGATCTCGCTGCCGACGAGGTCGTTGTCGATCGTCTTGGGGATCCCGATGATGTTGAGCCCGCGCTCGACGAGCCGCGATGCGCCGCTCATCGTGCCGTCGCCGCCGATGACCACGAGGGCGTCGAGCTTCGCCCGCTCGACCGTCTCGACGCAGCGATGGCGGAGGTCCTCGTGACGAGGCTTGCCCTCCGGGTCGAGCCCGACGAACTGGCGTGCCGGGTTCGCCCGGTTGTTGCTGCCGAGCATGGTGCCGCCGCGGGCAAGGATGCCGGAGGCGTCGCGGGCGGTGAGCGGGCGGGTCCGTCCCTCGATGAGACCCTGGAAGCCATCCTCGATGCCGACGACCTCGAGCCCGTAGCGAAAGATCGCCGTCTTGACGACGGCGCGGATGGTCGCGTTGAGACCGGGGCAATCGCCGCCCGCGGTCAGCACGCCGATGCGTCGGATCGGTGGGTGCGCCATGGAGGTCTCGGGTCCGAGGTGACCGCGGTCGAAGGGTACCATCGCCGCTCGAAGGACCTCCACGCCGATGTCGACCCCCGCGCCGCACGAGACGCCCGATCCCGCACCCTCCGCCCACGATCTCGTGGAGGCGAGGCGGGAGAAGCTCCGGCAGTTCCGGGCCGCGGGTCTTGATCCCTACGGTCGCCGCGTCGAGGGTCTGCTCCAGCTCGCCGACGCGCGGGCGATGTTCGATCCCACGCACCAGGCGGCGGCGGACGCGGGAACCTCGCCGGATCCGCGGCGGCGCGTGGTCGTCGCCGGTCGGGTCATGCAGCACCGCGACCTCGGCAAGCTCGTCTTCCTGAGCCTCCGCGACGCGTCGGGCGACCTGCAGGCGACGATCTCGAAGACCGTCGCGGGCGAGGCGGTCTTCGACCTCGCGAAGCGGCTCGACTACGGCGACCTCGTCGTCGCCGCGGGACCGATCGGGGCGACCAAGCGCGGCGAGGTCTGCGTGTGGGTCGATCGGCTCGAGCTCGCGAGCAAGAGCCTCGCGCCCCCGCCCGAGAAGTGGCACGGCCTCGTGGACGCGGAGCTGCGGTCGCGTCGGCGGTACGTCGACCTCCACGCGAATCCCGACAGCATGAAGGTCTTCACCGCGCGGAGCCGGATCGTCGCGCGGATCCGGAGGTTCATGGAGGCGAGGGGCTTCCTCGAGGTCGAGACGCCGATGATGCAGCCGATCGCCGGCGGCGCCGCGGCGCGACCCTTCGTCACGCACCACAACGCCCTCGACCTGCCGCTGTTCATGCGGGTCGCGCCGGAGCTCTACCTCAAGCGGCTCCTCGTCGGCGGGATGCCGAAGGTCTTCGAGATCAACCGCAACTTCCGCAACGAGGGCGTCGACCGCAGCCACAACCCCGAGTTCACCGCGATGGAGGCGTACGAGGCGTTCGGCGACTACGGGACGATGCTCGAGCTCACCGAGTCGCTGATCCACGAGCTCGCCGTCGCCGCCGCCGAGGAGCGGCGCGGCGAGGCAGGCGTGGTCGAGGGCGACGGCTCCCGCGGTCCGGTGCTGCCCTTCGGCGACCTCGCCATGGACTACGCCAAGCCCTTCGTCCGCGTCTCGTACGAGGAGCTCTTCCGTCGCGCCGTCGGCGTCCCGTGCACCGACGCCGCCGCGGTGCGCGAGCGGGCCCGCGCCCTTCGGATCGACGAGGCGTCCATGGAGGACTGGCTCGTCGTCAACGAGGTCTTCGAGCGCGTCGCCGAGCCGACGATCGATCCGACGCGTCCCACCTTCGTCCTCGACTATCCGAGCGCGATCTCGCCGCTCACGCGACCCCGCCGCGATCGCCCGGAGCTCGCCGAGCGCTGGGACGTCTTCATCGGCGGCATGGAGGTCGGTCCCGCGTACACCGAGCTCAACGATCCGGACGTCCAGCTCGAGCGCTTCCAGGCGCAGCTCCGCGGGGGCAACGACGAGGAGCGCACCTTCCGGAGCCTCGACGACGACTTCATCGAGGCGCTTCGGGTCGGCATGCCGCCGGCGGGCGGACTCGGTCTCGGCATCGACCGGATCGTGATGCTGCTGACCAACCGGCTGAACGTCCGCGACGTGATCCTCTTCCCGCTGCTCCGACCGGCGGGGCATGCCGCCGCCGAGCCGCCCGCGGACGGCTGAGATGACGACGTCGGCGCCGATCGACCTGGCTCTGGCGGAAGAAGCTCCCCGGCGGCGTCGCGTCGCGCGGTGGATCGGCGCCTCGCTCGCCGTCGTGATCGGGGCGATCTCGGCGATCGAGGCGATCGCGTCGACCGGCGACTGGCGGAGCGTCCGAGATCACCAGTACCTCGTCTCCCTCGATGGCGCCGACTGCGGTCGCATGCGGCGCCAGCGCGAGACCGATGGCGGGCGGAACCGCCTGCGCGAGACGACCTCGCTCCGCGTCCTTCGGGACGGCACGCCGATCGAGATCGAGATCGAGCTGGAGATGACCGAGACCATCGCGGGCGAGCCGCTCGAGGTCCGGCGTCGCTTGACCACCAACGGGGCGCCCTCGGTGGTCACCTGGACCTTCGAGCCGGACCGCGTCGAGGTCGTGACCGAGCAGGCGGGTCGCCGCGCCGTCGATCGGGCATCCCTGCCGCCGCGGGGCGCCGATCGCCCTTGGCTCACGCCGCTGCAGGCGGAGGAGTTCCTCGCGGCGAGGCGCGCCGCGGGCGCGTCGAAGGTCGAGTGGTCGATGCTCTCCTTCGAGCGGGGGCTCGAGGTGGTGGACGCCGTGGCGACCCGCGTCGAGGACGGCACCTTCCGCTGGCAGGGGCGGGCGATCCCGGTCGCGCGATGGGAGGTCCGCACGAGCGGCGATCCGCTCGCGGGAACGGAGTCGTGGAGCGAGGACGGACGGCTGGTCGAGGCGATCGTCCGCACCGGACTCGGCGACCTTCGCATGCGCCTCGTCGAGCCGGAGGTCGCGGCGACCTGGCGATCCGGACCGGCGCCCGACGTCCTTCGGAGCACCGCCGTGCCGCTCGAGGGACGGCTTCCTCGGGGGAGGATCGCGACGCTTCGCATCAGCCTCGACGAAGGCGAGCTTCCGGCGCTCCCGCGGACCGCGAGCCAGCAGGTCCTCGCGTCGGAAGCGCGGTCCGCCACCCTTCGGGTCGGCGAGCTCGTGCAGCCTCGGTGGCGGGACGAGGAGCCGCCGCCGGCGATGCTCGCCTCCACCAGCCTCGCCGACCTCAAGGATCCTGCGCTCGTCGAGCTCGCGAGGGACGCGGGAGGACGAGGCGGTCCGCCCGCGGTGCGTGCCGAGCGCCTGCGGCGGTTCGTCCGCGGCTACATCCGCGAGGTCGACCTCGAGAGCGCCCTCGCCAGCGCGAGCGAGATCGTCCGATCCCGTCGCGGCGACTGCTCCGAGCACGCGGTGCTCCTCGCGGCGCTCCTCCGCCTCGACGGGATTCCCGCCCGCATGGCGGTGGGGCTCGTGCATGCCGATCGCTTTGCCGGGAAGGAGAACGTCTTCGCGTGGCATGCCTGGACGCAGGCGTGGATCGACGGACGCTGGATCGACCTCGACGCGACCCTCGCCCGGACCCACGAGCGACCGCACGTCATGACCTCGAGCTCCGACCTCTCGTCGGGACCCTTCGATCCGGCGTGGTCGGCGGTGCTGCCGCTGATGGGCGCGGTGCGGATCGCGGTCGTGGAGCAGGTCGAGCCGCCCTCGCCCGAGGCGGGAGACTCCCGGTGAGGACCCCGCCGATCCCACCTCGCCCCGCCGATGGTCACAAGGGCACCTTCGGCACGGTGCTCGTCGTCGGCGGCTCCTCCGGCGGGCGGGTCATGGTCGGCGGTCCGGTGCTGGCGGGGCTCGCGGCGCTTCGCGCTGGCGCCGGACTCTGCGAGCTCGCGATGCCGGAGTCGCTGCTTCCCGCCGCGCTCGGCGTCGCGCCGAGCACGACGGGCGTGCCGCTCCGCGAGCTCGGCGGGCGACTCGACGCCGAGTCGGCGATCGCCTCGCTCGAGGCGGCGCTCGAGCGAGCGACGGTCGTCGCGGTCGGTCCCGGCTGGGGCGGCGGCGAGGAGGTCGAGGAGCTCCTCGTCGCGATCCTCGAGAGGACGCGTTCGCTCGGCAGGGCGCTGGTCCTCGATGCCGACGGACTCAACGCCCTCGCCCGCCTCGGCGGATCGATGCATCTCCCCCCGCACGCGATCCTGACGCCGCACCCGGGCGAGTTCCGCCGGCTTGCCGACGCGCGAGGGCTCGCGTCGCTCGACCCGATCTCGCCAGCGACCCGAGCCGACGCGGCGAGGACGATCTCCCGCGCGCTCGGGGCGGTCGTCGTGCTCAAGGGGCACCGCACGGTCATCGCGGATGGCGATCGAGTCGAGGTGGACGAGGTCGGGGGCTCGATCCTCGCGACCGGCGGGAGCGGCGACGTCCTGACCGGCGTCGTCGCGGGTCTCTGGAGCCAGTGGATCGCGGGGGGCGCCGAGACCGGCGCGCGGCGATTCGAGTCGGCGTGCGCGGCGGTGCTCGTGCACGCGACGGCGGGCGACCGTTGGGCGCGAGGTCGCGCCGAGCGAGGGCTCCTCGCGACCGATCTCCTCGCGGAGATTCCCGCGGCGATCGGCGAGGTCGCCGCGGCGTCCCGGTAGACTCGCCGCCTCGCCACGCAGGGAATTCGTCCGATGACCTCGATGCCCCACGCCTTCATCCGCGACCTCGGCGACGTCGGGTACGTGGAGGGCGTCTACTCGCTCGTGAACCCGCAGATCGGGACCACCCGGCAGGGCAAGCCGTTCCTGAAGTGCCTGCTCCGCGACGCGAGCGGCGAGATCGCCGCCCGCAAGTGGACCTTCGAGGAGTCGGCGCTCGCGGCGCTGACCTCGGCGGGCTTCGCCTTCGTCCGCGGCAACGTGCAGCGGTACCAGAACCAGCGGCAGCTGATCGTCGAGCAGATCGAGCCGACCGAGGTCTCCGACGAGCAGATCCTCGATCTTCTCCCGACCACCAAGCACGACATCCCCGCGATGTTCGCGGAGCTCTCGACGATCCTCGGCTCGCTGCGGCATCCGGGTATGAAGGCGCTGATGCAGGAGTTCCTCGCGAACGAGTCGCTCATGGAGCGGTTCCGCCGAGCCCCCGCGGCGACCTCGCTGCACCATGCCTACATCGGCGGACTCCTCGAGCACACGCTGCAGCTCGTGAAGGTCGCGGACTCGATCCTGCCGCTCTATCCGGGGCTGAACCGGGACATCGTGATCGCGGGACTGTTCCTGCATGACCTCGGGAAGACGATGGAGCTCTCCTGGGACCGCGGGTTCTCCTACACCGCGGAGGGCAACCTGCTCGGGCACACCGTCCAAGGGCTCCTCGTGCTGCGGTCGCTCGCCGGGAAGGTGCGCGCCGCCGGGCACGATCTCCCGGCGCCGGCGCTCCTCGTCCTGCAGCACATCGTCCTGAGCCACCACGGGCAGCTCGAGTTCGGGGCGACCAAGATCCCCGCGACGCCGGAGGCGATCTTCGTGCATCACCTCGACAACCTCGACGCGAAGACCCACATCGCGCTGGCGCAGTGCGATCGGGCGTCGATCGAGGGCGGGATCGAGCCGGGGCTCGAGTTCACCGAACGGATCTGGTCGCTCGACACTCGGCTCTACCGACCGGATCCGCTTCAGGGCTGACGCCGAGAGACCGCCTCCGAGACCGCCGAGGCGCACGCCTCCGCGAGCGAGTCGATCGCCGAGGGCTCGTGGAGCGGGAACGCCCAGTCGCGGCGGGCGGCGATCTGGGCAGATCGGGTCGCCTCGCGAGGTTCGGGCACCGAACGGTCCCGCCGCTCGCGGTCGATCGCCTCGTGCATCGCGAGGTACGCGCGGCGCCGAGCCGGCGATCGCCGCGGTGCCCCGTCGATCCGCGCGAGGCAGGACCGCTTGGTCTCGCTCGGCGAGCCGTCGATCGCGGCGAAGGGATCGTGCCAGCGGCGGCGCGATGGGACCACGTTGCCCTCGCCTCCTTCGGCTTCGCCAAGCGGAAGCCGAAGGTCCGCGGTCACGAGCGAGATCGGCGCGAGCCTCGCCCCGAGCCACGACTCGAACCAGCGCTCGGTCACGCGGTCGTACCGCCAGCCGCCGCGACCGTGGATGAAGTGGTCGACGACGAGGCGTACGAGACCCGTCAAGAGCAGTCCGCGGGGCGCAAGGAGAGACGGCACCGCGAGCGCCTCGGCGCGGAGGAGCCCGCGTCGAGCGGAGGGCGTCGCCGCGCGGTCGAGGATCACCCGTTCGCGAGGGCGACTCGCCGAGATCCTCCAGAGCGGTGCCTCGACGCGAGCCTCGTCGATCGCGAGCGGTCGCGCGGCCCGCGGATCGAGGGCGAGGGCGGCGTTGAAGGAGCCCGCGGCGGCGGCGGGATCGTCGGCGATCGCGTCGAGGAGCGCGAGCCCGATCGGCGTCGCGAGGATGGTGCTCGCGCGGATCGGCTCACGGCGGGGGATCCACGCGGCGGCGAGGTCCGCGATCGCCCCGCTCACCTGCGAGGCGGCGTCTCCCGCGTCGGCGTGGGTGGTGATCGCGGCGAGGACCTCGCCCGCCCCTCGCACCACGCTCGGAAGGCAGTCCCGGAGATCCGCGTCGCGGCGGGCGATCACGCTCGGGCGCCGACCCGTCGGCGCGTCGCGGTGCGGCTCGTCGAAGGGAATCGAGGCGACCTCGAGCGCCGAGGCGTCTCGTCCCCGCGGCAGGAGGAGCGGACCGATCGGATGGACGTCCTGATCGACGAGCAGGCGGATCTCGGTGCCGCCGGCCGTCTCGGCGAGGCGCGAGCTCGCGAGGTACTTCGCCAGGATTCCCGGATGCCAGAGGGTCGCCTGATGTCCGGTGGCGACGAGCGGACCGAAGGGATCGTCTCCACGCGGAGCCAGGAACTCCGCTCTCGCCTCGGCGACCGCCCTCCGGATCGCCGAAGGCGCCTGCGCGAGCCGGACCGCAATCTCGTCGCCGCGAGCGGGCGATGCGAGTCCGTCCGTGGTGAGCAGGGAACCTCCGGGCATGTCGGAGATCATCGCCCGAGGCGGGATCGAATGATCAGGACTGGGTCGCTCAGGACTCGCTCGGGGAGTCGGCGCGGACGATGCCGGTCAGGATCGCGGTGCCGTAGCGGGAGGTGCGCCGACCGGAGATCCCGAGCCCCTGCAGCGCCGTCGGCGGCAGCAGCTCGCGGCAGCGAAGGAGCTCGCGGGCGAGCGTCGCCTGGTAGATCCTGCGGCGGGTGCGAGGATCATCGAGCGGTCCGCCAAAGGATCGGGAGGGGTCGTTGTAGATGAGCCTCACCGGGATCTCGCGGACGCGGAGACCCGCCGCCGCCGCCTGCACCCAGAACTGCATGGGGAAGTCGTATCCGTCGACGTCGAGGCGCAGCCGGCGGCACGCCGCGATCCGGTACGCCTTGAAGCCGCAGAAGGAGTCGGTGAGGCTCCAGCCAAGCCGCAGGTTGATCTCCGCGGTGAGCTCGGCGTTGATCGAGCGGCGATCGGGCGGGGGCGCGTCGTCGCGGTGGTCGGCGACGAGGTATCGGCTTCCGCTGATCACGTCGGCGGGATGCGAGCCGTCGTCCGCCTGCTCGATCGCGCGGACGAACTCGGGAATCGCGTCCGGCTCGTGCTGCTCGTCGCAGTCCATCACGATCAGCCACTCATGCTCGTCCATCGCGGCCGCGCGGATCATCTCCCGCATCGATCGTCCGTAGCCGCGGTTCTCGCGGTGGCGGATGACCTCGACGGGATGCTCGGCAAGGAGCGCCGGCGTCCGGTCCGTGGACCCATCGTCCACCACCAGGATGTCGCGGGCATGGCGACGCACCCTCGCGAGGACCCTCGTGAGGTGCTTCTCCTCGTTGAAGACCGGGATGCCCAGCAGGATGCGGCTTCGGTCCACGGCGTGCTCCGGGGCGGACTTCGTGGGGCGTCCGAAACCTTCGTGGACCACGCGACGCGGGTTTCGGAAGCGTCAGATCTCGGGAAGCCGCTTCCGCTGCCAGAGCCGCCGAAGATCCTCCGGATCGATCGGCGTCGTCACCGTACCGTCGAGATCGCGCCGCTCCAACAGTCGTCCTTCCGAATCGAACCGCTGGATCGTGGGCTGGGGATCGTCGGGATGCAGCAGGGTCCGCACCTCGAATCCTCCGGGCGGATCCGAGAGCGGCACGATCTGCTCGACGCGACGCGGCACCTCGCCGAGCCGGCGGTCGTAGGCGCGCCACGCGAACTCGCCGCCTGCGGAGGCGAGCGGCGCGAGCAACGGACCGAGCAGGGCGAGCTCCGCTTGGGTCGCGTAGGGCTCGTCGGGCAGCGGGAACCGTCGAGGCTCCCGCGACATCGACTCGCGGTTCGCGATGATCACCTCGAGCACCGAGCGAGGCTGGGCGGGCGTGGGACGCGCACGCAGACCGGTCTCCGCGTTGGTCGGCTCGGCGCGGCTCCCTCGGATCGTCTGCCGCAGCGACCACGCCTCGCTCGTCCGATCGAGCGAGGTCCACGCCCGAAGCGAGAGATCCAGCATCTCGCGCGAGGTCCCCGCGGCGGTCTCGGGCGGAAGCATGCGTCCCTCGATCACGACGAGCAGACCTTCCTCGCGCTCGGAGTCGCGGAGACCGGCAGGATCGCGCGAGCCATCCACGAGTCCCTGCGGCGCGATGGTCGCCCGCACGGCGAGGCATCCGACCTCTCGCGCCGGCTCCTCGCCGACGGCGGGGCGATGCAGGCGATACCAGCGGACCTCGCCATCGGCGAGCTCGCGCAGGCGATCCTCGCGGAACGACGCCTCACGACGCCGACCGGCATCGAGAAGCGAACGCTCGAAGGTTCGCTGCTGCTCGCCGTCCTGCACCCGCATGGTGCCGAGCAGCGCCTCGACCTCGGCGCGGGACGCCTCGAAGGACTGCGGGGTCATCGCGATGCTCGCGGCGACGTACTCGCCGGAATCGCGGGGCACGACGAGGTAGCCGAGGATCCCGGTGGGGGCAGGCGGCGTGCCCTCGGCGGCGTCGGGCTCCGTCGTGCCGAGCGAACGCTCGAGCAGCAGGAAGTGCCCCTCGCGATCCGCGGTCGCGAAGGGGCGATTGACGCGGATGGTGAAGGTGACGCCGGCGTCGCGGAGCGACTGCAGGTAGTCGATCACCTCGTCGATCGCCTCTCGGGGCTGATCGGTCGCCGTCGCTCCTCGAAAGGGCTCGATCGCGATGGTCCACGGCGGCGACTCGATCGGGCGGGAAAGAAACGCCCGCGGAACGCCGTCCTCGCGGACCCGCACGACCGAGGCGACGCCGGGGGGGACCTCCACGGAGACGCCGAGGGTGCGGAACTCGACGCGGGGTCCGATGGCGGAGGAGGGCGGATCGGCAGCGAGACCACGATCCCCCGAGACCACCGACGCCAGAAGGGCAAGGACCGCGGTGGCTCCGAGGATGCTGCGGCGGGGCTCGGGGTGCTTCATGGCGGGTCTCGACGCGGGTCCGGAGGGACTTCCTCCTGAGGGGGTCCGCGGCGGCGATCGTAGGGGCAGGGTCGCCCGGACCGGCGCCGGCGGCGGTCCGGGGTCAGTGCGGCGCGACCGCATCGACGTAAGGGATTGACAGCGGGTCGCTTCCCCCTACACTGCCCGGTTCGCGCCGAGTCGTGGCGGTGCGGGTCGGCGTCGGCGGGTGACCCATGGCGGGGTCGCTCGACATCCACCGAGTCGATGGCGTGTCGGCGGCGGAGCCGGTTCCGCCGCGTGGTGGTTCACTCGTCGGATCGCGTGGCGTTCCGACGATCGAGTGCAGGCAGCGACTCCGAGTTCCCTTCTCCGACGACGCAGAACATGAGCATGACGACGACGAGCGTGCGAGGTGGCGAGCGATGAGCGGTGGCAAGATCCGAATCCGCATGGAGGCGTACGACCACCAGGCGCTCGATGCCTCGGCGCGGGAGATCGTCGACCACGCGAAGCGGACCGGCGCCCGCGTCGCGGGACCGATTCCGCTGCCCACCCGGCGCGAGATCTACACCGTCAACCGTTCGCCGTTCATCGACAAGAAGTCCCGTGAGCAGTTCGAGATCCGGACCCACAAGCGGATCATCGACATCAGCGAACCGAACCACCGGACCGTCGAGGCGCTGAACCGCCTCGTGGTCCCGGCGGGCGTGTTCGTGAAGATCAAGGCCTGAGCCGTTCGAGGCGTCCTTCCGCGAGAGATCCCATGCCCGTCGGTCTGATCGGTCGCAAGCTCGGCATCACCCGCTCCTTCACGCCGGAGGGGAAGAACATCCCCGTGACCGTCGTCGAGTGCGGTCCGTGCGTCGTCACCCAGGTGAAGACCACGGAGTCCGACGGCTACGCCGCGGTGCAGGTCGCCTATGGCGAGCGGCCCGCCCGCCGCTCGACCCGCGCGATGATCTCGCACGACGCGAAGGCCGGCACTGCCCCCAAGCGGACGCACCGCGAGTTCCGCTGCGCCGACGACGCGGAGGCGAACGGCTTCTCGCTCGGTCAGGTGCTGACGGTCGAGGCGCTCTCGGGTCTCAAGTTCGTCGACGTCGTCGGAACGTCGAAGGGCAAGGGCTTCGCCGGAGTCATGAAGCGGCACAACTTCACGGGTCTCTCCGCCTCGCACGGCGTCGAGCGGAAGCACCGCTCCGCCGGCAGCATCGGCAGCCATGCGACCGACCGTGGTCATGGCGCGAAGATCAAGAAGGGCAAGCGGATGGCCGGTCAGCTCGGCAACGCCCGCGTCACCCTCCGCAGCATCGACGTGGTCGGGCTCATGCCCGACCGCAATCTCGTGCTCCTCAAGGGCCCGATCCCGGGTCCGATCGGAGCCACCGTGGTCGTCCGAGCCGCGACGCGGCTCTACAAGCGAAAGGCTCGCGTCCAGGCGGCGGGTTGACCGCCTGGAGGATCGGACAGGCCCGCGGCGCCGCCTCGGGAACCAGCCGATCGCGACAACCCCCCGAACCGAGTCCGAGCCTGCCCCCGACCTGACGTGAATGGTCGGCGGAGGCGAGGGCGTCACGGTCCGCCACGCGGACCTCACGAGGCACCCCATGATCGAGCTTCCGATCTACAACCGAGATGGCCGTCAGGTGGACGTCATGTCCATCGACGAGTCGACGCTGGGCGGCGAAGTCCGCTTCGCGCTGCTCAAGCAGGCGTACGTCGTCACCCACGGCAACCAGCGCCAGGGATCCTCCCGCACCCGCAACCGCGGTCGCGTCGAGGGCTCCACCCGCAAGCTCTACAAGCAGAAGGGCACCGGCAACGCCCGCGCCGGCACCGTCCGCACCAACCTCCGCAAGGGTGGTGGCGTGGCGTTCGCCAAGGTTCGCGGTCGCGAGGCGTTCCGGACCTCGCTCACCAAGAAGATGCGGCGGCTCGCCAACCGCAACGCCCTCCTCGCCAAGCTCGTCGATGGCGAGGTGAAGTGCTTCGACCAGCTCTCCTTCACCGCGCCGAGGACCAAGGAGTTCGCGGCGGTCCTCGGGGCGGTCGGCATCGACCGCACCTGCCTCGTCGCCCTCGCGAAGGAGAACCTCAACGGCTTCCGCTCGGCGCGGAACCTCGAGGGAGTGAACTGCTCGCGGATCGACCAGCTCAACGCGTTCGACCTGCTGAATCACCGCTTCCTCGTGACGGACCGCTCGAGCCTCGAGTCGTTCCTCTCCGGGGCGTGCTTCGCCGGATCGACCGCCTCCGCGGAGGATGCCCGATGATCGCCACCGACGTCATCCGACGACCCCTCGTCACCGAGAAGACGAGCGGAGCCTCCGGCGAGAACCGCCATGCGTTCGAGGTCGACCTCCGCGCCACCAAGACCGACATCCGCAAGGCGGTCGAGGCGATCTACAAGGTGCGGGTCCTGAAGGTCGCCACGCAGATCCGCAAGGGGCGCCACCGTCGCCTCCGCTACGGGCTCATCCGCATGCCCGACGTGAAGCACGCGATCGTGCGGATCCACCCCGAGGACCGCATCGAGCTCTTCTGAGCCCCCGCGCCGAGATCGACCCATGACCATCCGCATCTACAAGCCCGTCACCAATGGACGCCGCAACGCGTCGGTGAACCTCAACACCGAGGTGACCAAGCGCTCGCCGGAGAAGTCGCTCCTCGCGCCGCTGCACGGCACCGGTGCCCGCAACTCGCAGGGCAAGCGGACCGTGCGGGGGCAGAGCGGCGGTCACAAGCGCCGCTACCGCAAGATCGACTTCCGCCGCTCGAAGGACGACATGGCGGCGAAGGTGATCGGGATCGAGTACGACCCGAACCGCTCCTGCCACATCGCGCTCGTCGAGTACGCCGACGGCGAGCGCCGCTACGTGATCGCCCCGAAGGACCTCCGCGACGGCGAGCAGATCATGAGCTCGTCGGGGGCGATCGAGCCCAAGGCCGGCAACTGCATGCCGCTCAAGTTCATCCCGACCGGTCTCTCCGTGCACAACGTGGAGATGGTCCCGGGCGCCGGCGGTCGGCTCTGCCGCTCGGCGGGACTCGGGGCACGGCTCACCAACCGCGAGGGCCTGTGGGCGACGCTTGTCCTTCCCTCCGGCGAGATCCGGCAGGTGTCGGTCGACTGCCGCGCGACGATCGGCGTGGTCGGCAACGCGGACCACGCGAACGTCAAGATCGGCAAGGCGGGTCGCAACCGCTGGCTCGGTCGTCGTCCGGTCACCCGCGGCGTCGCGATGAGCCACCACCAGCATCCGCATGGCGGCGGCGAAGGTCGCTCGAAGGGCGGTCAGGAGCCCTCGAACGCCTCCGGCACGCAGTCCAAGGGCGGCCGCACGCGTCGTCGCGGGAAGTCGAGCGACCACCGCATCCTCCGCCGTCGCCGCTCGGTGCGGTACGGCCAGCTGACCATCTGATCGCCTCCCTCCCCGTCCTCCCCGCAGGCTTCACCACGACCGAGACCAGACCATGAGTCGATCGACGAAGAAGGGACCCCATGTCGACGAGAAGCTCTTCCGCAAGGTGGAGCGGATGATGGAGACCGGGCGGCGGAGCCCCATCCGGACGTGGTCGCGCGACTGCACGATCGTGCCGGAGTTCGTGGGCGCGACCTTCCAGGTCCACAACGGCCGCACGTTCGTCGAGGTCTTCTGCACCGAGGACATGGTCGGGCACAAGCTCGGCGAGTTCAGCCCGACGCGGCTCTTCCGCGGTCACACGAACAAGAAGGAGGGCCTCGTCGCGGACTGACCGAGCATTGGCTCGTCCCCGGAGGCACATCCCATGGCGTACGTCGCACGACATCGATTCGCCCGCATCGCTCCGCAGAAGGCACGCCTCGTGGCGGACCAGATCCGCGGCACCGCGGTGGACCGGGCGCTCGCCACCCTCGAGCTCTCGAAGCGCCGCGGCGGGTGGTACCTCCGCGCGGTGCTGCGGAGCGCCATCGCCAACGCCGAGGAGAAGTCCGCCGACGTCGGTCGGCTGGTCGTCACCGAGGTGCGGATCGACGAGGGACCGACCATCAAGCGCTTCCAGCCCAAGGACCGCGGGCGGGCGCATCCGATCCGCAAGCGCACGAGCCACATCCTCGTCGCGGTGGAGGAGCGGAACTGACCGCCTCGGCGGCCGGAGCCACACGATCATGGGACAGAAGACGCATCCGTTCGGCTTCCGCGTGGGCATCACCGAGGCGCATCGCTCCCGGTGGTTCGCCCCCAAGGCGCTCTTCGGCGAGCTGCTCGTCGAGGACTACCGCATCCGCCAGTACATCGACAAGCGGCTCAACCGCACGCCTCCCTTCGCGGCGGTCTCCGACATCCACATCGAGCGGACCCGCGAGGAGCTGACCGTCATCATCAAGACGGCACGACCCGGTCAGATCGTCGGTCGGCAGGGCTCGGAGATCGAGCGTCTCACCGCCGACCTCCAGGCGCTCACCGGTCGCAAGGTGTCGATCCGCATCATCGAGATCAAGAATCCCGAGATCGACGCCCGCCTCATCGCGGAGACCGTCGGCGACCAGCTCCGCAAGCGGGCGAACTACCGCCGCCTGCTCAAGCAGCGGTGCGAGTCGGCGATCCAGAACGGCGCGAAGGGCGTGCGGATCCAGGTGTCCGGTCGCCTCGGCGGCGCCGAGATGTCGCGGGTCTTCGCCCAGCGGCTCGGCTCGATCCCGCTCTCCACGCTGCAGGCGAACGTCGACTACGCCTGCATCCACAGCTTCACCACCTACGGCGCCCTCGGCGTCAAGGTCTGGATCTTCAAGGGCATGTACGGCGAGAAGGAGGACGACTACACCTCCACCGCCGCCGGCGGACGGGCCCGCGCCCGCGGTCGCCGCTGATCGATCCATCCCCGGAGTCCCCCTGGTCCATCCGCCCGTCGCAGCGTCTGCAGGAACCTCGTCATGAACATGATGCCCAAGCGAATCAAGTACCGGAAGCAGCAGCGAGGTCGCCTGCGCGGGAACGCCACGCGGGGCAACTACGTCGCCTTCGGGGAGTTCGGCCTGCAGTCGCTCGAGACGCACTGGCTGAGCGCCCGCCAGATCGACGCCGGGCGAATCGCCGCCCAGCACTTCCTGCGGCGTCAGGGCAAGGTGTTCATCCGCGTGTTCCCCGACAAGCCGATCTCGAAGAAGCCGCTCGAGACCCGCATGGGCACCGGCAAGGCGGAGACCGAGTACTGGGCCGCCCGCATCAAGCCCGGCACGGTCCTCTTCGAGGTCGCCGGCGTCCCCGAGGACATCGCCCGCCAGGCGATGGCCCGCGTCGCCCACAAGATGCCGGTCCGCTGCCGCTTCGTCGGCCGGCGCATCACCGTCTGAGCCGAGTCGTCGTCCCCCGAGCCACCGACCACCTTCGCCGCGAGTCCCGCCATGACCCCCCAGGAAGTCCGCAAGCTGTCCGACGAGGAGATCTCGGTGGAGACCGATCGCCTCCGCCGGAAGCTGCTCGAGCTCCGCACGCAACGGGTGACCGACAAGGTCGCCGACACCTCGCAGTTCCGGAAGACCCGCCAGGACATCGCCCGGCTCCTCACCGAGTCGACCCGTCGGCGGAAGGAGATGAGCGCCCGATGAACGCCCGCAAGCCGCTGGTGGTGCCCCCCAAGAGCCCCCGCAAGATCGGCATCGTCGAGAGCGACCTCCGCGACAAGACGCGGACGGTGGTGATCGCCCGCTCGCTGCGGCATCCCAAGTACGGCAAGTTCATGCGTCGGCGGACCACCCTCCAGGTCCACGACGAGACGAACGAGAGCAAGCGGGGCGACCGCGTGGAGGTGGCGGAGTGCCGGCCGATCTCCCGCACCAAGCGCTGGACCCTCGTGCGGGTCGTCGAGCGCGGCGTCGCCCCGATCGCCACGGAGGTCGTGTCCGCCTGAGTCCCATTGGTCCCGAGCCGCGGTCGCGACCGCGGCGGACCCGGAGTGCCCGTCGATGATCCAGAAGGAATCCAGGCTCGAGGTCGCGGACAACAGCGGCGCCAAGATCGCGATGGTGATCGGCGTGCTGGGATCCTCCACCCAGCGGGGCGACTTCACCCGCCTCAGCATGGGCGTGGGCGACCGCGTCGTGTGCACCGTCAAGAAGGCCTTGCCGCACGCGGACATCAAGGCGGGCGACAAGGTGCAGGCGGTGATCGTCCGCACCAAGTACCCCACCCGGCGCGACGACGGCTCCTACGTCCGCTTCGACTCGAACGCGTGCGTGCTGGTGGACAAGGATGGCAATCCCCGCGGCACCCGGATCTTCGGCGCCGTCGCCCGCGAGCTCCGCGAGCGGAACTTCATGAAGATCGTCTCGCTCGCCACGGAGGTCGTCTGACATGCCTCGCCACATCCGCAAGGGCGATCAAGTGATCGTCACCGCCGGCAACCAGAAGGGCACCGTCGGGGAGGTCCTGCAGATCGACGACGAGCAGGGCACCTGCCTCGTGAAGGGCGTGAACGTCCGCGCCCGGCGGCTTCGCCCCAACGCCAATCGACCGCAGGGCACCACCGTCCGCACCGAGTTCCCCATCCACATGAGCAACGTGAGCCCGGTCGTCGACGGCAAGCCGTCGCGGGTCCGCTTCGAGGTCCGTCCGGACGGCTCGAAGGTCCGCGTCGCCGTGCGCGGCGGTCAGGTGCTGCACCAGCTCCGCGGTGCCCGCCAAGGCTGAACCGCTCCTCCCGAATCAGGGTCTCGACCATGGTCGCCACCAAGAACCTTCCCCGACTCCAGAAGCTCTACCGCGAGGTCGTCGCGCCCCGCACGATGGAGAAGTTCGCCCTCGCGAACGCCCATCAGTGCCCGCGCCTCGTCAAGATCGTCGTCAACTGCGGCGTCGGTCGCTTCCTCGAGAACCAGAAGCTCAAGCCCGAGTTCCGCGACACCGTGATCTCGACGCTCTCGACGATCACCGGGCAGCGGCCGGTGATGATCCTGACCAAGCACGCCGTCGCGAACTTCAAGGTCCGCGAGGGCGCGCCCTCCGCGTTCATGGTCACCATCCGCCGAGAGCGGATGTGGAGCTTCCTCGATCGGCTCATCAACCTCGCGGTGCCCCGCATCAAGGACTTCCGCGGTCTGGCGAAGGACGCCTTCGACCAGGGCGGCTCCTACTCGATGGGGCTCACCGAGCAGGCGGTGTGGCCGGAGATCAACATGGCGAACGTGCAGCACAGC
This sequence comes from Phycisphaerae bacterium, assembly GCA_016873275.1. Classification (GTDB taxonomy): domain Bacteria; phylum Planctomycetota; class Phycisphaerae; order Phycisphaerales; family SM1A02; genus VGXO01. The sequence continues at coordinate 25,935 of VGXO01000019.1, forward strand.
CATGGCATGAACATCAACCTCGTCTTCGAGCAGAGCAACCCCGAGATGAGCCGCTTCGTCCTCGCCGAGCTCGGACTGCCGTTCGTCCGCGAGGAGGAGGGCGGTCGCCGGATCCGCTGATCCGCCGGCCCGACGACGTCCCCAACCCCCGACCCAGTCCCCACGCACCCACCCCGATCGATCCAGACCCGCCCGAGACCCGCCCGAGACCCTTATGGCCAGCAAGAGCGACTTCGCCAGAATGAAGAGGACTCCGAAGTTCTCCACCCGCACGCAGGTCCGCTGCGAGATCACCGGTCGCAAGCGGGGGGTGTACCGGAAGTTCCGAGTGAGCCGGATCATGCTGCGGGAGCTGGCGCTCCAAGGCATGGTGCCGGGCATGCGCAAGGCGAGTTGGTGATTCCGAGCCCGAGCACGGGAACCGAACGAGAAGGCACGCGTCCATGAACGATCTGACCGCCGACATGCTGACCCGGATCCGCAACGCGGTGCGCAACCGCGAGCGGACGGTGATGTGCATCGCCAACAAGCTGAACGCCGGCGTCGCCGCCGTGCTCGTCGAGGAGGGATACCTCGAGGGCGTCGAGCGGGTCGACGACGGTCGTCAGGGTCTGCTCCGCCTGAAGCTGAAGTACGGCAGCCGCGGCGAGCAGGCGATCAACGTGATCGAGCGGGTCTCCCGCGGCGGTCGCCGGGTCTATCGGGGGGTCGAGGAGCTGCCGCGACCGCTGCAGGGACTCGGCATCGCCATCGTCTCCACCAGCCACGGCGTGATGAGCGACCGCCGCTGCCGCGTCGAGAAGCTGGGCGGAGAGGTCGTCGCCACCGTCTATTGATCGTCCTCGTCCCGCGGGACGTCCGCGGAGGAGCGTCATGAGCCGCATCGGAAAGAAGCCAATCTCAGTGCCCGCCGGCGTGAAGGTCGCCATCGACCCCGCGCGGAGCTCGATCCGCGTCGAGGGTCCGAAGGGCAAGCTCGAACGGGCGCTTCGTCCGGAGGTCCGGGTCGCCTGGAGCGAGTCGGAGAAGTCCATCGCCTGCTCGATCGACCCCGCGTCGATCGAGGATCCGCAGATGCGGGCGTACTGGGGACTCACCCGGGCGCTCATCGCGAGCATGGTCAAGGGCGTCTCCGCCGGCTTCGAGAAGAAGCTCGAGATCGTGGGCGTCGGCTGGAACGCCAAGATGCAGGGGATGAACCTCGTCCTCAACGTCGGCTACGCGGATCCGGTGACCATGCCGATCCCGGCGGGCGTGAAGGTCGAGGTCGCCGGCGCGATCGTCACGGTGAGCGGCCCCGACGCGCAGTCGGTCGGTCAGTTCGCCGCGGCGATGCGCTCGAAGCGGAAGCCCGAGCCCTACAAGGGCAAGGGCGTGAAGTACGTCGACGAGGTCATCGCCCGCAAGCAGGGCAAGGCGTTCGGCGCCTAAGTCGGAGCGCGAGATCCATGAACCGTCAAGCCGTCAAGATCGTCCGCCGCAGCCGCCGCCGCATCCGGATCCGGAAGCGGGTCGTGGGCATGCCGTCGCGACCCCGCCTCTCGGTGTTCCGCTCGTTGAGCCACATCTACGCGCAGATCATCGACGACCTGTCCGGTCACACCCTCGCCGCCGCCTCGAGCCGCGACGAGGGCGTCGCGAAGACCGCGGGCGCCGGGAAGACCGGGGTCGCCAAGGCCGTCGGCGCGGCGCTCGCCCGCAAGGCGACCGGCGCCGGCATCGCCGAGGTCGCCTTCGACCGCAATGGCTACCGCTATCACGGGCGCGTCAAGGCGCTCGCCGAGGGCGCCCGCGAGGGCGGCCTGAAGTTCTGAGTCCCGAGGCACGATCCGCCGCATCCTGAGGCGAACTTCCAGTCATGGCTGAACTGCTCGACGAATCCTCCTCCATCGAGTCCGTCACCGTCGGCATCAACCGAACCTCCTCCACGGTGAAGGGCGGTCGCCGCTTCAGCTTCAGCGCGCTCGTGGTGGTCGGCGACCGCCGCGGTCGCGTGGGGCTCGGCTACCAGAAGGCGAACCAGGTGCCGCAGGCGATCGAGAAGTCGCAGAAGGAAGCCAAGCGGAAGATGCGGGGCTTCTCGATGCAGGGGCAGACCATCCCGCACGAGGTCGAGGGCCGCTTCGGCGCGTGCGGCGTCCGCCTGCTTCCGGCGTCGCCGGGCACCGGCGTCACCGCCGGCAGCGCGGTCCGCGCGGTGCTCGAGATGCTCGGCGTGAAGGACTGCCTCACCAAGTGCTACGGCAGCTCCAACAGCGTCAACCTCGTGAAGGCGACCATGCACGCGCTCTCCAAGCTCCGCCGCCGCGACGAGATCGAGGCGCTCCGCGGGGTCGTCCTCGGCGAGAGCCAGGTGGAGTCGATGGTGCGGCGCGGCATGTCCTTCATGCCGGTCTCGAGCGGCAGCGAGCGGGCCGCGGCGCCGGTCAACACTGTGGGCGACGACCGCCGAGGTCGTGGTCCCCGCCGTGGTGGTCCGGGCGGCGGCGGTCGCCGTGGTCCGCGTGGCGGCGGGGATTCGGCGGCGGGCGGTTCCGCCGGCGGGAGCGCGTGATCGGAGCTGACGGCGTGCGCCGTCGAGAGGACCTCGAACCATGATGATCCATGACATCACCGCACGGGTTGGTCGAGCGAAGACCCGCAAGCGCGTCGGTCGCGGCGAGGCGAGCGGTCTCGGCGGCACCTCGGGACGCGGTCACAAGGGCGCCAAGAGCCGCTCCGGCTACAGCCGCCGACCGAGCTACGAGGGCGGTCAGAAGCCCTTCGCGCAGCGCTTCCCGAAGCGCGGCTTCAGCAACGCCAAGTTCCGCCGCGAGTTCCACGTGGTGAACCTGAAGCTGCTCGAGGAGCGCTTCCCGTCCGGCGCCGAGGTCGACGCCGCGGCGCTCGTCGCGGCGGGAGTGATCCGCGACGCGTCGCTGCCGGTCAAGGTCCTCGGCGAGGGCGAGCTCACCAAGAAGCTCAAGGTCGTCGCCGCGCGGTTCTCCGCGACCGCCAAGAGCCGCATCGAGGCGGCGGGCGGCTCGGCGGTGGTGGCGGACGGTTCGGACTCCAAGAAGGGCTGAGACCGCAACCACCCATGCTGCAGGCCTTCCTCAACATCTTCCGGATCCCCGACCTGCGGAACAGGGTGCTCTTCACCCTGGGGATGATCGCCATCTACCGCATCGGGTTCTGGATCCCCCTCGTGGGCGTCGATCAGAGCGCCCTCGTCGAGGCGGCGAAGTCCGCGGCGCGGGAGGAGACCGGCTTCGGTCGCCTCCTGCAGTTCGCATCGATCTTCTCCGGCGGCAGCCTGCAGCAGTCGACGATCTTCGGTCTCGGCATCATGCCGTACATCACCGCCTCGATCATCTTCCAGCTGCTGCAGACGGTGGTGCCGTCGCTGCAGGAGCTGAAGAAGGAGGGGGCGAGCGGCCAGCAGAAGATCACCGAGTGGACCCGCTACGCGACGGTCGGGCTCTGCTTCGTGCAGGGCGCGATGTGGCTGGGCTTCCTCCGCACGCAGGGACTCATCGCCCCGGAGTTCGCGACCGGCACGAGCCTGGTGATCTTCTACATCGCGGGCATCGCGGCGCTCACCGCGGGCAGCGTGTTCCTGATGTGGCTCGGCGAGCAGATCGACAAGTACGGGATCGGCAACGGCGTCTCGCTGATCCTCACCGCGGGCATCCTCTCGCAGCTCCCGCAGGCGATCAGCTGGGTGGCGGAGAACTTCTCGGCGAGCCAGACCCAGGACACCGCCCAGATCGGCATCCTCGGCGTCTTCTTCCTCACCGCGGCGTTCCTCTTCGTGACCGCGGGCGCCATCCTGATCACCGTCGCGCAGCGCCGCATCCCGATCCAGGCCGCCAAGCAGACCCGCGGACGCAAGGTCTTCGGGGGTCAGCGGCACTACCTGCCGCTCCGCATCAACCACGCGGGCGTGATGCCGATCATCTTCGCGAGCAGCCTGATGATCTTCCCCTCCACGATCTTCGGATGGATGGCGACGCGGGCGGGGCAGTCGGGCGACGTGGGCTGGTGGGCATCGACCTGCAACTGGCTCGCGGACAACTTCCAGATCGGCGCCTATCCCTACCTCGTCCTCGAGGTGCTGATGATCTACTTCTTCAGCTACTTCTGGACCACCGTGCAGTTCAGCCCGGAGGAGATGTCGAAGCAGCTCCGCGACAACGGCAGCTTCATCCCGGGGCTCCGCCCGGGTCCGCGTACCGCCGAGTACCTCGAGACGGTCATGGAGCGGATCACCTTCGTCGGCGCCGGGTTCCTCTCGGTGATCGCGGTGATCCCGACGATGGTCGCCGACAAGATGAACATCCCGTTCTTCGTGTCGAGCTTCCTTGGCGGCACCGGGCTCCTCATCGTGGTGAGCGTCGGGCTCGACCTCATCCAGCGGATCGAGGCGAACCTCCTCATGCGGAACTACTCCGGCTTCCTGAGCGGTCAGGACGGACGGGGACCGCGCATCCGGTCGTCGCGTGGATGACCTGTCGATGATCCTCCGCACCGCCGAGCCCCTCAGGTCGATCGTGGGACGTGCCCGTCCCTGCCGCCGCACGCCGGCGGAGGTCGTCGCCATCGCGGCGGCGGGAGAGGTCGTCGCCGACGCGCTCGAGGTGGCATCCGGCGCGGCCGTGCCGGGCGTCTCCACCGCCGAGCTCGCGCGGCTCGTCGCCGAGGTCCTCGAGCGATGCGGCGCCGAGGCGATCCTCCGCGAGCAGGTGACCGAGCAGGGCGAGGGATTCCCCGCGTGCTGCTGCACGAGCGTCAACGAGGTCGCGATCCACGGCGTGCCGGGCGAGCGGTCCCTCGTCGATGGCGACCTCCTCTCGATCGACGTCGCCTGCCGGCTCGAGGGCTGGTGCGCGGACGCCGCGACGACGGTGGGGGTGGGACGGCTCGACCCGAGCCGCCGCCGGCTGCTCGAGGTCGGGCGCGGCGTGCTCGCGGCGGCGATCGGAGCAGTCGTGCCCGGTCGGCGCTGGAGCGAGGTCGCGTCGATCATGCAGGACCGTGCCGAGCGGTCGGGCTTCGCGTGCCTCGCCGGGTTCTGCGGCCACGGCATCGGTCGCTCCCTCCATGAGCTGCCCGCGGTGCCCTCGCTCGTCTCGGCGCGGCTCCTCGACCACGAGGACTTCACGCTCGTTCCGGGCATGGTCTTCACCATCGAGCCGGTCGTGGTGCTGCAGTCCGCGGCGCCGCGCGATGGTCGGTTCGCCCGTGGGGTGGGCGCCCGCCCGAGCGGCGATGGCTGGGGCATCGAGGTCGCCTCGGGCAGTCCCTCCTGTCACTTCGAGCACACCGTGGCAGTGACCCCCACCGGCGCGGTGGTGCTCTCCAAGCCGGGAGCCGCGACCGCCGTCGCGACCCTCGCCGCGAGGAGGACCGCATGACCAAGGAGGAGAAGATCACCCTCGAGGCCGAGGTGACCGAGGCGCTTCCCGACGCGATGTTCCGCGTGAAGCTGCCCAACAACCAGCAGATCCTCGCCTACGTGAGCGGTAAGATGAGGAAGTTCTTCATCCGGATCGTTCCGGGCGATCGGGTGACCGTCGAGCTCAGCCCGTACGACATGACCAAGGGGCGGATCATCGTCCGCCACTGATCCGTGCATCGTTCCACGCAGCACGCCGCCGCGAGGCGGCGAGGAGTCCAGCCGTGAAGGTCCGCAGCAGCATCAAGCGACGCACCCTCGATTGCCAGGTGGTGATCCGCAAGGGCAAGCGATTCGTGATCAACAAGAAGAACCCCCGCCTCAAGCAGCGGCAGGGTTGAGTCCGTCCCGAGGAGCGTTTTCATGCCCCGCATCGCCGGCGTCGACATCCCCGAGAAGAAGAAGATCCTGTACTCGCTGCAGTACATCCACGGCATCGGTCCGAAGTTCGCCGCGGACATCCTTGCCCAGACCGGGATCGACAAGGACCGGCGGGCGGGCGACCTGAACGACCAGGAGCTCAGCTCGATCAACGCGGTGATCGACACCGGCTTCGTCGTCGAGGGCGCCCTGCGCCGCCAGGTCCAGCAGGACATCCAGCGGCTCAAGGACATCCGCGCCTATCGCGGCGACCGGCATCGTCGCGGGCTTCCGGTGCGCGGTCAGCGGACCCGCACCAACGCCCGCACCCGCAAGGGACGCAAGAAGACCGTCGCCGGCAAGAAGGGCGTGAAGGGCTGATCCCGCGGCACGAGGAGCTGATCCATGTCGAGCAAGAAGAAGGTCCGGAAGAACGTGCTGAAGGGAATCGCCCACGTGAAGGCGACCTACAACAACACCCTCGTCACCATCACCGACGTGAACGGCGAGACGCTCTGCTGGGACTCCGCGGGCACCGCGGGGTTCAAGGGCGCCCGCAAGAGCACGCCCTTCGCCGCGACCCGCGCCAGCGAGCGCGTCGCCGGCAAGGCGAAGCGGTTCGGGATGCGCGAGGTCGAGGTCCGGGTCCGCGGTGCGGGTCCGGGTCGCGAGTCCGCGGTGACGGGACTCCAGGCGAACGGGCTCAAGGTCACCGCCATCGAGGATCACACCCCCATCCCGTTCAACGGGTGCCGCAGCCCCAAGAAGCGGCGAGTCTGACGTTCACTTCGCCTGCGACGCAGCAGGACGCCCGCGACGCCGGCAGGTCGCGAGTTCGTCCGAACGGTCGCAGGTCCTCCCCCCCAGGGTCCTGCCGGAACGAGAGAGGTCACTCATGCACGTCCGTTGGCGCGGTCTCGAGCTTCCCGCGAAGGTCGAGGCGGATCCCAAGACCCTGTCCCCCACGTTCGGTCGCTTCATCGCGGAGCCCTTCGAGCGCGGCTTCGGCACCACCGTCGGCAACGGCCTGCGGCGGATCCTGCTGTCGAGCCTCGAGGGCGCGGCGATCACCGGCATCCGGATCCAGGGCGTCGAGCACGAGTTCTCGTCGATCCCCGGGATCTACGAGGACGTCACCGACATCATCCTGAACATCAAGGGACTCATCGTGAGCATGGACTCCGACGAGCCCCGCCGCATGAAGCTCGCCGCGGAGGGACCGGGCGAGGTGACCGCCGAGCTCGTCGAGGCGGATCCCTCGATCGTGATCCATAACCGCGAGAAGGTCATCGCGACCCTCACCGAGCCGGTCGACTTCATCGCCGAGTTCACCGTCGAGCGAGGTCGCGGCTACCGCCCGGCATCCGACCGCAAGAACCAGGAGGATCAGGTCATCGGGGAGATCCCCATCGACGCGATCTTCTCGCCCGTGCAGCGGGTGCGGTTCCGCGTCGAGGACACCCGCGTCGGTCAGCGCACCAACTACGACCGCCTCGTGCTCGACATCTGGACCAACGGCACCGTCCGCCCGGAGATGGCGCTCGTCGAGGCCGCGAAGATCCTCCGCAAGCACCTGAATCCCTTCGTGCAGGCGGACCAGATCGGGAGCCTCACCGTCGCCCCGGAGGTCGTCGCCAAGGGCGCGCTCGATGCCGAGGTCATTCGTCGGCTCAACATGCCGGTCGGACAGCTCAACCTCTCCGTCCGCGCTGCGAACTGCCTCGAGAGCGCCCGCATCCGCACCGTCGCGGAGCTCGTCCCCAAGCAGGAGGAGGAGCTCCTCTCGATCCGCAGCTTCGGCAAGACGAGCCTCCGCGAGGTGAAGCGGAAGCTCGAGGAGCTCAACTTCGTCCTCGGCAGCCCGCTGCCCGAGGGATTCGTGGCCGAGGAGCCGCGTCGTCTGTCGTCCTGACCGTCCGACCCGGCCCATCGGCCGAGGAGTTCGTCCCATGCGTCATCGAGTCGCCGGAAAGCAGCTCAACGTCCAAAGCAACCATCGGCGGGCCATGCTCCGCAACCTCGCCGCCGGGCTCTTCGAGCACGGTCGGATCGAGACCACGATGGCGAAGGCGAAGGCGGTCCAGCCCTTCGTCGAGCGGTTGATCACCATCGCCCTGAAGGGGAACCTCGCGGCGCGTCGCCGCCTCGTCTCGCGGCTCACCGACCGCAAGGTCTTCGCCTGGGTCGCGGATCCGAACGTCCCCGACGATCGGAAGACGAGTTCCTACTTCGAGCTGCCGTCGGCGAGCGACGTGAAGTTCAACCGCTACGGCGAGCTGAAGAAGTCGCCCCGCCTCGTGCAGCACCTCCTGACCCGGGTCGCCCCGATGTTCCGCGACCGCAAGGGCGGCTACACCCGCATCGTGAAGCTCGGCACCCATCGCTTCGGCGACGGCACCGACCTCGTGATGCTCGAACTCGTCGGCAAGGAGGAGGGACCCCAGATCGGCGGCGGCGGGACCTCCCGACGCCGGACGATCGCCAAGGGTCGGACCGCCTACGCGGCGAAGGTCCTCGCGGCACGCGGCAAGGCGGAGGCGCCCTCCGCGGGCTGAGCCGTCGGTCCAGCATCGCCTTTCTTCGGCGGCGGAGCCTTCGGGCCCCGCCGCCGTTCGTTCTTGACCAAGGGTCGCGCCCCGACCCTCGCTCTTCGCCGAACCCGACCTCGCCTCGGACCGATACACCCCGGAGATCGGATCCTCCGCCCCCAGGGAGCCACCCGTGAACAAGACAAGCTGCACCACCGCCCGGCAGTACCTCGACGGGCTCGCCTCGCTTCTCGGACGCCTCGATGCCGCCGCGATCGACCGGTTGACCGAGATGGTGCATCAGCGGTGGGAGGTGGACAAGCAGGTCCTCGTCATCGGAAACGGCGGGAGCGCCTCGACCGCCTCGCACTACGTCACCGACCTCGTCAAGACCGCCTCGGTGCCGGGCACGCGGCGGCTTCGATCGTTGAGCCTCAGCGACAACCCGGGACTCACCACCGCGATCGGCAACGACATCGCCTACGAGGACACCTTCCTCTTCCCGCTCGAGGCGTACGGTCGCGACGGCGACCTCCTCATCGCGATCAGCGGCTCCGGGAACTCGCCGAACATCGTCAAGGCAGTCCGCTTCGCGAAGGAGCATGGGATCGAGGTCGCGGCGCTCACCGGCTTCGACGGCGGGGCGATCGGTCGCATGGCGGACCTCCACGTGAACGTGCCCAGCGACAACTACGGGCTCGTCGAGGACCTGCACCTCTCGATCGGGCACATGATCGGTCAGGGGCTCCGGGCGCGGATCGCCCGCTCGCACGTCCGGGCGTGACCGCGAGGAGGAACGCCGTGCCCATCGCAGACCGAGCCGGACGCCGCATCGTCGTCGTCACGCCCGCCCGCAACGAGACGGAGTTCGCCCGCCGCACCCTCGACAGCATGGTCGCGCAGACGCTGCGCCCCGCGAAGTGGGTGATCGTCGACGATGGCTCGACCGACGAGACCCCCGCGATCCTCGCGGAGTACGCCGCCAAGCATCCATGGATCGAGGTGGTGACGCGACGCGACCGCGGCGTGCGGAGCGTCGGTCCGGGCGTCATCGAGGCGTTCTACGCCGGGCTCGACCGGTGCAACCTCGACGAGTTCGACTACGTCTGCAAGCTCGACCTCGACCTCGACCTGCCTCCCGGATACTTCGAGGGGCTCGTCGCCGCGATGGATGCCGACCCTCGACTCGGCACCTGCAGCGGCAAGGCGTGGTACCCCGATCCGGCGTCGGGGGAGCTCGTGATGGAGCTGATCGGCGACGAGATGTCGGTCGGCGCGAGCAAGTTCTTCCGCATGACCTGCTTCCGGCAGATCGGCGGCTTCGCCCGGCAGGTGATGTGGGACGGCATCGACTGCCACCGCTGCCGCATGCTCGGCTGGAAGGTGCGGAGCTTCCGGGACGAGTCGCTGCGCTTCCTCCACCTGCGACCGATGGGCTCGAGCCATCGTGGCATCCTGCACGGTCGGGCCCGGCACGGACATGGGCAGTACCTCATGGGCACCAGCCCGGTCTACATGCTCGTGAGCGTCGGCTACCGCCTCTTCAGCCCGCCCTTCGTCGTCGGCGGTCTGGCGACGCTCTGGGGCTATCTCGCGGCGTGCGCGACCCGACCGCATCGGACGGTGGACGGAGAGTTCCGCCGCTTCCTCCGCCGCTACCAGTGGATGGCGCTGCGTCGCGGCAAGCTCAAGGCGGCGGAGGCGATCGAGGCGGAGATGGCGTCCCGTTGGGACGTGCGGCGACCGAACCTTCCGGCGCACGCGGCGCCGCGACCGGCGTCGCTCGCGACCTCTGGATGAACGCGGCACCCGCCATGACCGCCTTCGCGCCCACCGCCGCCGGAGCTCGACGCGTGCCGGAGATCCTCCTCGAGGGGATCCGACTGGCGGTGATCGACGAGCGGGCGACGGTCCGCGCGGTGATCGACGCGCTCGAGGATCGCCGCGGCGGGCGGCTCGTGACCTGCAACCTCGACATCCTTCGGCAGGCGAGGAAGGACCGCTCGATCCGTGACCTCATCGAGTCGGCGGACCTGCGGGTCGCCGACGGCATGCCGCTCCTCTGGGCAGCGAAGGTGCAGGGCACCCCGCTGCCGGAGCGGGTCTGCGGCTCCAACCTGATCCACTCGCTGCCCGCGGCGGCCGCCGCGGCCGGGCGATCGATCTACCTCCTCGGCGGCGACCCGGGCACCGCGGACTCCGCGGCGGCGGCGCTCGTGAAGGCGAGCCCGGCGCTGCGGATCGTCGGCACCCACTGCCCGCCCTTCGGCTTCGAGTCGAACGCGGAGGAGATGCGCCGCATCGAGTCGCGGATCGAGTCCTGCGGCGCGGACATCGTCCTCGTCGCGCTCGGATTCCCCAAGCAGGAACGCCTCATCGAGCGACTGCGCCCGCGGCGCCCGGACGCCTGGTGGATCGGGGTCGGCATCAGCTTCAGCTTCGCCTCGGGGGCGGTGCGCCGTGCGCCTCGATGGATGCAGGCGCTCGGGCTCGAGTGGGTGCATCGGACGCTGCAGGAGCCCCGGCGCCTCTTCAAGCGCTACGTCGTGCACGACATTCCCTACGGGCTTGCGCTCCTCTGGCGCTCCTGGCGGCGGCGCGGGCGCGCGGAGGCGACCCGGTACACTCCGCCGCATGCGTGAGTCGATCGACGCGTACGAGCGGGAGGCGCTCGCCGAGCTCGAGACCTGCGGGGACGCCGCGGCGCTCGAGACCTGGCGCATCGCCCACCTCGGGACGAAGGGCCGCCTCCGCGGTCTGATGCCGCTCGTGAAGGACGCGCCGCCCGCCGAGCGACCGCTGTTCGGGCAGCGCCTGAACGCCCTCAAGGAGCGGCTCGAGTCGGCGTTCGCCGCCCGCCGCGACGCGGTGGGAAGCCGTCGTCCGCGACCGCGTGGTCTCGACCTCACCGAGCCCGGGCTCGACCTCGCTCCGGGTCGCCGTCACGTGCTGACCGCGACGATCGACCGGATCGTCGAGGTCTTCGGGCGCATGGGCTTCGAGGTCGCCGACGGACCGGAGATCGAGGACGAGTGGCACAACTTCACCGCCCTCAACATCCCGCCCGGGCATCCGGCGCGAGATCCCAACGACAACTTCTTCCTCGGCGGTCAGGCGGCGGGTCGGCTGCTGCTCCGCACCCAGACCTCGACGGTCCAGATTCGGGCGATGGAGGCGCGGCGTCCGCCGCTGCGGGTCGTGGCGGTGGGACGGGTGTATCGCCCCGACGACCACGACGCGACCCACTACAGCATGTTCCATCAGGTGGAGGGGCTCGCGGTCGACCGCGACCTGTCGATGGCGGACCTCAAGGGCACGCTGCTCGGCTTCGCCCGGGCGTTCTTCGGACCCGAGGCCGAGGTGCGCATGCGACCGTCCTTCTTCCCGTTCACCGAGCCCTCCGCGGAGGTCGACATGCGGATGCCCGTGAAGGGCACCTGGCAGTGGGTCGAGATCGGCGGATGCGGCATGGTCGATCCGGCGGTCTTCGAGGCGGTGGGCGTGAATCCAGACGAGTGGCGCGGCTTCGCGTTCGGTCTCGGCATCGAGCGCGTCACCATGCGCCGCCACGGGCTTGGCGACATCCGCCGGCTCTTCGAGAACGACGCGCGATTCCTGCGGCAGTTCTGAGGCGAGGGAGTGCCCGTCCCGCCGTCTCGTCGAGGCCCGCCTGCCGCGATCCTCGAACCTCCCCCCGGACGCGACGATCAGGTCGTGTAGTCGGAGTTGAGCTCGACGTAGGCGGTGGTCAGCCCGCAGCTGATGAACTCGTCGGAACCCTGACCCTGCCCAAGGTCGAGCGTGACCTCGACCATCGGTCGGCGGAAGACCGCCTCGCGCTCGGCGAGCGGGGTCTCGGCAGGCGCGCCGTGGCGGAAGAAGCAGACGCCGCCGACGGTGAGGTCGAGCAATTCCGCCTCGATCGGCACGCCGGCGCGACCGGCGGCGGCGAGGATGCGACCCCAGTTGGGATCCGCGCCGGTCACCGCGCAGCGAACGAGGAGGCTCGAGGCGATCGTCCGGGCGATGGTCAGCGCGTCGGCGTCGGTCCTCGCGCCGGTGACCCGCACGTGGATCCCGCGCTCGAATCCCTCGCCGTCTCGGACGATCATCAGGGCGAGGTCCCGGGCGACCTCGATGAACGCCCGACGCAGCGCATCCGCCGGGAACTCCCCGCCCGCGGCGCCGGAGGCGAGGGCGAACACGCTGTCGTTGGTGCTGGTGTCGCCGTCGATCGAGATGCGGTGGAAGCTCCGCTCGACCGCCGCCCGCAGGTGACCGTCGAGCTCCCCGGGCGAGAGCGCCGCGTCGGTCATGATCACCCCGATCATGGTCGCCATGTTCGGGTGGATCATGCCCGCGCCCTTGACGCAGCCGACCACCGTCGCGCGGCGACCGCCCGACTCGACCATCCGCGAGGACCACTTCGGATAGGTGTCGGTGGTCATGATCGCGCGGGCGAAGGACTCGATGGTGCCGCCGGACGCCCGCCTGCTCATCGGCGCGATCTGGGGCAGCATGCGCTCGAGCGGAAGCCGCACGCCGATCACTCCGGTCGAGTTGACCTGCACCTCGACGGGCGGGATCCCGCAGCCGCGGGCGACCTCGGCGACGATCGCCTCCGCGTCCTGCATCCCCGCCGGTCCCGTCGCGGCGTTCGCGCAGCCGGAGTTGACGAGGATCGCGCGGCAGCGTCCGCCTCCCTCCCGGAGATGCCGGCGGTCGAGCACGAGCGGCGCGGCGCAGACGCGGTTCGTGGTGTAGACCGCGGCGAGCGCCGCGCCGCCCGGGCAGCGGAGGAGCGCCATGTCGTCCCGTCCGGGCTTCTTGATCGCCGCGGCGGCGGTCGCGGTCAGGAAGCCCGCCGGGAGCGCCGGGGCGGGACCGGTCGGACCGCGGGAGCTTCCCGCGGAGGGAGACGCAGGATCGGCGTGGCGACTCATGGAGACTCTCCTCCTCGACGGCGTCACCCGCGGGAGTTCGCGACGGCGACGTCGTGGACGAGGGCGATCTCGTCGCACTCCTCCCGCTTCGGGCATCCTGCGCAGTCCTTCAGGACCTTCTCCGGAAGGCTGTTCACGCTCACCTGGCGGAACCCTGCCTTCTCGAAGAACCTCGGGGCGCGGGTGAGGACGAAGACCTTGGGGATGTGGAGCTGTCCGGCGAGCTGGAGGAAGTAGCGCACGAGACCCTGCCCCACGCCCTTGCCATGGTGATCGGGATGGACGCCGAGCGAGCGGATCTCCGCGAGCTGCGGGGTGTAGATCCAGAGCGCCGCGCAGCCCACGACCTTGCCGTCCACCACCGCGACGCCGAAGTCGAGGATCGCCTTCATGATGTCCTCGCGGCTGCGGGGCAGGTTCTCGCCGTGCCGCGACCAGTGATCGACGAGCCAGCTGATCGCGTCGAGGTCGTCGGCGCGCGCCTGGCGGAACTCGACCTCGCCGGCGGCGAGGTCGGCGACCGCCCGCTCGCGCAGCATCCGCCGCACCCGCGCGATCGCGTCCTCGACGGCGCTGACCGCGGTGCCGCCCTCGACGGATCGCTTGCGGAGGGTCGCGTCGACGGTGAGCTGGGCGTAGACGTCGGGGTTCGCCTTCGGTGCCTGCTGCCGGATGATCTCAAGCGGAAGCTCCTCGAGCGAGCGGTCCTGCTCGATCGCGGTGCGGACGAGCCGACCCACCTGATGGTGCGCCTCGCGGAAGGGGACGCCGAGGCGGACGAGGTAGTCCGCGAGGTCGGTGGCGTTGGTGTAGCCCTCCGCCGCCATCTGCAGGGCGCGGTCGCGGTCGATCGCGAGCCCGGAGAGCATCGGCGGCAGGACCCGCAGGCAGAGGCTCAACTGGCGCATCGCGTCGAAGAGCGGCTCCTTGTCCTCCTGCAGGTCCTTGTTGTAGGCGAGCGGCAGCGCCTTGATCGTGACCAGCAGGCTCACGAGGTTGCCGACCTGCCGCCCGGTCTTGCCGCGGATCAGCTCGCAGGCGTCGGGGTTCTTCTTCTGCGGCATCAGGCTCGAGCCGCTGGTGAAGGCGTCCGGCAGCTCGACCAGCGCCGCCTCGCTCGTCGAGTAGAAGATGAGGTCCTCCGCGAGCCGCGAGAGGTGGATCGCGCCGAGGGCGCACGCCGCGAGGGTCTCGACCACGAAGTCGCGGTCGCTGACCGCGTCGAGCGAGTTCCCCGTCGGCGTTCGGAACCCGAGGTCCTTCGCGAGCGCCGCGCGGTCGATCGGGTACGCCGTCCCCGCGAGGGCGCCCGATCCGAGCGGAGAGACCCGCACCCGCTTCAGGGCGTCGGTCAGTCGCTCGGCGTCGCGCCGCAGCATCTCGACGTAGGCGAGGCACCAGTGCGCGAAGAGGATCGGCTGGGCGTGCTGGAGGTGGGTGTAGCCCGGGAAGGCGGTGTTCTTCTCCCGCTCGGCGAGGTCGACCAGCGCCGTGATCACCGCCTTGATCTCCGCCTGGCGAGCGCGGATCTGCCGGGCGGTCCACAGGCGGAGGTCGGTCGCGACCTGGTCGTTGCGGCTGCGTCCGGTGTGCAGCTTCTTGCCGAGCTCGCCCACCCGATCGATGAGCTGCCGCTCGACCCACGAGTGGACGTCCTCGTCCGCCGCCTCGGCGACGGCGGAGGGATCCGCCTGCCACGCCGCGAGGATCTCGCCGAGGGCGATCTCGATCTCGCGCTGCTCCGCGGCGGAGAGGACGCCCGCCCGCGCGAGCGCCTTGCTCCAGGCGACGCTTCCCTCGACGTCCTCCCGGACGAGGCGGCGGTCGAAGGGCAGGCTGTCGTTGAACTCGCGGAAGAGCGAGTCGGTCGCGCCCTCGAGGCGACCAGCCCAGATCGCCCCGCTCATCGTCCGGGGACCTTGGTGGGAGTAGGAGTGCGGGCGCCCTCCGCGCGGCGGCCGGCGGCGAGCCTCGCCGCGTCGGACTTCGCCTTCGCGGCGTCGCGGCTCAGCCCGAGCAGCGCCCGGATCCGCATCGGCAGGCTGAAGAGGCGGATGAAGCCCTCGCTGTGCTTGTGGTCGTAGACCTCGTCCTCGCCGAAGGTGGCGAAGCCGTGGTGGAAGAGGCTGTTCGGGGAGCGCCGCCTCGCCGCCTCGGCGCGACCCTTGTAGCAGCGGACCGCGACCTCGCCGTCCATGACGCGGGCGATCGACTCGAAGCTCGCCCACATCGCCTCGCGCATCGGGCTGAACCAGGTGCCGTTGTAGATGACCTTCGCGAAGTCGAGGGCGAGCCGCTCGCGGAAGTGGAGCGTCTCGCGGTCGAGGACCAGCTGCTCGAGCCCGCGGAGCGCCTCCATCAGGATGGTGCCGCCGGGGGTCTCGTAGACGCCGCGGCTCTTCATGCCGACGAGGCGGTTCTCGCAGATGTCCACGCGTCCGACGCCGTGCCGCGCGCCGATCGCGTTGAGCTCGGTGAGGAGCTCGACCGCGCCGAGCGCCTTGCCGTCGACGGCGATCGGGACCCCTGACTTGAACTGCACCACGACGTCCTCGGCGCGGTCCGGCGCGTCCTTCGGATTCGCGGTGATCATCCAGACGTCGTCCGGCGGCGCGTTCCACGGATCCTCGAGCTCGCCGCCCTCGTGGCTGATGTGCCAGATGTTCGCGTCGCGGCTGTAGATCTTCTCGGCGCTCGCGGTGGTGGGGATGCCGCGGGTCTTGAGATAGGCGAGCATCGCCTCGCGGCTGCGGAGGTCCCAGATCCGCCATGGGCTGATCACCCGCAGGTGCGGGGCGATCGCCGCGTAGGTGCTCTCGAAGCGGACCTGGTCGTTCCCCTTGCCGGTGCAGCCGTGGCAGAGGGCATCGCTCCCGGTCGCGAGCGCGACCTCGACCTGCGCCCGCGCGATGATCGGGCGGGCGATCGAGGTGCCCATCAGGTAGCGGTTCTCGTAGACCGCGCCCGCGATCGCCATCGGGAAGGCGAACTCCTTGAGGAACGCCTCCTTGAGGTCGACCACGATGCAGTCGGAGGCGCCGCTCGTGGTCGCCTTCTCCTCGATGCCGACGAGCTCGCGGGCTCCTTGCCCCACGTCGGCGACGCAGGCGATGACCTCGCAGCCGTAGGTCTCGCGGAGCCAAGGAATGATGCAGGAGGTGTCGAGACCTCCGGAATAGGCGACGCAGACCTTCTTGGGGGCTGGCGTGGGGGCGGGGGTGGTGCTCATGAGTCTCTCGTGGTCTCGGAGGCGGTGCGGGACCCGGCAAGATCGCGCCGTCGCCGCATCTTGACCTCGATCCGTGGAGGAAGCGAGAGCAGCCGACGGAGCAGGGCATTCTGGGCGTGGAGGCGGTTCTCCGCCTGGTCGAAGACGACCGAGGCGGGGGAGTCGATCACCTCGTCGAGGACCTCCTCGCCGCGGTGCGCCGGGAGGCAGTGCATGAAGAGCGCGGACGGTCCGGCGATCTCCATCGCCCTCGCATCGACGCGGTAGGGCTCGAGCGCCTGGCGCTTCGCCGCGGAGTCCGGCTCGCCCATCGAGATCCAGGCGTCGGCGTAGACCGCATCGACGCCGGCGATCGACTCGATCGAGTCGCTGCAGGCGACCTCGCCTCCCGAGCGGGCGGCGAGGCTGCGGCACTCCGCGAGGATCTGGGGGTCCGGCCGGCAGGAGGGAGGCGTGACGGCGAGGAACGAGCTGCCGAGGATCGCCGCGGTCTCCATGAGCGACTGGCAGACGTTGTTGCCGTCGCCGACGAAGGCGAGGCGGAGCGTCGAGGGATCCCGACCCTGCTCGATCAAGGTCATGAAGTCGGCGAGCGCCTGGCAGGGGTGGAACTTCTCGGAGAGGGCGTTGATCACCGGCACGCGCGACCACGCCGCGAGCGCCTCGAGCGTCGCGTGCTCGTGCACCCGCCCGACGATCGCGTCGCACCACCGCTCGAGGTTGCGGGCGTAGTCGGCGATCGACTCGCGGCGCCCGAGCCGCTCCTCGCGGTGGTCGAGGTAGACCGCCGTGCCGCCGAGGCGGCTCATCCCGATCTCGAAGCTGACGCGGGTGCGGAGCGAGGGCTTCTCGAAGAGCATCACGAGCGAGCGTCCGCGCAGCGACTCGGACGCCGATCGCGGATCCTGCTTGATCGCGGCGGCGTCGGCGAGGACCTCGCGGATCGCCTCGGCGCCGAGGTCGGTCGCCCGCAGCACGTGGGTCGCCGCGCCGGGCCGGCGGGGGGTGGCGGAGGGAGTCGTCATCGAGAGGTCGCCGCCGTGGCGGGCGAGGTCGAGCGGATGGTGACGCGGGTTCCGCCCATCGCCGCGCCGCCGGCGGCGAGGGCGAGCAGCGGTGCCGCATCCGACCAGGAGGCGATCCGCACCGGAACCCCGGCGACCCGCGCTGCGGCGAGCGCGCCCCGCACCTTCGCGATCATCCCGCCCGAGATCCAGCCCCCCTCGATCCCGCGCGTCGCGGTCGGCTCGTCGATCGACGCGAGGATCGCCCCGTCCGCGCCTCGGACGCCCGCCACGTCGGTCAGCAGCACCAGCTCGCGGGCGCGGAGGATGCGGGCGAGACCGGCGGCGGCATCGTCGGCGTTGACGTTGAGGAGGTCGCCCTTCGGATCGATCCCGATCGAGCTCACGCAGGGGAGGAACCCCTCGCGGAGGAGCACCTCGAGCAGGCGACCTCGACCGCCCTTCACCATGCCCACGCGACCGGGATCGAAGTCGAACGCGTCGGTGACCGCGCACTCCGCCAGCCCGCCGTCGCCGAGGCAGAGCCCGACCGCGGGGAGACCCATCGCGAGGAGGTGACCGACGAGCCGCTTGTTCACCGAGCCCGCGAGCACGCCGGCGATCGGATCCATCTGCGCGGGCGGGGTGAGGCGGATCCCCTCGCGGCGGACCGTCTCGTGCCCGAGGGCGGCGAGCAGCCGATCGACGGCGCCGCCGCCGCCGTGGACGAGGACCACGCCGCCCGCGCGGTCGCGGTGCAGGCGGGCGAGCGCGTCGAAGAGCGGTCGCTCCCGCGCGGGGTCGTCGAGGAGCGCTCCTCCGACCTTCACGACGATCGGCGATGCAGGCTCGGTGGTCAGGAGGTCCGGCATGCGACCTCCCGCTCGCCCTCGGCGAGCAGTCCCTCGACGAGCGGAAGCCCGAAGCGGAGGTTGAGGCACTGCACCGCCTGACCGGCGGCGCCCTTCACGAGGTTGTCGATCGCGCTCGAGATCACCGCGTGCGGTCGCCGCGGGTGCACGGAGAGACCCACGTCGCAGAAGTTCGTCCGCTCGACGTCCCGCACCGACGGCCAGCGACCGCTCGGGAGAAGCCGCACGAACGGGCAGTCGGCGTACGCCGCGGCGAGGGTCTCGCGCATCTCGCGCTCGGTGGTGCCGTCGCGGAGCGAGAGGTGGATCGTCGAGAGGATCCCACGGTCGTACGCGCCGAGATGCGGGACGAAGATCACCTCGGCGCCGCCGTGGACCGCCATCTCCGGCTCGTGCCGGTGGCTCATCACGCCGTACGCCTGGAGGCTCACCTCGGAGAAGACCGTGCGCGGCGAGGGCGTCCGCCCCGCGCCGCTCGTGCCGCTCGTCGCGTCGACGATCACGGGCGCACGGGGGTCGAGGAGCCCCGCGTCGGCGAGCGGGCGAAGCGGGAGGATCACCGAGGTCGGATAGCAGCCCGGCACCGCGATCAGGTCGGAGGCGGCGATCGCCTCGGCGTTGAGCTCGGCGAGCCCGTACGCCGCCCGGGCGAGGAGGTCGGGATGCGCGTGGGCGAAGCCGTAGTGGCTCGGGTACTGCTGCGGATCGGGCAGGCGGAACGCCGCGGAGAGGTCGAGCACGACCACGCCCGCCGCGAGGAGCCGCGGCGCGAGCTCATGGCTCGCCTCGTGCGGCGTCGCGAGGAAGACCGCGTCCGGTCGGGTGGCGAGGATCGCCTCGACGCTCGCCGCCTCGATGCGACCGGCAAGGCGACCTCGCAGGCGCGGATGCAGGTCCTCGATCGCCGCCGGCTCCTCGCCGCGGCGTCCGGACCCGAAGAGCCCGACGATCTCCGCCTGACGGTGCCCGCAGAGGATCGCGGCGATCTCGCCTCCGGCGTAGCCGGTGGCGCCGACGATGGAGACGCGTGGCATGATCATCGATCCTCCTGTGGCGGGCGTTCGGATGGAGCCATGACGCCCGCGGGCGACCTCAGTTCGAGGGGAGTTGGGCGAGCGCCCGGACTCGACGGAGCAGGCGCTCCGCGGTCGAGGCGGAGTTCGCCGCGACGAACACCGTGTCGTCGCCGGCGATGGTGCCGAGCATGCCGGGCAGGCGGGCGCGGTCGAGCTCGACCGCGAGCGCGTTGCCGTGCCCGGGCGGAGTGCGCAGCACCACCACGGTGCCGCCCCGCGCGGCGCCGACGAGCTCCCGGCGGAGCGCGACGGCAAGACCCTGCTCGCCGCCTGGCGCGACGCTGGTCGGGTCGGGGGCGCGATAGCCGACGGCGCTCTTGAGGATCCCAAGCTCGGCGAGGTCCCGCGAGAGGGTCGCCTGCGTGCAGGGCAGACCTTCCGCGAGCAGCGCGTCGCGCAGCGACTCCTGCCGGCGGAAGCTGCGGCTCGAGATCAGGCGGAGGATCGCCGACTGTCGGCGGGTCTTCGCGGGCATCGCGGAAATATACGAGCGACCGAATAAATATCAAACTCGGGGCGCGACGCGCCGGGCGCGACGCGCGGACCGCGTGGCGCACGGCGGACGGGGGGATGCGGGGATCTCAGCCGGACGCGTCGGCGCCGATGATCGGCGGGATCTGGAGCCGCTCGCCGCTCGCGGGCAGCGGGGAGGCGTCGCTCGCGACCGGCACTCGCCGCGGCGGGGGCGCCGTCGGCGCGGGCTCCGGCGCATCGTCGCGGGAGGTCGCCTCGCCGGCGGGCGCGGCGGGTCTCGATGCCGCCTCCTTGCGCTTGAACGCCTCGACCTTGGTGCGGTCCGGCACCATGATCATGCTGATCCGTCGGCCGTTGAGGCGCGGCGGGACCTCGACCTTGGCGAGGTCGGCGAGGCGGTCGATGATCTCCTTCATGCGGATGTCGCCGCGGTCCTTGTGCGCCATCTCGCGGGCGCCGCGGAAGTTCTGGACGATCTGCACCCGGTGCCCCTCGATCAGGAATCGGCGGGCCTGGCTGACGCGGATCTCGACGTCGTGCGGATCGATCTTCATCGATCGCCCGAGCCGGACCTCCTTCATCTCCGAGACCTTGCTCTTCGCGCGCCCGGCGCGGTCCTTCTTCGACTGCTCGTAGCGGAACTTGCCGTAGTCCATGATCCGGACCACCGGCGGCCGCACGTCGGCGGCGATCTCCACGAGGTCAAGACCGAGCTCGGCGGCGCGGCGCCGCGCCTCGTCGGTGTCCACGACCCCGACCATCTCCCCGTTCTCGTCGATCAATCGGATGGGGGTGATGCGGATCCGGTCGTTGATCCGCGGACCGCTCATGGGCGCATCGCTGCGCGGCGGACGTCTCATCTGCGTGATGGGCTGGTTCCCTTCATTCGCCGGAGGATTCGGGGGCTCACGCGGTCGCTCCGGCGGCGGACGCATGAAGTGGCTGGCGGGCGTCCATGGACGCCCCCGCGACGAGCGACGCAGCGGTCGGCGAGGCGATCACCGCGGGCATGGCATGGTGGAACGCGAACGAGCCCCCCGGGCGACCTCCGAGCACGACGCCGCGCGGACTGCGTGGGCAGGGCGGCAGATGAGGTCGTGGTGCATGAGGAGGTGGTTCGGGTCGAGATCGAACGCGAGGATCAGAAGCACAGGCGGCGGCGACTGATCGACCGCCGCTTCACGACGATACTTCCGGTTCCGGACGCGGGCAAACGAAAACCACCCCTTCGAGGCGGCGAGGTCGAGCCGGAGTCCGGTCTCGCCTCGACCGGGAGATCCGGCATGGTCGCCATGCTCGACCGCGCGAGATCACCGCCCCCCTCGCCGCTCATGACCCGCAGCGCCGCCTCCACGCCTCGCGGAGCGCCGCGTGCAGGCGGGACGCCCATCGGGCGCCGTCGAGAAGCGGCGACGTCCGCAGCCGCTCGCGGAGTCCGGCGCGGAGCGGCGCGAGCCTCGCCCGATCGGCGGCG
>VGXO01000020.1 GCA_016873275.1 Phycisphaerae bacterium
CCTCGGCATCCTGCTCGGCTCGTGGGGCGAGTGCCCGCCGAAGTCGTCGTGCCCCGCCGACCTCGACCATGACGGCATCGTCGGCGGGTCGGACCTCTCGATCCTCCTCGGCGCGTGGGGGGAGTAGCGAGCAGGTCAGTCAGCCGGTCGAGCGGGAACCGCGTGTACGCCGCGCACCGCCGCGCCGAGGCGACGGGCGCAACGCCTGCTTCGTGAGTCAACCGCGCCGTCGCCCCGGCACGACTCCGCGTCGCGCCGCATCGGCACGACGCGAAGTCACGCCGATGCGGCGACAGGGGAACGCGCGTCAGAGGGTGAGCGAGCGATGGTCACCCACGCGTCGTCGCTGCGGGTCCTGCCGCCATGTCCCGCGAACGCCGCAAGGTGCTTCATCGGGGCGCTGTGACTCACGATCCGCGCCGACCGGTCACACCCTCGCGTGCGGCGCCGACACGATGGAGGCTGAGGGATGCAACTGACTCGACGAGGCGAGCAATGCATGTGCGGGCTGGACGCGCATCGTGCATGACCTCGCTCGACGCGCCTCGATCGCGCGACGACATCGCATCGCTCATCGGTGCTGAGCCAAGTCAACGCGCGTGCAGCGCCGCGATGCAGCCTCATGACGCAACGTGCTGGCGGCGTACGCGACGCAAGCTCGCTCGCGATGGTCCGTGGTCACGGCTCGATCGCCGCGACGGAAGCGGTCGTTGCATGACTCGGCGCGCCGCGGCGCGGCAGCGAGCTCCCGATCGGGGTAGCGCGACGTGAGTGGGGCTGCAGGTGTGGGGTGTGTGGCTTCCAAATACATAACTGTTACCAATAGGACTACGCTGGCAGCCACAGTTTTGAGTCGCCCCCGCAACGAGTGGCAGACAGCCTGCGGACCATGCCTTACCTTCGAGGTGTTGGTCTGATTCGTCATCAACCAACGCGTGCATCCGGGCGACGGCATCGTCAACGTCCGTGATGGCGCGTCGCAGAGGGATCGCCGCGGCGGGATACGACCGGGCTGCGGCGAGTTCTGGTCGCATCGTCTTGCACTCGTGAAGTGTTGACTGGAGATCTCGTTCATGGCACTCCGCTCCGCTCTGACTTCGGTCGTCATGCTGGGAACCGCCGCGTGCCTTGCGACTGCCATGCAGTCGCAAGGACCTGGTCTGGGAGGAGGGGCGCCATCGCCGGCAGGCGCCGGCAGCGGATCGAGCGAGAACACCGGACCGACCTCCCGCGACGATGCGGCGAGCACCTTGACCGGTCGAATCATCGTCAAGTTCACCGCCGACTCGGGGCTGTTGGCTCCAATGGCGGCGGCGCCCTTCCCCATTCCGTCTGAAGAAGGAGATTCAGTCGCCCTCAACAATGCGCTTGCCTCGAGCGGGGCGACGGTGACGCGCTGGATCGCGCAGCCGGATGAGGTGCTTCTGGAGCTGACTGCTCAAGCCGAGGTCAGGAGCGGCAGGCAGCAGCCTGATCTGAGGCAGTTCGCCTACGTCGATCCGCCTTCGGGTTCCGTGCTGGACACCGCGGATCGGCTCGCGTTGATCCCCGAGGTTGAATGGGTGTACGTCGAGCGGGAGCTGGTGATCGCTCAAGCATGTCCGCCTCAGGGTTGCGGAGTGAGCCTGAATCCATGCTACGAGCCGAACGGTCCGCCTTGCGACGCGAATCCAAACCCAACGCCGGGTCAGCCGCCGCCGTGCCCACTCCACTCATGCGTGGACGGCTTCTGCTGCGCCCGCGTCTGCGCCATCCTGCCTTCGTGTTGTGACGAAGCCTTTGGGCGAGGGTGGGATCGCACCTGTGCCCAGCTCGCCAACATGATCTGCGAAGGCGACGTCAACAACAACTACGACGTCACGAGCGATCAGTTGCCCTTCAGCTACTTCATGCTCGCCGACTGCTTCACCGCGCGCGGTACGACGCCCGGAGCCTATCGAGGAGGGTGCAGCAACATCGTCTGTGCGCGGGAGGTCTGCTTGGCGGATCCGTACTGCTGCACGCTCCAGTGGGATTCGGGATGCGTGGAGATGGCGGCGTCCCCAGCGTTGCGCGCGTTCTGTGGCTCGCCGATCGACCGGTCGCCCACGCCGGATCTGACCGCCAAGGTCGAACTCGTCCAAGAGAGTGGAGTCTTCAACGGACTCGGAAACGGAAATGTCGTGGCGTACCCGGCGTTGCGGGCGCGACCGAACTCGCCGAATGCCCCCGGCCTTCAGGCGTACACGGTCGGCGAGCCCGTGGTGGGCTTTGATCGGTTCGTTGAGGTCGTGCTGCCGATCCCCGGTCCGAATGGCTACACCGGCGCCTTCGTGTTCCTGAACAGCGGGTTCCGGGGATGGGGACTCGACCTCGAGAAGATGAGAGGCCTCGCGCTGACCTACTCGGCGAAGTCCGGCAGCCCCGCGCGACTGAACGGAGCCGGACTACGGATCGGCGTGATCGACTTCGCCTACGACGAGAACCACGAGGAGTTTGTCTGTGCGGCGCAGGTGCCGGGGTCGCCCACCGGCGAGTGCCAGCAGCTGTACCCGGTTCCGCGGGTCATTCCCGAGCCGGGTCAGACGCCATTGAACAGCCTTCCTGCCGCCGAGCGGGCGCACGGCACGGCCGTCCTCGCGATGCTCGTCGCAGGCGACAATGGGTTCGGCGTGACGGGAATTGCCCATGAGGCGCAGGGCTACTTCTTCCCCGCCTCGAGCGTGCAACAGGGGTTCCGGCTCCAGAACGCCGTCGTGTCCATGCTTCTTGAGTTCGAGCCCGGAGACGTCTGCGTGATCCCGATGGCGCTCGCGCCGGATGGCGGCATCGGTCCAAACGAGATCTTCTCGCAACCCATCGTGACCGCGGCGCCCTACGCCACCATCCTGGGCATTGGCTCGGATCTCGGGATCCTCTCCGTCGTGCCGGCCGGAAACAGCGGGGCCGAGGCGCTGCCGCAGCCGGAGGGCATCACGTCGCAGGCGCTGGTCGTCGGAGCGAGTTTCCCCGGTCAGCTCGTCTCGGGCAAAGGCGGGGACATCTGCTACACGCTCCGCGAGTTCACGCGCGACGTCGCGAGCAACTACACCACCTCGACCACCATCGATCTCTTCGCGTGGGGATCGAACGTCGTGACGGCCGGCGGCCTCGGCGACCTCTTCAGCGGGGCACGACCGCTCGCCGATCCGACCTATGCACGGGACTACACCGACAGCTTCGGTGGCACAAGCGCGGCAGCGAGCATGATCGCCGGCGCCGCCGCCGTCCTCCAAGGCTTCGCCTTGCAGGAACTGGGGGTCCCGGCGTCGCCGCTTCAGTTGTCCAAGGTGATGCGGAACAACGGACTACCTCAGGGAGGATGGCCGTTTAGCAGCCCCCAGTTCCTTGGGGTCGTTCCGGGAGGAACGACCGTGCTTCCGGCGGGACCGCCTGAGGGCGACGACCTCGTGCAGGCTCGGCTCGGGTTCAGCGACTTCAATCAAGCGACCTTCCCGCAGCTCGTCGAGGCAGCCAACGACCTGATCTTCGAGGCGAATGACTGCGCGTTCGTCGCGCTCGACCCTGCGGCGCCGCCCGCGGTCGCTCCCGACGCGGAGGAGGGACTTGAGATCGAAGTGACGCTCGGCGGAGGCATCGGTCAGGGTGACACCTGCTCGTGGGTCGCGATTTCCACCGTGCCATGGATCGCGGTGACGACCGCTGCGGGCACTGGTGCGCCTCTCGACAACATCATCCGCTACGACATCGAGGCGAACAACGAGACGATCGAGGCACGCGAGGGCTCGATCATCTTCATCGGCGGCAACGTCACGGTGGAGATTCCCATCGTCCAGGCCGGCTGCGCGCTGTTGATTGTCCCTGGTCCACTGCAGTTCGGTCCGGATGGAACGACGACCGGATTCGGTCTGCCCTTCGACGTGACGCTGGCGTGGAACGGCGAGGAGTGTGGGTGGACTGCGACCACCGCCACGCCGTGGATCACGCTTGTCACCGCCTCGGGGACGGGCGGACCGCCGGGCAACGTGCTCTCGTTCAATGTCGCGGCAAGTGGGCTCGGCAGCCCGCGCCAAGGCACGATCACCGTGACGAGCACGGCGGGCATCGACTACCAGATCCAGGTGATCCAGGCTCAGTGCGCGGTCACGGCGGTCCAACCGCCTGCACCGTTCTTCCCCGCCGACGGCACCACCGGCGGCTTCGGTGACCCGGCCCAACTTGAGCTGACACTGAGTGGCGAGAGCTGCACGTGGTCCGCCTCGACGACGACGCCATGGATCACGATCGTGACGCCCAGCGGCGGTGGACTACCGCCGGACAACGTGGTCCGCTACACCGTGGCGCCCAACCCTGGCCAAGTCCAGCGGCAGGGCTTTGTGAGGATCACTCTCGCGGGCGGATCGTTCGTGAACGTCCTGGTGACGCAGGCCGCTTGCGCGTTGGTCGCCTTCGATCCGCCCGTGGCGATCTTCGGCGCGGACGGTACGGCAGGCGGATTCGGCAACCCCGCGCAGGTGACCGTCAACTGGAGTGGCCAGGACTGCTCATGGACGGCATCCACCACGGACTCGTGGATCACGGTGCTGACGACGTCCGGCACCGGTGCTCCGCTCGAGAACATCATCGAGTACGCGGTGGCCCCGAACACGACGCAGCTCGTGCGACAGGGACGAATCCGAGTCGTCTCTGGCGGTGGCGCGGTGTTCTTCTTCGAGATCACGCAGACCCAGTGCGTGCTGCAGTTGGTGGATCCGCCGGCACCGATCTTCGGACCCGATGGAACGACGGATGGCGGGGGGATTCCCGCACAGATCGCCCTCACCTGGAGTGGGGAGACCTGCGGGTGGACCGCGACGACGACGACTCCATGGATCACCTTGGTCACCAGCTCGGGTGGAGGCGCCCCGCCGAACAACGTCGTCCGCTATCTCGTCGCCGCAAACGAGAACACTCAGGTTCCGCGCGTCGGCCGAATCACCGTCACGTCCACCGGCGGACAGGTCACCCAGATCAACATCACGCAGGGACCATGCGCGCTCGTCGGCGTGGCCCCTGGTCCATTCGGCTTCGGAGCTGACGGGGTGCTCCAGCAGCAGGTGCCCTTGAACCTGAATGGCTCGACCTGCGAGTGGGTGGCAACCACCGCATCGAGCTGGATCGTGCTCACGGACAGCTCCGGAACAGGCGCGCCCTTCGACAACAACCTCGCATTCTCCGTCTTGCCCAACATCGTCGGCGCTGCGCGGCAGGGCAACATCGTGGTCAACCTGGAAGGCGGATCCCAGTTCCAGATCCTCGTCCAGCAGCAGACGTGTGTCCTCGAGGCGTTCAATCCGCCGCAGTTCGCGAACGTTCCCAGCGCTGGACTCGACAACGCCCAGATCCTGCTGGACTTCAGTGGTGATCAGTGCCAATGGACGGCGAGCGCCAACCAGACGTGGATCGTCTTCTCGATCTCACAGGGCTCGGGCGCGATCGGTCAGACGACTGTCGAGTTCGACGTTCTGCCGAACAACTCGAATCAGACCCGGTCGGCGGTCATCACGGTGCTTGGCGCCAACGGCGTGGCGCAGGCGATCCCGCTGACCCAGCAGGCATCATCCGGATACCCCCAGTCCTACACCATCGTGACGGGCACTGAGTCGACTACCTACGCGCCCTCGCGGCTCCAAGCGATCGACAACATCGCGGTGGTGATCAATGCTCAGATGGGAAGCGCCGGTCAGATCTATCAGGGGCTCACCTATCAAACCGGAGGGAGGACCACCGACATCATCTACCAGACCGTCTACGGAGGGATCAACGCTCCTCTGCCCGGTCAGCCGTTCAACATCAACGGACTCTTGATCCTCAATCGCGCGTTTTCGACGAGTGCTTCTACCTTGCGGCTCATCTACCTCCGCAACCGGTCCACGGGAGTGTGGACCTACGTCGCGCAGCTCAACATGCCCGTCGGCGCGTATCCGCCTGCCGCGCAGGCTTTCCAGTTGCCTGCGACGACCAATCCGCTGCTCTTCGTCAATCCGACGACGGGTCAGGTCGACGTGCGGATCGTGACCCACGTGCTCGGGGTCCAACCCCCGTCCAACACGGTCAGTCATGACCTGATCCAGGTAGGTCCGATCCCCGCCCCGTTCACTGACGGAGATGTTGCCTCGTCGGAGGACTCCTCGGAGCGGGTCGGACCCGACGATGGTGATGCTTCGACTCAGGAACTGACGGGCGATCAAGGCTGCGTACCGATCACCGTGACCCAAGCGCCGATGCGGTTTGGTCCGGAGGGCGTGGCGTTGTCGTTCTTCGAGGTCGCCATCGATGCCGAGCGCTGTCCATGGGTGGCGATCAGCGAGAACGACTGGATCGAGGTGATCCCTCCCGATGATCTCGGGCTTGGTGTCGAGGGCATCATCGAGTTCTCGGTGCTGCCGTTCGAAGGTCCCGACCCCGTTCGGACCGGGTGGATCCGGATCGTGACGGGGGATGGTGCACGGCTTCGAGTTCCGATCACGCAGGGCGCCTGCGAGCCCGCCGAGCCGGACGACCTGGAACTTCACGGGTCGATCCTTGTGGGCGGTCAGGGCGAGCGTGGTCTGGTCCTGCCCGTAGGATCGGCGGTCGGCTCCTGCCGATGGTCCGCGTCGAGCGACTCGGAGTGGCTCGAGCTTCTAATCGAGGAAGGAAGCGTCTCCGATGCCCGAGGAGCCGTCGTCATCAACGTCCGCCCCAACGATGGTCTGAGTCCGAGGACTGCCACGATCGAGGTCCACTGGGATGGCGGTGAGATCCGGACCACTCGCGTCGTGCAGGACGGTCGCGGTCCTTCGCCAAGTCGGCCGAGAAGCGGCCGCTGAAGGGTGGGTGACTTCGGCGGAAGGACCGGCGCCACCTCGGATCGATCGGTGGTTCCGCAACCCATTCCTTGCCCACCTCGACCATCGCGGCGAGCCTTGGTGTCGGCACGACCATGAAGCAGGCGAGTCTTTCTGGACCAGGTTTGTGAAATGTTGAATTTGTCGATTGACAACCGAGGTGTTCGACGGATAACGCTAGGGAGTTGGTTTTCCTTGGGGGGTCTTTCTTGACAAGCAAGTCACCGGTGGGCAAGTCGCGCGACGCACAGCGGTTCCCGGCGATGCTCGGAGGCTTGGCGGCGCTCCGCTGCCGACGTCGCCTCGTGCCGGCGGGCGGGGCGTCCGACAAGGTCTTCCCTGCGACCTACGAGGGCGGGCGGTACGCGCTGGAGCATCGCCGAGTCGATGGACGCGACGCTCCCTGCGTGATCCTCGACTCGGTGCAGTCCCAGGCGAACCGCATGGAGGGTGGTCTCCTGGAGCTCTGGAGGAGCGAGCAGCTCGAGCTCCCAGTGGTCCAGGTCGACTTCGCCTCGGCAGGACTTCCGGAGTTTGGAACGGTCACCTCCCTCGACGCGCCGCACCGGATCTTCGACGCGATCCTGCGCGATAGCCTCCTCGACGGAGTCCCGTTTCCCGAGACGACGATCGGACGCTCGATCGAGCGAGCCTCGACCGCGGATGCGACCTCGCTCTTCGGCTGCTGTCCGACGGTTCTGCTCCTTGGCGGCTGGAACTCGACCGGCAAGCGCGGCGGACTCGGCGTCAAGTTCGCGCGGTGCCTCGTCTCGGAGGTCGTCGGCATCGATGCGGTCCTCGGGGTTCGGTCGAAGAGCAGGCTCGATCCCCTGCGCATCGCCGCGGGCGTCGAGGTCTTCCAGTCCGAAGGTCCGGTCGGATGGACGTCGGATCCCGCCTCCGCCGTCCACGACAAGGGACGACCACGCCTCATCCCTGCACGGAATGCAGGTGACCGCGCCGGTCGACCTTCCGTGCTGAATCACAGCAGCGTCGTCCCCTCGTTGGAGGAGGGGCGGGGAGGCGTCACCATTGACCACGCCGAGCAGACCACGGTGCTTTCCGTCGCCGGACTGCGGAGGCTGGGATTCCCCATCCAGGGACGGCGCAGCAGCGAGGTGGACGAGGCGGCACGAAGCGTGCTGCTCCTGCTTGGTCTCATCTCCGTCGAGGTCCTCGAGCGCGAGAACCAGCAGCTTCGCTCGCGGTGCGTGCTCGTGCCGGATCGCCCGGCAGCATGGGAGCAGCTGGGAGCCTCCGGCGAGGCTCCGACGCCCCTCTCCATCGACATGCGGAGCCTTCTGGAGGCGTTCGCCCAGTCGGTGAAGGCGGCGCGTCGAGCGGGTCTCCCGTGGAACGCCGAGCCGGTGACCCTGACCCCATCACCTCAATTGGTCGAGCTGGTCCAGGAGAGCAGGCGTCGCCTCGCCGAGCGCGGACGTTTCGCGATCGACGAGGAGACCGCGTGATCGCGATCGGGATCGAGTACCTCACCGGGGGGTGTCGCGCCGAGGAGCGTCATCGTCGGGATCGAGCGGAATGGCCTCCGCATCCCGACCGGTTCTTCATGGCGCTCGTGGCGACGATGCACGATGCAGCGGGTGCTTCCGATCCTCGCGAGCGGGAGGCGATTCGTTGGATCTCGGGACAGCCGCCCCCTTCGATCGCCGTCGACCTCCGCGCATCGCGCCGCGTCGTGGTCACCTCCTTCGTTCCGACCAACGATGACCGGATCACCACCAAGCGCGGCGGATTCTCCGGGGTTTCGGCGGCACGCGTCGAGTCGCAGATGCGCGTGCTCGGTGACCATCGAGGGCGGAAGCCGCGGACCTTCCCGGTCGTGGTGCCGGATGATCCGCGAGTGTTCTTCATGTGGAGCGCCGACCCCAGCGATGCCGTGATCGGCGGTCTCCGGAGTCTGCTCTCAAGGCTGTCGAGGATCGGTCACTCGGCGTCCCTTGTTCGCGGGTGGATCGAGAGCGCTCCCCCCATGCCGAGCCTCGTCCCGGACGACCTGGACGGCCAGTGGCGCCTTCGGGTACCGACGTCGGGTCGCCTCGAGATGCTCGAGGAGCATCATGCCCGCGGCGAGGGTCCGGCGCCCGCCTCGCGACGCGTCGGCTATCGCGTCGTCGAGCAGCGAATCGCCGAGCAGCCCGCGTCGGAGCTCGGTCGGCTCATCATGCTTCGTCGAGTCCGAGGATCCGAGGTAGACGTCGGCGATTCGCTCCTCGTCTGCGACCTGCTCAGGAAGACGATTCTTCGGCGGTGTCCGAAGCAGCCTCCGCCCGAGTGGATCACCGGTCATGCGAGCGATGGTGGACCATCGCGGCGCGAGCACCTCGCGGTGATTCCGCTGGTCGACCCGCGAGGCGAGGTCGCGCCGGGCTCCCTCGTCGGAATCGCCGTGATCACGCCACCCTCGGTGTCCCTCGCCGAACGACGCCGCCTGCTCGACCCCTGTCTCCTCGGCGATGAACCGGGAGATCCGCTGACGGTGTGGGGCGGGGAGGGTGGGTGGTTCGAGTGGCAGTTGCGTCCCGTGACGGCGGCTGACCCGGCGTCCGGCCTCGGGCGCGATGGCGTCACGGGCGGTCCTGGTGGCGCCCGCAGGTGGAGCACGGTCACGCCCGTCGTGCTTGATCGACACCCGAGGCGGACCTCTCAGGTGGCGGATGCCGTCTCGGGCTCGCTCGAGCAGCTCGGGTTTCCCCGTCCGAGGCGAGTGCTGGTCGGCGAGAACTCGTTGATCCATGGACTGCCCGCCTCGTCGAGGATGCCCCGGATGCGACGAAGGGACGGGAGCTTCCGCTGTCAGTGGCACTGTCACGTCGAGTTCGATCAACCCGTGGCAGGTCCGTTGATCGTGGGCGCCGGCAGATTCGTCGGATACGGACTGATGCGTCCTGCCGACGACCTGGACTCGGACGATGTCCTCGTTCACGCCGGGCGGGTCGAGCAATCGACGGGTCGGGACGCGGGGGGAGATGATGGAAGGTCCTCGTGACCTGACCGCCGAGTTCCTGCGGTTCACGCGGGCTCGCCGCGGAGGGAGTCCATCGAGCTGGGAGGTCCAGCTTGCCGAGGCATGCGGCCATCGTCGCTGGCCTGATCGCCTCCTGACGCCCGCAGGCGTCGATCGCTTCCGTCTCCTCGAGTTGCTCGTCTGGGCGATTGGACTCGAACCCGACTCGGCGCCTCGACGGGTCATCGTGGTCGATGAGCAGGTGCCCCGTCCGGACGTCGGATTGCGGCGCGTCGGCGAGTTCGCCCGGGCGTTGTCCCGGGCGCGAGGCGGTCCGCTGGCCGAGCTCGCGAGCAGGCTCCGCGATGCCGCGGTCCGAGCACGGCTTCCTCCGCCGCCGCGCGCCGAACCCCTGCAGGTGGTGCGGCTCGAGCATGCCGGCTTGGAGGACGCGGCATGGTGCCGCTCGCCGCTGCAGCCCGCCATCGTCTTGATCGACTCGATGCGGCTGCTCGAGGGGCTTCTGTTCCGCCGGTGGGCATCCGCGCCGGGTCAGTGGTCGATGCACGCCGGACTGCTCGGCTCGGACTCCATCGTGATCCTCGACGAGTCGCCTGGCGCACGAGCCTTGCTGCCGGCGCTAAGGAGGATCCAGGCGATGGATGGTGCGGGCGAGGCGATCTCCGGCCGCGGGATGACCATGCGGGTGATCGAGGTCGAGTCGTCTCCCGAGCAGGAGGCGACCGGAGCGACCGAGTCGGAGCCTCCTCGAACCAGGCGGCACGAGTCGCGGCTCGTCCGCGTCGTCGAGACAAAGGGACGTCCAGGGAAGGTCGAGCCGGAGGACGAGGGGTTGGACGCGATCGCCGCCGAGGTCGAGCGGGCGATCGCGCGGGGAGACCAGCGCGTCGGAGTCTTCGTGCCCGATCCCGGACTGGTCGTCATGGTCGCGCGGCGCCTTTCCGATCGCATCGAGTCCTCGCCGCGGGTGCTCGCGATGGAGGAGTCGGTGCGACCGATCGACCGTGCGGAGCAGGATGACCTCGCGCTCCGCCTGCTCGACGATGGAGTCGAGCAGGTGGTGCTCGTCGGGACCGACGCGATGTCCGGCACGCCGACGCCGCTCTTCGACTTCGTCGTCGGGATGCCGGCGTCGCTCGAGACGATCGATCGGCGTCTTCGGATGCTCGTGCCGAGTGCAGGAGCCGATGGGGTGGTCGGCGCGATCGTCGCGCCTCCGGGGGCGGGCGATGTCACCGACGGTCGTACCGAGTCCGTCGACGCGGACTGCTCGGAGCACGGCGAGCTCCGCTGGCTGATCGAGCAGTCCGCCTGCATCGACCGCCCGCCCGCCCGAGGTCGTGGTCGCGGCGCTCCCGAGCAGGATCGTTGCGTTCCGCTGGAGCTCATCCGGCGGGAGGCGGCCCGGCGGATCCGCCAGCGGTCGAGTGGATCCGGCAAGGCGAGCGGCGCGACGCTGCTGCCGGCGCACGTCGCCACGTTGTCGCAGACCTCGCCTCCACCGAGCATCGAGCCTGACATCGCGAAGTTCGTGAAGCTGGCGCCGCCCGAGCCATCGGTGCTCGTCTGCTGGAGGAGCGACCTTCCGTCGGACCGAATCCGATCCGGAGCGCTCGAGCGGTACGTGCAGCTGTTGCCGCCCTGCGGATCGGAGGGCGTCGAGACCTCGCGCAGGACCGCGATCGAGTGGCTGACGCGTGCGCTCGAACCGCCCGCGGACGAGATCGTGCAGGGAGCCGGAGGCAAGATCCGAGCGATTGGCATCGACCCGCGACGGCGTCGCGTCACCCCGGTGCAGCGCGACGCGGACCTGGTGCCCGGCATGATCCTGATGCTCGCCGATCGACCCGCGGGCGGTCCGGATGACCGCGGAGTCCTCGCCACGGCTTCCCGCGTCCCGACCGTGGGCGACCGTGCCGATGAGTGTTGGTGGCAGGAGTGCGGAGAGCCCAGGCTGCGTCTGCATCCCAGCGTCGTCGAGCGCCTCGAGCAGCGTGGCGACGTGGAGTGCCCGCCGCGGCTTCGCGCGTGGATCGAGTCGCCCTCCGAGGAAGGGTGGGCAGCGGCGCATCCTCTGCTCGCGGGCTGGCTTCGCCGGATCGTCGCCGCGGTGCGTGATCGTCCTTCCGAAGCCGTGCTCGGAGCGCTGCTCCCGGCGATCGAGGCCGCGCTGCACGCCGACGCCGGACGCATGAGGTGGGAGCGTCATCCCGACGCCGGCGTGATCGTCCTGGGTCCCACCACCTCGACTCGGAGGGTTCTCCTCGCGAAGGACTTCGAGATCGGCGGAGCATCGCTCGCGGCTCACTCCGATCGGGTCGCCGGCGTGGTCGCCGACTGGTGCAGGAGTCTTGAACTCTCCTCCGCGGTCTCGGAGCCCCTGGTCGTCGCGGCGCGCTGGCACGACGTCGGGAAGGGCGACTCGCGCTATCAGGCCGCCTTGGGGGGTGGTCTGGCCTGGTCGAGGCGTCTCGCGTCCTCGCCGGGACCTCATGCGGTCGATCTCGGCGCGATGATGACGGCAGGCTGGAGTCCACTCGCCTGCCCGGAGTCGCTCTCGACCGCCATCCTCCAGTCGGTCGACCTGCCCTTGGATGCCCGGCAGAGGCTGCTGGCGGAGCACCTCGTGGCGAGCCTGCATGGTCGTGGCCGCCCCTTCCTCCCTCCGCTTGGGATGGACTTCGAGGAGGTCGAGCTCGACTTCGAGGACCATGGCGGGAGCATTGCATCGGAGCGGCTTCGCGAGCCGGGTGCGCGGGCGGCGGATCGGTTCGGCGGCGTTCAGGCTCGCCTTGGACCATGGAGCCTCGCGATGCTCGAGGTCATCCTGAGGCTCGCGGATGCCCGGGTGGCGGAGCAGGAGCGTCGCGAGCTCGCGGAGTCCTTGCAGGAAGCGCGATCGTGAGTCCGGCAGGCGGGCGGATCGACGTGGTGCGGCACCCGCTGCATGGGATCGATGGCGCGAACCTCGTCGCCTTCATGGGCGCCATCGGAGTGATGAGGTGGCTCTCCGTCGAGCGACCGGCGGTCGATGCCGGGCTCGCGTGGAGCTTCGACGGTCGATGGACGCCGACGCTCTTCGCCGAGCTCGATCGCGGGGAGCTGGTGGATGCCCTGGTTCGTCGCGCGAGGCGCACCGCCGCGCTCCTCCAGCGATACCTGCCCACGGACCAGGACCTGACGGCGGATCGGCTCAGGGAACTCGGCACCTCCGTCGTGATCGCGGACGACGAGGAGGCTTCGGAGGTCCATGCGTGGATCGCCGCCCTGGGCTCGGATGGATGCCCGCGCCCCGACGGTCGCGGTCTCGCGGAGGTCACGCCCTTCAAGACGCTCGGCGGAGGACGTCAACGGTTCCTCCCCACGCTGATCGAGCTCGCGCAGACGGTCGAGCCTCGTCAGATCGAGCACGCGCTGTTCGAGACCTGGGAGCATGAGGACGAGGCGCCGACCCTTCGGTGGGACCCGCGCGACGACCGGCGGCATGCCTACCGGTGGCAGGAGCCGGCGACCGATCCACTTCGTACCGTGGCGGGAATCAACGCGCTCGCGATGGCTGCGCTTCCCTTCTTCCCCACGATGCCCACTCGGCTCGGGCTGCGTGCGAGCGGCTTCTCCCGGGTGGATGGCGCCCTGGTCGCGACCTGGCCGATCTGGACCGCGCCGATCGGCGCGAGCGCGATCGGCTGCCTGCTCATGCACGACTCCCTGCATCGAGGCGTGCCGGACCGCAGGACGTTGAGATCCCTCGGCGTCAGCGAGGTGTTCCGGAGTGCCCGGATTCCGGTCGATCGCTACCTCAACTTCACGCCCTCGTGGAATCCATAGTTCCCGAGGAGGTCTCGACGGCACCGACCGGCCGCAGGAGTGAAGTCCTCTCCATCGGTGCACTCGCCCTCATCCGGCGGGGGGGCGGGAGGCGATGGCGCACTGCCGTGACCTCTCGGGAGCCCTGCTTCGGACGACCCGACGATCGTCGAAGTTGCCCACGACGATCGAGGGGTCGAGGACGTTATCCTTCCGGGTTCGAGCAAGCGACCCATCCCCCCGAGGTCGAAGGCTTGTCCGCCGGTCGCGCGGTTCCACGCTTCCTCGCGGTTGTGCGCGAGGCCACATTGAAGAGTAACCGCAATGCAGGTTTCGGGGGTCAACTGGGGGATCTTCCGCGCTCGACGAGCGCGGCCTCGTTGAGGCTCGTCTGGATCGAGCCGTGTCCGGGTCCGCTGATGCAGTGAGTCGCACGACGCCCTCGTTCGTGAAGCGGCGGGAGGCGGACCTGCATCCGCATCTCGCTCGTCGACCGAGGAGGACGAGGCGACACGCACGCCGATGGTGGATCCACGAGCTTCCGGGGTGCGTGACGCGCTCCTCGCCTCAAGGCGCAGCGTGGTCCGGGACCGGCTGCTTGGGCGCGTCGGCGGGAGGCGCTGGATTCACGCCGGAGATCGCCTGGCCGCCGATCGCCTTCGAGCGGAAGAACCGCGCCTCGTAGCGGAACTCCTGCTGTCGGTTCGCCATCGGCGCGTTGAACATGTTGCCGTCCCACTGGTTGGTCAGGACGGGGCTGCTCGACCACCGCACCTTCTCGCCGAGCGACTCGTCCTTCCACTCGACGAGGTCCGCGCCGACCTGTCGCGCCGCCGCGATCGCCTGCGCATTGGTGAGCGTGTCGAAGGAGTCGAAGTTCGAGTGCCCGATCCAGCGCGCCGTCTCGGGCGAGGGCGGCTTGTCGAGCAGCTCGACCGCCGTCACGGCGGGCCACTTCTCGCCCTCGTAGGAGGTGAGGAACGGATTGGTGCACGCGGCGAGCGGCAGCAGCGCCAGGGCGACGAGGAGCGATCGAAGCGCAGGGACGCGGGAGTTCGTCATCGTGATGCTCATCGGGGGATCATCGGAGCGGACGCGCAAGTCGGCAAGGGCAAGGTCGCCGCGAGGACGCAAGCATCGCCGGACGTCGCGGAGCGCGACGGCTCGCCCAGCGCGCCGAGGCGAAGGAGGAGAAAGCGAAATCCCCCCAGGTCCCGGAGGACCTGGGGGGAGAAATCAGACCGTCACGCAAGGACGTCCCAAGGCGATCACGAGGTCCAGTTGCCGAGCAGGATCGAGAGGTCGGCGCCATTCACGACACCATCGCCATTGAGGTCGCCGTTGCAACCCCCGCACTTGCCCCACTCGCCGAGCATGATCGAGAGGTCTGCACCATTCACGACGCCGTCGCCGTTGAGGTCGCCGGGGATCGACGGAACCTCGACGCAGCCGGGGAAGCTCGGAAGCGTGCAGCCGCCGGGCGGGGGCACGAGGAACCCGAACCGCGACGCGGCGCTCCAGCCGCAGAGCCAGTTGGTGTTCCCCGGGGGGAACGCGCCCGCGTAGAGCGCCGGGGAGGTGTAGAACCCGTCGTTCGGCGCACCCTGCTGGGCGGTCGCCGCCGGACCGACCGGGCGGGGATCAAGCGAGACGACCGGGATCATGGTCTTGCCGCCGCGGGTGACCGGGGCACCGCGGGTGATCTGGGCGATCGGCGTGCTGGCGACGGCGTTGCCCGGGATCAGGGTGTTGCGGTTCGACGCATCGAAGACGCCGACCGAGGTCGCGGTGTTGTAGGCGGCCGCGTCGAGGTTCCGGAAGAACACCGAGTCGGTGATCTGGCAGAGGTTGCCGGTGGTCTGCGCGGTGTAGAACGCCGCGGGATTCGGCGGAGCGTTCACGGTCGAGAAGGAGGTGTAGGGGGTGCTCCAGACCTGCGCCCAGGTGAGGGTGCCGTTGAAGCCGTAGCCCGAGCCGCCATCGCCGTCGACGTTGTCGTTCTGGACGAGCCGCTCGCCGAGGTCCATCACGATGGCGTTCTTGAACTGCATGCGGGCGCCGTCGCGGTAGGCGAAGCCGTGGTCGCCGGCGCCGGGGACCGGCTGTCCGATGAGGGTCATGTTGTAGGCGACCGAGGTGGTCACCGGCTGCGCGTCGGAGTTCTCGGCGCCGTCGATCTCGACGCAGTTGTCGCCCACGCCCGAGCCCTGCGCCGCGTCGACGCTGTAGCCCTGCACGATGAGGCCGAACTGCACCTTGCCGCGGTAGCCCTGATCGATGTCGAGGCTGTCGTCGCCGATGTTCCAGATGCTGAAGTTCTTGAGGTCGACAGTGCCGCCCCAGATCTCGATGCCGTCATCGACGTTGTTCATGATCTCGATGAAGTTGAGCCCGGTCTCCCGGCCGATGCCGCCGAGGGACAGTCCGTTGAGCTCGTTGCCGAGACCCACCACGCGACCGCCGTAGCGGAGCGAGAGGTAGCTGATGCATCCGGAGTTGTCGTCGTCGTTGCCGCCGCCGTAGAGGACGTTCGGGTCGCCGGGGAACTGGGCGACGAGACCCTCCATGGGGGAGAGGTTGTTCGGGTTCGGGGTCGGCGTGTTGTTGGGGACGCTCGGACCATACTTGCCGATGTACGCCTGACCCATGATCGTCAGGTTGCCCCACTCGTTCGCCGCCTCCCGCCACGACGTGAAGGTGTCGAGGGAGGAGGTCATGATCACGGGGTTCTGGGCGGTGCCGCGGACATAGATGCGGGCGCCGCGGCAGACCGCGAGGCTTCCCGAGCCGTTCGCCGTCGGGATGCTCGCGACGAGCGTGCCGGGCTCGATGGTCAGCGTCGCGCCGGGCAGGACGTAGATCTGGGTCTGCAGGCGGTAGACGTTGTTCGCCGTCCACGTGGTGGACGTCGAGATGTTGGTGGTGATGAAGACCTCCGCGGCGTTCGCGGAGGAGGCGGCCACGATGCCGCCGATGGCGATCGACGCCAGCTTCCTGATGCTCATGACACATCTCTCCTGAGGGGGGGACTTGACTCGGACGACGCGCCGAAGTCGACGTGGCGCACGCTGCTCCACTCGCGGGCGTAGGAAACGTACGGCGCGATTGTTCGGGTTCGGTGAGTTCGCGGTGCGCGTTGCGTCCGCTTCCGCGAGGCGCGCACCCTCGTGCATCCGGAGCGCCGGCGCGGCGAGCTGCGGCGCGCGCGTTGCGCAAGGAATGCGCAAGGACCCCCGTTGACGCGACGGCGACGCTGCCGTTGAACCCGTCGTGCGCGGGTTCTTTGCAGAACGCTCACATCGCGCCCGTAGCGTTCCGCGACCTTCCGGGGCAGCGTTCCCTCCGTCCGTCCTCACCGCTCGCCACCCCCTCGATCCAGTCCCAAGCCCATGTCGTTCTTCCTCCTCGCCGCGTGGACGATCCTGTCGGTCTCGCTCCAGGCGGCGACTGCGGCGCCGGCGGCGGCAGCGACGCGGCTCGTCGATGCTGCCGCGTCCGACTCGAACCGCAGGCTCCTCGAGCTCGCCTTCTCGGCGGTCACTGCGATCCCGGCGGATCCCCACCAGGCGGACCGGAGCAAGGCGCAGATGGAGGTCGTCGAGGAGTGCCTCGCCGAGGGGCAGCTCGCGACCGCCGCCCGCTTCGCCGACCGGATCGACGATTGGCGGCGGGGACTCGCCTACGCGAGGCTCGCCGAGGCGATCGCGCCGGAGGGTGATTCACCGGAGGTCCGCCGCTACCTCGCCCTCGCGGCGGTCACCGCCTCCAACGCCGAGGACTGGCGACCCGCCCGGATCCGCATGGTGATCGCCCGGGCGAACGCCCGGCTCGGCGCCGAGGATGAGGTCGCGCGGCTCGAGGCGCTGATCGGTCCCGAGGAGGCGGGGAAGCTCGGCACGGTGCGGGCGGAGCTCGGCGATGCGTCGCGGTTCGACGCGGTCCGCGCGGACCTCGACGCGGCGATCGCGACGAGGCAGATGGACCCCGCGCGGTGGGCGCTGGAGGCGTACGCGGCGTGGCATCGGCGGCTCTACGCCGACGCCGAGCGGCGGAGCTCGATCGAGGCGTCGATCCGCGGCGGCTGGAACGCGGTCCCGATCCCCATCCAGTTCGACCTGATCCTCGAGCTCGCGGACGCCGCGCTCGCGGCGGGGGACCCGGAGGGCGCGCGGCGGCTGCTCGCGGACGCCGCGGCGTACCTCACCGCGCATCAGTGGATCATCGAGGAGCGGCTCCGCATGAGCGCCGAGATCGCGTCGCGGCGGTTCGGTGCCGGCGAGGCGGACCTGGCGCGGGCGATGCTCGCCGAGGCGTTCGCCGACTTCCGCCGCGACCGCCTCACGATCGTCGACATCGAGCGGGCGAGCGTGCTGCGGGCGTTCGCGGAGGCGCAGGCGGCGATGGGCGACCGCGTCGCGCTCGCGGCGACCTACGGCGAGGCGCTCGACGAGGGGTTCGTGAATCCCAACTCCCGGCCGCGGGCGACCGACTTCTCCGCGACCTGCCTCTCCATGACTCGGACGGAGTTCGAGCCCGACGCGGCGATGCAGGAGCGGATGGACGCGCTCCGGGCCCGCCTGGGCGATCCCTGGTGATCCGCGTCGCCCTCCTCGCGGCGCTCCTCGTGGTCCTTGGCTGGACCCCACGGGCGGTCGCGCAGCAGGCGGGCTCGATCCGCGGCGTCATCTCCGACGCCGACTTCGACGCGGCGCTTCCCTTCGCGGAGGTCCTCATCCAGGAGACCGGCGCGAAGACGGTCTGCACGGCGGAGGGAACCTACGTCTTCGGCGAGGTGCGACCGGGCACCTACACCCTGATCTTCTCGAAGGAGGGGTTCTCCCGTCAGATCCGCTCCGGCGTCGTCGTCGCGGGCGGGGCGATGACCGAGGTGGATGCCTCCATGAGCGGCGACTTCATGGAGATGGAGGAGTACGTCGTCCAGGAGCTGCAGCCCGGCGGCTCGACGGAGCTCTCGCTGCTGCGCCTGCGGATGGAGTCTCCGGCGCTGATGGACTCGATCTCGAGCGACATCATCTCCCGCGCGGGGGCGAGCGATGCGGCGGGCGCCCTGCGGCTCATCCCCGGCGCGACCGTGGTGGACGGCTTCGCGGTGGTCCGTGGTCTGCCCGATCGCTACGTGAGCAGCCAGCTCAACGGGATCGTGCTGCCGACCTCCGACCAGGACCGCCGCGGCGTCGAGCTCGACCAGTTCCCCGCCGCGGCGATCGACAGCATCCAGGTCACGAAGAACTTCACGCCCGACCAGCAAGGCAACGCCTCGGGCGGCGCGGTGAACCTCGTCCTGAAGGGGATCCCCGCGCAGACGCTGATCCAGGTGAGCGCCCAGGCGGGCTACAACACCCAGACGACCGGTCGCCGCGACTTCCTCACCTACGACGGCGGCGGGCTCTCCTACTGGGGCGGCGGCAAGGGCACCGGCAACCCGCAGCCGGTGGGCACCAGCTGGACCGGCGCAGCCGGCGTCGCGGCGGATGGCTACGCGCCGCCGAACCAGAAGTGGTCGGTGAGCGCGGGCGGTCGAGGGGAGCTCGACGACGGCGTGACCATCGGCGGCTTCTCGAGCTTCTTCTACGAGAACGACTACGAGTACTTCGACAACGGCGTGGACGATCAGTGGTGGGTCCGGACTCCCGGCGCCGCGATGACGCCGCAGACGAAGCAGGGGACGCCGGAGGACAACGACTTCAAGACCGCCCTCTACGACGTGACGCAGGGCACC
This sequence comes from Phycisphaerae bacterium, assembly GCA_016873275.1. GTDB lineage: Bacteria > Planctomycetota > Phycisphaerae > Phycisphaerales > SM1A02 > VGXO01. The sequence goes on from VGXO01000020.1 coordinate 19,382, forward strand.
GAGCTCGTCCGCTGGGGCTGGCTCGGCACCGCGGGCGTGGAGTGGGAGGGGCAGTCGCTCGGCGTGGCGTACCTCTACACGCGGACCTCGACCGACACCGCGACCCTCGCGGACGACAGCCGCGGCAAGTCGTACTTCTTCCCCGGCTACGAGCCGAACAACCCCGCCGCCGAGGGCAACTCGCCGACCAATCGAACCGCGGCGCCGTGGAACCGCCTCGAGACGATCGAGTACGACGACCGCATCTCCTCGACGCTGATCCTGAACGGCGACCACGAGATCCCGATCTTCGAGGAGTTCTCCGTCGGCGACTTCATGACCTTCCTCACGCCGCGGATCGACTGGAACTACTCCTACGCCACCGCGAACCTCGACCAGCCCGACAAGCGGCAGTTCAGCTCGCTCTTCCTGCCGCGCTCGCTGAACCCGGGCTTCCCGCCCTTCATCCCGGAGTTCATCGAGCCGGAGGTGCAGCGTCAGTACAAGCCCGACGCGAACTTCCTCCTCGGCAACGCGCAGCGGATCTGGACGGGACTCAACGAGCGGACCAACCAGTTCGCGATCAACCTGCTCATGCCCTTCACCCAGTGGTCCGGCGACGAGGGGTTCCTCAAGTTCGGCGTGTTCGACGACTCGCTCATCCGGAACTTCACGCGGTCGAGCTACAGCAACTTCAACGACAACAGCGCGGAGTACTTCGCTCCCTGGGAGAAGTTCTGGAGCGCGGTCTTCCCGGATCAGAACCACCCGATGTCGGATGGTCCGCCGTACGTGGACGTGAACTACCGCGGCGAGCAGGACATCCTCGCGTGGTACGCGATGACCGACCTGCCGCTGAACTCGTGGTCGAAGATCATCGGCGGCGCCCGCGTCGAGAACGTGAGCCTCGCGATCCAGAACTTCCCCGAGGAGGACGCGGTGTGGTTCCCGCCGGGGTCGCTCTCGCCGGTGCGCCTCCGCCCCGGCGACGCCGACGTCGACATCGACCAGAACTTCGTGCTGCCCTCGATCGGCTTCGAGGTGATCCCCCTCGAGAACCTCACCTTCCGCGGCAACTACGCCCAGACCTACGCGCTGCCGACCTTCAAGGAGCTCACGCCGATCCTGCAGCAGGAGTACCTCGGCGGCGACATCTTCATCGGCAACCCCGACCTCGTGATCAGCGACGTCGTCAACTACGACCTGCGCGTCGACTACGTGCCCTACCTCGGCGGTCTGCTCTCGGCGTCCTACTTCTACAAGGACATCACCAACCCGATCGAGAACGTCCAGCGGGTCACCTCGTTCATCTACACCACGCCGGTCAACTATCCCTCCGGCACGATCAGCGGTTGGGAGTTCGAGGTGCGGCAGGACCTTGGCTTCTTCACCGACCTGCTGCAGGGCTTCCTCGTCGGCGGCAACGCGACGCTCATCGACTCGAACGTGGTGCTCCCCGCGGACGAGGCGGCGGAGTTCGCCGGTCCGGCGTACCAGGTGGACATCACCTCGCGCGACATGACCGACGCGCCGGACTACCTCTACAACCTCTTCACCACGATCGACGTCTCGAGCATCGGCACGCAGGTCGGGCTGTTCTACACCGTCACCGGCAACACGCTGATCGCCGGCGCGACCACCGACGACGGCAACTTCGTGCCGAGCGTCTACCAGAAGCCCTTCGGCACGCTGAACCTCACGGTGTCGCAGCGGGTCATCGGCGACTTCCTGAAGCTCACCTTCCAGGCGAAGAACCTGACCAATCCCTCCTTCCAGGAGGTCTACTCGGGCGCCGGCGTTCAGGGCGAGACCCTCAAGACCTCCTACACCCTCGGCATCGACCTCTCGATCGCCCTCACCGGGCAGTTCACCTTCTGAGCCATCCTTGAGCCCTCCCCGGGCGACGCATCCGCGGAAGCGACCACCATGCCTCGAGACCACCGACGACTCCCGACCCTCGCGATCCTCACGCTCGCGGCGCTCGCCGCGCTTGCCGCCGCGCCGGCCGACCCGCCGGACGCGGCTGCGCCGCCCGCGACCGAGCCGGCGGCGCCGACCGCCCCGCCCTCGGCCGACGCCCGCGCCGCGGCGATCAACGATGCCCGCGCGACGCTCGAGCAGTACGTCGAGGTCCGCCGAACCATCTCCCGCGAGCGGCTTCAGCTCGCCGAGGGTCGGCAGGTCCTCCAGGATCGCCTCGACCTCGTGCAGCGGGAGATCGACTCGATCAAGGAGAAGATCGCCGACGCCGACAAGAACCTTGCCGCCGCCGACGAGAAGCGGGTCGAGCTCGAGCGCCGCGCGGCGGCGCTGCGGGCGGCGTCGCAGTCGCTTGCCGACCTCATCGTGCCGCTCGAGGCGCGGACCAAGGCGCTGCTCGCACGCCTGCCGGAGCCGATCCGCGAGCGGATCCGCCCGCTCACCCAGCGGCTGCCCGAGGATCCGGCGACGACGAGGCTCTCCATCGGCGACCGCTTCCTGAACGTGGTCGGCATCCTCAACGAGGTCAACAAGTTCAACGGCGAGATCACCCTCGCGAGCGAGGTGCGCCAGCTGCCCGACGGTCGGTCGATCGAGGTGACCTCGATGTACCTCGGCGTCGGGCAGGGCTTCTACGTGAACGCCGACGGCACCATCGCCGGGATCGGCGGGCCGACCGCGGACGCCTGGACCTGGCGATCCGCCAACGACGCGGCGCCGGCGCTCGCGAGGGCGGTCGCCATGATGAAGAACGAGCAGATCGCGGAGTTCGTCCCGCTTCCGATGCGGGTCGATTGACGAGGAGCCATCCATGCACGCCCACGAATCACTCATCGCCATCGTCCTCGCCGCGTCGACGCTCGCCGGCGCCACCTCCTCGGCGCAGGAGGCGGCTCCGCCTCCGAGCGCCGCCGCCCCGACCACCGCGACCGCCCCGCCGCCGGCGTCCCCCGACGCCTTCGGCGACGCCTCGCGGGGGATCGCCCAGCAGCTCGAGGACTCGCTCAAGGAGCTCGACGCGCTTCGCGGGCAGATGGCGGCGGAGATGGTGCCGCTCTCGCGGCAGCTCACCGCCCTCGAGAACCAGCTCGCCGACGTCCGCAAGCAGTACCAGGACAAGGTCCGCGAGCTCGACGCCCGCACGCTCGGGCTCGGCAACCTCCGCGGCGAGATCGATGCCCGCGAGAAGGAGGCGACCTACCTCGCGGGTCTCCTCGGCGAGTACCAGCGGAACTTCGAGTCGCGCCTCCACGTGACCGAGCTGCAGCGTCATCGAGACGCGATCGCCACCGCCCGGCTCGCCGCGGAGAACACCGCGCTCTCCGAGCAGCAGATCGCGGAGGCGCAGGCGTCGCTCCTCGCCGCGTCGCTCGAGCGGCTGCACGACGTGGCGGGCGGCACCCGCTTCGAGGGCACCGCGGTCGGCGAGGGCGGCACCGTGCAGAAGGGTCGCTTCGTCCTCGTGGGTCCGGTCGCGGCATTCCTTCCCGAGCAGGGTCCGGCGACCACCGCCGAGCAGCGGCTCGGCTCGCTCGAGCCCGCGGCGATCGCGTATCCCGATCCGCTCCAGGCGCAGGCGGCGGAGGCGCTCCTCCGCGGCGGCGAGGGCATGCTCCTCCTCGATCCCACCCTCGGCAACGCCCGCAAGGTCGCGGAGACCGAGGAGACCCTCGCGGAGCACATCCGCGCCGGCGGACCGGTGATGATCCCGATCTTCATCCTCGCGGGCGCGGCGCTCCTCGTCGCGCTCGCCAAGTGGATCGGGCTGTCGCTGGTGCGGATGCCCTCGCGGCGACGCGTCGACGAGCTGCTCAAGGCGGTCGCGGCGAAGGACGCCGCCGCGGCGGGCACGGTCGTCGAGCGGATGCCGGGTCCGGTCGGTCGGATGCTCAAGGCAGGCGTCGCCAACCTCGCGGAGCCGCGCGAGCTCATCGAGGAGGCGATGTTCGAGACGATCCTCTCCGCGAAGCTGCGGCTCACCCGGTTCCTGCCCTTCATCGCGGTCGCGGCGGCGGCGGCGCCGCTGCTGGGTCTCCTCGGCACCGTCACCGGCATCATCACCACCTTCAAGCTCATCACCGTCTTCGGCTCGGGCGACGTGAAGTCGCTCTCGGGCGGCATCTCCGAGGCGCTCATCACCACGGAGTGGGGGCTCATCGTGGCGATCCCGTCGCTGCTCATCCACGCGTATCTCTCCCGCAAGGCGCGGGGCATCGTGGACCGCATGGAGGGCACCGCCCTCAACTTCCTCAATGAGGTCGCCCGCAGCCGCGAGCAGCAGCCCGCGGCGATCGACCGCGAGGCGCTCGCGAAGGAGGTGCGGTCGATCCTCTCCGAGCTGCTCACCCCGGCGGTGCGGCAGCAGCTCGCCGGCTCGGGAGGGGCGGCGCGATGATCCCGGCGGCTGCCCTCTCCTCCGCGGTCGCCTCGGCGATCTCCTCCGCGGTCTCTTCCTCCGCGGGCTCCTCCTCCGCGGGCTCTCTCTCCGAGCCAGGAGCGCTCGCCCGCCTCTGGAGCGATGCGGTCGCGATCTGGCTCTCCGGCGGCTGGGCGATGATCCCGATCGCCATCGTCGCGCTCCTGATGTTCGGGATCGGGACGCACCTCCATCTCCGCCTGCGCGAGAAGGGCTACGACCGGGTGCCGGAGCGGCGCTGGCGGACCTGGATCGATGATCCGCAGGCGCGGGAGGGCCCGCTCGGCGAGCTCATACGCTTCGTCACCGCGAGCAGCTCGCTGCAGGCGATGCGGGACTTCTTCGACCAGATCCGCACCACCGAGCTCGCGGCGCACGACCGCGACCTCAAGGTCATGCGGGTCTGCGTGGCGGCGGCGCCCCTCTTCGGGCTGCTCGGCACGGTGACAGGGATGCTCGTCACCTTCGGCGCCCTCGCCGGCGGCTCCGGCGGCGAGAAGACCATGTCGCAGATCTCCTCCGGCATCTCCGAGGCGCTGATCACCACCGAGACCGGCCTCGTGATCGCCCTCCCGGGGCTCTTCCTCCAGTTCCTCCTCTCGCGGGCGTGCGAACGCCACCGGGCGTTCCTCGCGCACCTCGAGACGATCTGCACCCAGCACCTCATCCACCGCGACCGCGCGACCGCCTGAGCGACCCCGAGACCCATCATGTCACGCATCCGCCAGATGATGACCGACGACTCGAGCGAGACCGGCATCGACATGTCGCCGCTCATCGACTGCGTCTTCATCCTGCTCATCTTCTTCATCGTCACCACGACCTTCGTCGAGGAGACCGGCGTGGAGGTGGACAAGCCGCAGGCGGCGAGCGCCGAGCGGCTCGAGAAGTCGAGCATCCTCATCGCCCTCACCTCCAAGGGCGAGGTCGTCTACGGCGGGCGGGAGATCGGGATCGGCGGCGTGCAGGCGCTGGTGCGGCGCATGATCCAGAAGGAGCAGCTGCCGGTGATCATCCAGGCGGACGCCGCGAGCCCCGCGGGGCTCCTCGTCCGCATCATCGACGAGTCGAAGCTCGCGGGCGCCACCAAGGTGAGCGTCGCCGCGAAGAACCCCCGCTGAGGCGCGGGCGAGCAGACCCAGAGCCACGACCGTGAAGCGCAACGTCACGAGAACCCTCCTCGACCACCTCCGGCATGGCGCCCTCGTCCTGCTCGGATCGGTGGGCTTCACCGCGGCGTTCTTCCTCGTGCTTCCCCTGATGGAGGCGATCGGTCAGCCGCCCTCGGCGGACCTCGTCGTCCAGTCGATCTCGACCGCCGACGTGCCGCCACCTCCGCCGCCTCCCGAGGAGGAGAAGCCCGAGGAGGAGCAGGACGAGGAGAAGCCGCCGGAGCTCCAGGAGGACGTGCCGCAGCTCGACCTCTCGCAGCTCGAGGTCGCCCTGAACCCCGGGGTGGGCGGCGACCTCATGGGCGGCGACTTCGCGGTCTCGCTCAACGTCGCCGCGGCGAGCGGCTCGGACGTCGAGGCGATCTTCTCGCAGGCCGACCTCGACCAGGCGCCCGTGCCCGTGCACCAGCCCTCGCCCCAGCTCACCGCCGCGATGCGGAAGAAGGCGCCCGGGCGGGTGGTGGTGATCTTCGAGGTCGACCAGAACGGTCGAGTCCAGAACCCCCGCGTCCGCGAGAGCACCGATGCGCTCTTCGACGGGGCGGTGCTCTCCGCGATCAAGCAGTGGAAGTTCGAGCCGGGCAAGCGGAACGGCGAGCCGGTCCGCACCCGCATGCTCCAGCCCTTCACGATTCCCCGGTGACTCCCATGACCATCGACCCCTCCCTCCGCTCCTCCGGACTCCTCCTCGCCGCCGCCCTGCTCGCGGCGTCGATGCCCGCCCTCGCCCGCCCGCAGGAGGAGCCGGTCCTCGTGGAGGCGATCCCCACGCCGGCGCCGGTGCGCCTGCCCGCGGACGCGATCGAGCCGTGGCGCGACGAGGGCTTCCGCACCCGCTTCGCGGAGAGCTACCTCGCGGAGAGCGACGTCGAGCCGAAGCTCGCCACCAGCGAGGGCAAGCAGATCCAGAAGATCCTCGACCTGATCGGCGAGGAGAAGATCGACGACGCGATCGCGGCGCTCCGCAAGCAGGTCGCGGACGAGTCCTCGAGCGCGGTCTTCGACTTCACGCTCGGGAACCTCTACTTCCAGGCGGACCAGCTCGACGACGCCCGCGCCGCCCTCGAGGGCGCCGTCAAGAAGTTCCCGAAGTTCCGCCGCGCCTGGCGCAACCTCGGGCTCATCCACCTCCGGCAGCAGCGGTATCCCGACGCGATCCCGGCGCTCGCCCGGGTGATCGAGCTCGGCGGAAGCGACTCGGTGACCTACGGGCTCCTCGGCTTCTCCTACGCGAACGTCGCCGACGACCTCGCCGCGGAGAGCTGCTACCGGATGGCGATCGTCCTCGATCCCCGGACGCTCGACTGGCGGATGAACCTCGCCCGCAGCCTCTTCAACCAGCAGCGATTCGCGGACGCGGGCGCGATCTGCGCGAAGCTCATCGCCGACGACCCGACCCGCGGCGAGCTCTGGCTCCTGCAGGCGAACGCCTACCTCGGCCTGGGGCAGCCGCTGAAGGCGGCGGAGAACTACGAGCTGGTCGAGCGCCTCGGGCAGGCGACCGCCGACAGCCTGCTCATGCTCGGCGACATCTACGTGAACGCCGGGCTCTTCGACCTTGCGGTCTCCGCGTACGGTCGGGCGATGGGCCTCGCGCCGCGACCGGCGCCGGACCGGGCGATCCGCGCGGCGAAGGTGCTCGTCGCCCGCGCGGCGTACCCGGAGACGAAGGCGCTCCTCGACGCGCTCGAGAAGGCGTACGGCACCGACCTTCCGGAGGAGACCCGCAAGGACCTCCTGCGGACCCGTGCCCGCGTGGCGGTCGCGGAGGGCGCCGGCGACGAGCAGGCGCGGGTGCTCGAGGAGCTGATCTCGATCGATCCGCTCGACGGCGAGGCGCTGATCCTGCTCGGGCAGGAGCGGCGGCGGGCGGGCGACTTCGAGAAGGCGGAGTTCTACTTCGAGCGGGCGGAGGCGATCGAGAAGTTCGAGGGCGAGGCGAAGCTCCGCCACGGGCAGATGCTGGTCGCGCTCGGTCGCTATCCGGAGGCGATGCCGATGCTGCGGCGGGCGCTCGAGCTGAAGCCGAGCGAGAACCTCCAGCGCTACGTCGATCAGGTCGAGCGGGTCTCGAAGGGGCGGTGAGCGTCGAGCTCGCGCCGACGCGGTCCCGGCGAGGTCGGATCGGCGGGCGGGAGCCGTCGCGCTCGCCGTCCCCGCGGAAGCCGGTCTCTTCCCGTCTCGGATGCTCACCGAAACTTATCGAGAGTCGGGAGCCATCCCGACGCGGTTGAGGCAAGATCGTGTCGGGGCAGGGGAGGCGGGGCGACGCCCGGACGTGACCGTCTCCTCGTTCGCCGTCGCCGGCCGAGGCATGTTGGATGGACTCGTGACCGCACCGACTGACGCCTCGGAAACGATCTCGACGCTCACGGGTCCTCCCGCCGCGATGCGGGCGATCGAGGTGGCGCCGGGAAGCGCTCCGCCCCCGGCGGCGCTCCCGCCGGAGCCCCTCGTCAGCCTCGCGGGAGTGTTCCTCGGCGGTCTTGCGTTCTTCTTCCTCGGCGTGGACGGCATCAAGTCGAACCTGCGGCAGCTCACGAGCCGCCGCTTCCGGGCGATGATGGGACGCCTCACCTCGAGCGGGGTTCTCGCGGCGTTCTGGGGCACGGTGTTCGGGGCGATCACGCAGAGCGCGACCGCCACCGCCTTCGTCATGGTGGGCATGATCTCGAGCGGGCTGCTCTCGCTCCGGCGGGCGCTGCTGGTGACCTCGTGGGCCAACCTCGGCACGGTGCTCCTCGTCTTCGTCGCCGCGGTCGACCTCCGGGCGGCGATCCTCTACCTGATCGGGGTGTGCGGGCTCCTGATCGCCTTCGACGCCGCCAAGCGGGCGCAGCTCTCGGCGCGGGTGCTCCTCAGCGTCGGGATCCTGCTGCTCGGGCCGCCATGTACGACCGAGTCCTCCTCGTCGCCTCCTCGCTCCTCTTCGCCTCCGCGGCGACCGCCCAGTCCGAGGCGCTGCCGCGACTCGCGACCGGGGACGTCATCGATGGTCGCGCGGCGATCCTCGTCCGTCCCGCGGGCGGGCTGGGACCGTTGGTGGTCCGCCTCGCTCGGGACGCCGCCTTCGGCGACCTCGTCGGGACGTGGGAGCTGTTCGTGACCGACTCCAACCTTCCCGGGAAGGTGCTCGTCGAGGACCTCGAGCCCGGTCTTCGCTACCACGTCCGCGTCGAGGATCCCTGGGCGAGCGTGAGCCGCGACGCCACCTTCGTCGCCGGCGGGACTTCGCTCGGGAAGGCCGTCGCCGATCCCGGGGCGCGCTTCGGCGTCACCGGCGACTGGCGCGGCGACGTCGGGATCTACAACGCGATCCTCAACGCCGACGAGCGCGGGCTCGACTTCTTCGTCAAGCTCGGCGACACCGTCTACGCCGACGTGCCGAGTCCGGCGGTGCCGCAGCCGCAGGCGGAGACGCTGGACCAGTTCCGCGCGAAGCACGTCGAGAACTACCGCCCCAGTCACGGCATCGATCCATGGGGAGACCTCACCACCTCCATGCCGACCTTCTCGATGATCGACGACCACGAGGTCACCAACGACTTCGATGGCGGCGCGATCCTGCCCGGTGGCGGTTGGTACAACCAAGGCAGCCTCTTCCTGAACGGGCTGCAGGCGTTCGTCGAGCACAACCCCATGTTCCCGCGGACCTATCCGGCGGTCGGCGATCCCCGCGTCGATGGTCGTCCGATGCTCTATCGCTCGTTCCAGTGGGGCGAGCACGCCGCGGTCTTCATGATCGACGCGCGGTCCTTCCGCGACGCGAGCCTGCCGCCGGTGACGAATCCCTTCGATCCGGCGCAGGTCATCGCCTTCCTGCAGGCGAGCTTCAACCCGGCGCGGACGATGCTCGGATTGCCGCAGCTCGCGATGCTGCTCGAGGACCTGCGGCGCGCCGAGGAGGCGGGCGTGACGTGGAAGTTCGTGATGACCTCGATGCCGATGCAGAACTTCGGACCGCTCGCAGGCGAGGATCGCTGGGAGGGCTATGCGGCGGAGCGGGCGTTCCTGCTCGGGCAGATCGTGGCGCTCGGGCTCAACAACGTCGTGTTCGTCACCGCGGACTTCCACGGCACGATCGTGAACGACCTCACCGTCCCGAATCCCTCGAATCCGCAGCAGCAGCTCTTCACGGGGATGTTCGAGATCATCACCGGCTCGGTCGCGTACGCGGCGCCCGCGGGTCCCACCTTCGCCCAGCTCGGCGTCCAGACCGGCGCGATCACGCCCGCGCAGTTCGCCTTCTACCAGTCGCTTCCGAACGCGGGCAAGGACCTGTTCATCCAGCAGGTGCTCGATACGGTGATCTCCGGCTACGGCTACTCGCCGACGGGCATCCAGGATCCCTCGATCCAGAGCCAGCTCCTCGTGGGCGGTCCCTGCGCCCTGCATCACTACGGCTGGACCGAGTTCGACGTCGACGCGGCGAGCAAGCTACTCCGCATCACCACCTTCGGCGTGGACTGGTACACGCCGGAGGAGGCGCAGGCGGACCCGCAGGCGATCATCGCCCGCCCGATCACGGTCAGGCAGCAGCTCGTCGTCGCTCCGTCGGGCGGCGGATGCCTCGGCGACCTGAACGACGACGGGACGGTGAACGGGGCGGACCTCTCGGCGGTCGTGGCGTCGTGGGGACCCTGCGCGTCGCCCTGTCCGGCGGACCTCGACGGCAACGGCGTCGTGGACGGCGTGGACCTCACCACCGTGCTGTCGAGCTGGGGGGACTGCTGAGGATCGACCGAGGCGAAGCGAGTCGCCGCCGACGTCCGAGCGCTCCGCCGACGCGCCGGCTTCTGCTCGAGCTGAAGCCGAGCGAGGACCTCCAGCGCTACGTCGATCAGGTCGAGCGGGTCTCGGCAAGCACGGCGGCGGCGAGCGGGAGTCTCGGGGCGATCGGGTGAAGCGTCATGTGCGACCCTCGGAGGTGGATGAAGGAGGACGAATCGTCGATCCTCGTCGAGAGGGGACTCGACCGTGAAGAGACCAATCACCCCAAGTTGATCGCCGGCGCACGAGGTGCCGAGAGGGTCCGATCGAGCGTCGCCCGCGTCGTGCGCGCGATCACCGACCTTCCCTTCCTGATGGGTCCCGATCGCGCGAAGCCCCCGCACGATCGATGACCGTCACGATCGATGTTCGCCCGGCGTCCTCGCCCGAGACGCGGTCGCCGCCGCGTGGACGAAGTCCCGCGCCTCGCCTGCCTCAAGACGGCTCGGATCCCGCGTGGCTACCCGCCCCAGAGGAGACGCGCCGCGGACAAGTAGAGAGGAATGCCCACGACCACGTTGAAGGGGAACGTGACCGCCAGGGCGAGCCCGATGTAGACCGAAGGATCCGCCCGCGGGATCGCGATCCGCGCCGCGGCGGGCACCGCGATGTAGCTCGCGCTCGCGGCGAGCACCGCGAGCAGCACCGCGTCCCCGAGGTCGAGTCCCGCCGCGCGGGCGAGCCCGAGCGCGATGCCGCCGAGGATCGGCGGGGCGATCAGGCCGAAGCCGACGAGGAACCAGCCGCGGGAGAGGAAGCTCCGAAGCCGCCGCGCCGCCAGCAGCCCGAGGTCGAGGAGGAAGAAGACGAGGACCCCGTTGAAGAGGTCCTTGCAGAGCGGCTTGAACGCCTCGAAGCCGCGCTCGCGGGTGACGAGCCCGATCACGAGGCTCCCGAGCAGGAGGAGCACGGGACCGTTCAGGAACGCCTCGTGGAGCAGGGTGCCCCAGCCGCGGCGTCCCGATCGGGATCCTTCCGCGGTGGGCGCGTCGGCATCGCGCTCCGCGCGGCGGAGGAGGATCACGCTGATCACGATGGCGGGCGACTCCATGAGCGCCATGACCGCGACCATGTGCCCGCCGTAGGGCACGCCCTGCTCGTCGAGCACGCTCGAGGCGGTCATGAAGGTGACCGCGCTCACCGAGCCGAACGCCGCCGCGGTCGCCGCCGCGTCGTGGATGCCGAGCCGATGACGCGTCGCCGCGAAGACGACCAGCGGCGTCGCCGCCGCCAGCGCGATCCCGATCGCGATCGCGAGGACCGCCTCCTGATCGAGACCGCTCTGGGCGATCTTCACCCCGCCGGTGAAGCCGATCGCCCAGAGCAGGTAGAGCGACATCAGCTTCGTGACCGCCTTGGGCACGCGGAGCCCCGAGCGGACGAGCGCCGCCACCATGCCGAGGACGAAGAAGAGGACGGGCGGGCTGATCGACATGGGGCGAGGCGGGGAGGCGGGCGCGGTCCTGCGACCGGCGACCGGGACGTCGCCCGACGGAACGGGGCGGGACGGTAGCGGCAGCGGGGTCGATCCGCCAGCGGGCGGACGGCCGGTGCCTGCCGGCAGGTCAGGGTCGCCTCCCGTGGCGGGGTCGGGAGATCCGAGGGAACCGCCGGGCGCGGGAGTCTCCGCGGGGCGATGACCGCCGCGGGAGCATTCGGTGATCGTCCCGGACGCTCGTCCCCGTCAGGCGACCGCCGCCTCGAGCCGCGCCTGCTGCTCCGGCTTCACGATCACGTGCTCGCCGAGGACGAGCGCGTCGAGTCCGGTCCGCGTGAAGCACGCGAGCGCCTGCTCCGGCGTGTCCACGATCGGCTCGTTCTCGTTGAAGCTGGTGTTGAGGACGATCGGGATTCCCGAGAGCCTGCCGAGCGCCTCGATGAGGTCGTGGTAGAGCTCGTTGGTGGTCCGCTCGATGCTCTGCAGCCGCCCGGTGCCGTCGACGTGGGTCACCGAGGGAAGCTTCTCGCGGAACTCCGGGCGGATCTTCACGACGTGCATCATGAAGGGGCTGAAGACGTCCTGCTCGAAGTAGGTGCCGACCGCCTTGCGGATCACCGTCGGGGCGAAGGGGCGGAACATCTCCCGCCGCTTGATCTTCGCGTTGATGAGGTCCTTCATCTGCGGCTGCGTGGGGTCGGCGAGGATCGACCGGTTGCCGAGCGCACGCGGTCCCCACTCCGAGCGACCCTGGTACCAGCCGATCACGAGCCCGTCGCGGAGGAGCCGCGCGGTGACCTGCGGCAGCCGCGACCGCGGGACGTGACGCTGGGGCATCGGGCAGGACTGGGCGACGCGGCGGACCTCCTCGGCGGGATGCTCCGGACCCCAGTAGGCGTGGTGCATGTGGAACCGCTCGGTCCCGCCCGCGACGTTGTGCCATGCCCACATCGCGGCGCCGACGCAGGTGCCGTCGTCGGCGGCCGCCGCCTGCAGGTAGACCTCGCGGAAGGGGGTGTCGCGGAGGAGCCGCGCGTTCGCCACGCCGTTGAGGGCGCAGCCGCCCGCGTAGGCGACGCGGTGGGTCGGGACGAGCGAGTGGAGGCGCCGCATGCAGTGCATGGCGGCCTCCTCGAAGCGGACCTGGCAGGAGCGGGCGAGGTCCTTCGCCCGCTGCGTCATCTCGTCGCCGCGCCTGCGGGGCTCGCCGAGGAGCGCGACCGCCGCGTCCGCGTACATGCGGGGCATGCGGATCCGACCGCGCTCGTCGAGCGAGCCGCTCGTCACGTCCCCGTGCATGCTGAAGCAGCGACCGTCGAGGGAGAACCAGCCGCGCTCGTGGAGCCGCAGCATCTGCCGCATCGCCGCGGCGTGCTTGTCCTCGCCGTAGGGGGCGAGGCCCATCACCTTGTACTCCTCGCCGAACTCGTCGAAGCCGATGAACTGGCAGACCGCGGTGTAGAAGAAGCCGAGGCTGTCCGGCAGCACGACGCGATCGAGCACCTCGATGCGGGTGCCCTCGCAGCGGCACGCCATCAGGCTCGCGAAGTCGCCGGAGCCGTCGTAGGAGAGACCGGCGGTGAGCCCGTCGAAGGGCGAGCAGTAGTAGGAGCTCGCCACGTGGCTCAGGTGGTGCTCGACGGGGACGAGCCGCGCCTTGAGCTGGTCCGCGCCGATCCCGCACGCCTCCGCGACCTTCGAGAGGACGCCCGCCTCGCCCTTGGAGCGGGCGAGGTAGTGCCGCACGATGCGGCTGCCGCGGCGCGGGTTGCGGAGCACGTAGCCGAGCTTCGCGAGGCGGTTCGCCTTGGTGTCGCGGGCGTGCGCCACGAGGTCGAGCTCGCTCGCCTTGATCCCGCCGATCTCGAGCACGCGGCGGACCGCGGCGGCGGGGAAGCGGGGGTCGTGCTTCACGCGGTCGCCGAGGCGCTCCTCCGCGATCGCCGCGACGAGGCGACCATCGAGGACGAGCGCCGCCGAGGCGTCGGCGTGGTTGAAGTTGATGCCGAGGATGGCGGACATGGCGGGTCGGGAGTGTACGGAGGGAACCGTCGTTCTTCGGCGTTCTTCACTCGCGCGCCAAGACCACCTGCGAGGACGCGGCGAAGGTCCGGAGGATTCCTCGGCGCAGGGCGGAATCCGGTCCTCCGATTCAACCCACCCCGTCATCCTGACCGATGACTCCGGGTCGCGTTCCGCTCCCGTGCCGGGCGCCCCCGGAAGTCTCGAGGTCGCCTCGGTCACGGACCCGAACCGCCATGCCTGCGAACGCCAGCCTGCAGCTCGCCGACGGCACCATCTGCCACGGCGCGTCGTTCGGCGCGGAGCGGACCGTGGCGGGCGAGGTCGTCTTCTGCACCGGGCTCACCGGCTACGTGGAGACGCTCACGGATCCCTCCTATCGAGGTCAGATCCTCGTGCTGACCTATCCGCTGCAGGGGAACTACGGCGTTCCCGACGGCGCCGCCGCGCTCCGCTCGATGGAGTCGAGGCGGGTGCAGGTGCTCGGGCTCGTCGTCTCGCGGCACTGCGCGTCGCCGAGCCATCACGCCTCCCGCGGCACCCTCGGCGAGTGGCTCCGGCGGGAGGGCGTGCCCGCGATCGAGGGCGTCGACGTGCGATCGCTCACCAAGCGCCTCCGCTCCTTCGGCACGATGCGCGGCACGTTGTCGGCGGGATCCGCCGCGGCGTCCGCGCGGGTCGAGGAGGTCGGGCGCGACGTGGTCCGCGCGGTCTCCCCCGCGGAGACGACGCGGCACGAGGGAAGCGGGGCGCTCCGCATCCTCGTCGTCGACACCGGCTGCAAGGAGAACATCGTCCGAAGCCTCACCTCCCGCGGCGCGGGCGTCATCCGCGCGCCCTACCACGCGGCGTGGGAGCCGCACCTCGACGAGGTCGATGGGCTCCTCCTCGCGAACGGTCCGGGCGATCCGGCGGACCTCGCCGACCTCAGCGGTCGGATCGGACGCGTGCTCGACCGGGGCATCCCGACCCTCGGGATCTGCCTCGGGCATCAGCTGCTCGCGATCGCCGCGGGGGCGCGGACCTTCAAGCTCAAGTTCGGTCACCGCTCGCAGAACCAGCCGGTGCAGGAGACCTCGACGCGGCGGGCGTACGTCACCAGCCAGAACCACGGCTACGCGGTGGATCCGGCGTCGCTTGGCGCCGACTGGGAGCCGTGGTTCGTGAACCTCAACGACGGCACGAACGAGGGCATCCGGCACGCGTTCCGGCCGTTCCGCTCGGTGCAGTTCCATCCCGAGGCCGCGGCGGGTCCGCAGGACACGGCGCACCTCTTCGACGACTTCCTGCACATGGTCGCGGAGATGAAGGGGGCGACGCGGCGATGAACGCGCGACTGCATGGTCTTCGCGCCGACCGACCGAGCCGCGTGCTCCTGCTCGGATCGGGCGCGCTCAAGATCGGGCAGGCGGGCGAGTTCGACTACTCCGGCTCGCAGGCGCTGAAGGCGCTCCGCGAGGACGGGGTCTCCGCCGTCCTGATCAACCCGAACATCGCGACCGTCCAGACCACCGAGGAGCTTGCCGACAAGGTCTACCTGCTGCCGGTGACGCCCGCGTTCGTCGAGATGGTCATCGAGCGGGAGAAGGTCGACGCGATCCTCCTCGGCTTCGGCGGGCAGACCGCCCTCAACTGCGGGCTCGAGCTCGAGGCGTCCGGCGTGCTCGCCCGCCACGGCGTGCGGGTGCTCGGGACGCCGGTCGCGTCGATCCGCGCCGGCGAGGACCGCCGGATCTTCGCGCAGAAGATGGCGGAGATCGGCGTGAAGACGGCCCGCAGCGTCGCGGCGAACTCCGTCGACGAGGCGCTCGTCGCCGCGCGGCAGATCGGTCTGCCGGTCATCCTGCGGGGCGGCTTCTCGCTCGGCGGGCAGGGCTCCTCGATCATCCGCCGCGAGGAGGACCTCCGCCCCCGGATCGAGCGGGCGTTCGTCGGCAACCCGCAGGTCCTCGTCGAGGAGTGCCTCTCCGGCTGGAAGGAGGTCGAGTACGAGGTCGTCCGCGACGGCGCCGACAACTGCATCACCGTCTGCAACATGGAGAACGTGGACCCGATGGGGATCCACACCGGCGAGTCGATCGTCGTCGCGCCGAGCCAGACCCTCTCCGACGCCGACTACCAGCTCCTCCGCAACGCCGCGATCCGCGTCGCCCGGCACCTCGGGGTCGTCGGCGAGTGCAACGTGCAGTTCGCGCTCGACCCGCGCTCGGACGAGTACCGGGTCATCGAGATGAACCCGCGGCTCTCGCGGAGCTCGGCGCTCGCCTCGAAGGCGACGGGGTATCCGCTCGCCTACGTCGCGGCGAAGATCGCCCTTGGCTACGACCTGCCGATGCTCGCGAACGCGGTGACGCGGACGACGAGCGCCTTCTTCGAGCCCGCCCTCGACTACGTGGTCTGCAAGGCGCCCCGGTGGGACTTCGACAAGTTCGACGGCGCCGACCGCCGCATCGGGACGGAGATGAAGTCGGTCGGCGAGGTGATGGCGATCGGCCGATCCTTCGGCGAGGTCATCCAGAAGGCGATGCGGATGCTCGAGCTCGGCGTCGACGGGCTCGATCCCGAGGCGTTCCCGTTCCCCGACCTCGAGCACGAGCTGCGGGAGCCCTCGCCGCGGCGGATCTTCGCCGTCGCCAAGGCGCTGGCGGACGGCATGAGCGTCGAGCGGGTGCACGAGCTCACCGCGATCGACCGCTTCTTCCTGCGGGAGGTCGAGGGGATCGTCGCGGAGCGCCGCCGGCTCGCCGCCGGTCGCGGCGTCGGGTCGATCGACGCCGAGTCGATGCTCGCCGCGAAGCGGAACGGCTTCTCCGACCGGGCGATCGCCCGCTGCGTCGGGGCGTCCGAGGCGACGGTGCGCGAGCGGCGCCGGTCCCTCGGCGTGCGCCCGCGCCTCGCCCAGATCGACACCCTCGCCGCGGAGTATCCCGCGGACACCAACTACCTCTACTGGACCTACTGGGCGGTCGACCACGACGTGCCCGCGACCCCGCGGCGCAAGGTGCTCGTCCTCGGATCGGGCTGCTACCGCATCGGCTCGAGCGTCGAGTTCGACTGGAGCTCGGTCGGCGCGGTCCGCGCGGCGCGGGAGCTCGGCTTCGAGACGCTGATGCTCAACTGCAACCCCGAGACCGTCTCGACCGACTACGACATGTGCGACCGTCTCGTCTTCGACGAGATCTCCCTCGAGTCGGTGCTCGAGCTGGTGGACGCGGAGCGACCGGAGGGCGTGATCGTCTCGATGGGGGGGCAGACGCCCAACAACCTCTCGCTCCGCCTGCACGAGGCGGGCGTGCGGATCCTCGGGACCCCCGCGGAGTCGATCGACCGCGCGGAGGACCGCCGGAAGTTCTCCGCGCTCTGCGACGAGCTCGGGATCGACCAGCCGCTCTGGTTCGAGGCGACGAGCGCCGAGGACCTCGCCCGCTCGGTCGAGGCGACGGGCGGCTATCCGGTGGTGGTCCGTCCCTCCTACGTCCTCTCCGGCGCGGCGATGCGGATCGCCCACCACGCCGCGGAGCTCGCCCAGTACCTCCGCACCGCGACGACCCTCTCGCCCGAGCATCCGGTGGTCATCTCCAAGTTCGAGTCCCATGCGCGGGAGATCGAGTTCGACGCGGTCGCCCGCGACGGTCGGATCGTCCTCTGGTGCATCGCCGAGCACGTCGAGTACGCGGGGGTCCACTCGGGCGACGCGACGCTGGTGCTGCCGCCGCAGGACCTGAACGTCGAGACCATCCGGCGGGTGCGGATGGTGGGGAACCGGCTCGCGGAGGCGCTCCAGGTCACCGGCCCCTTCAACGTGCAGCTCCTCTGCCGCGACAACGACGTGAAGGTGATCGAGTGCAACCTCCGCGCATCCCGCAGCCTGCCCTTCGTCTCGAAGGTGCTCGGACGCGACTTCGTCCGCGCCGCGACGCGGATGATGCTCGGCGCGGACCCCGGAACCTCGATGGACGCGGGCACGCTCTTCGACCTCGGCTTCGTCGCGGTCAAGGTCCCGCAGTTCTCCTTCGGGCGGCTCTCCGGCGCCGATCCGGTCCTCGGCGTCGAGATGGCGTCGACCGGCGAGGTCGCCTGCATGGGAGAGGACGTGGACGAGGCGCTCCTCAAGGGCATGCTCGCGACGGGGTTCCGGCTGCCGCGCCGCGGCGTCCTGCTCTCGCTCGGACCGATGGGCGACAAGTACCGCTTCGCCGACGACGCGCGGGCGCTGGCGCGGTCGGGGCTGCGTCTCTACGCGACCGCCGGCACCGCCGAGGTGCTGCACGCCGAGGGCATCGCGTGCGAGGTCGCGGGCAAGTCCGACGGCGGCGGCGACGGCATCGATCCCATCGAGCTGATGCGCTCCAAGGCGGTCGACCTCGTGATCAACATCCCCCGGGAGTTCGACGAGCGGGGGCGTCCCGACGGCTACCGCATCCGCCGCGCGGCGATCGACCTCAACGTCTCGCTCGTGACCGACCTGTGCGTGGCGCGGCGGCTCGTCCGCGCGATGACCCGCCGCGGCATGCAGGACCTCCACGCGAGGTCGCTCGGCGAGTACCGCGCCCTCGCGGCGCCTCGGTGAGCCCTTCTCGCCCGCGGTCGAGCGGTCGAGGGACGTAGGTGAAGTACCAGTCGACGCGACCGGCGAGGCGGTATCCCCTCCGCCGCAGGTCCCGCGTCCACCGCGCCGCCTTCGCGAGCGACCACCGACCCTCCCAGGTGCAGATGATCGCGCCCGGCGTGATGCCGTCCGCGAACGCCCGCTCGAGGATCGCGTCCTCCGCCCCCTCGACGTTCATCTTGAGGACGTCGAGCTGCTCGTGTCCGCGCTCGCGCATGAGCGAGGCGAGCGTCCTGACCTCGGCCCGGAATCCGCCGTCGCCTCCCTGCGGACCAAGCACGGTGTGCGAGACGTGCCGTGGATCGGCGGGGGCGTGGAAGTCGAGCAGGGCGTCCTGCCGCCACGCGCCGACCGGACTGAAGCAGAGCCGACCGTCGTGGTCGCCGATCGACGCCATGAAGCGGACCGAGCGCGGCGTGGGGTCGAAGAGCCAGAGGCGGCGGGCGCCGAGCTCGAGCAGCCGCCGCTCGACCTCGATCTCCTCGCCCACGCCGATCGAGTAGATCACCGACGCCGCAGGATCGAGGCGGTCGGGCCACAGGATGCTGCCGAGACGCCTCGTCGGGATGCCGCCATCCGCCCGCACCACGAGGGGGAGCAGCCGGCGCTCGACCTGCGAGCGAACGATCGTCGCGAGCGGGGGCGCGACGAGCATCGGCGGCTTGTAGTGCCGGGATCCTCCGCGCCTCCCCGGCGGAGCGACCGGTCGCGCCGATCGGGGCGGATGACGCGGGGAAGCGCTCCGACCCCCGTCAGGGGCAGTCGCCCCACGCCGCGAGCAGGATCACGAGGTCGGTCGCGTCGGTGATGCCGTCGCCGTCGAGGTCGGCGTCGGGCGTGCCCCAGGCGGTCAGCAGCATCGTGAGGTCGACCGCGTCGACGACCCCGTCGTGATTGAGGTCCGCGGGGCACTGGTCCTCGGAGGGACCGAGTCGGAGGATGAACGCCTGATCGCCGTTCTTGGTGCGGGCGCGACCGACGATGTTCCGCCCATCCGGCGACATGCCGAGCGGCAGCGCGAAGCGCACGTCCGGCGGCACGTCGACGCCCTGCGAGATGGCGTACTCCTCGAGCGGGATGAGCCCTTGCTTCTCGATCCAGAGGTAGCCCTCGCCGCTGGTGGCAGGCGGCACGGGGACGCGGAAGAAGCAGAGCGCGACCGAGCCGTCGGCGCTCAGTCCGGTCACGTAGCCGGTGAGACCGGGAATCGGCACCGGACCGAGGCTCTGGTAGCCGGTCGCGGCGCTCCACCGCCATGCCTCGTTGCCGAGCGCCGGCGTGCCGATCCCGCCGACCCAGGCTCCATCCGCGGAGACGACTCCCGCCTCCGCGAGCCGGGCGTTGCCCGGGCCGAAGAGCATCTGCTGCACGCCGTTGGTCCACACCGCGGCCTGCCGGAAGCCGGTGTAGGTGTCGTTCCAGCCGACGATGACGCTGCCGTCGTGGTTGCAGTCGTTGGCCCGCGTAGGTCGGAAGAAGAAGAGCGTGCCGAGGTTGACCATGCCGGTCGCCTCGCGCCAGCGGAACGCCCGTGCTTGGCACCCCGGCTCCCACGCGAGCCCGACCACGGTGCTGCCGTCGCCGGAGATGTTCCAGCCTCCGCTCGACTCCGCGTCGCAGGAGGCGCCGAAGCTTCCGAGCGGCTGCCACTGGAAGGCGTCGATGTGATAGATGTTCGCCTCGACCTTGCCGGTGTCGAGGTTGAGCTCCCCCGCGGTCATGCGGGTCCCGTCGCCCGAGATCTTCGCCTGACCGCCGACCCCGTTGCCGGGGACCTGCCCGCCGATCAGCACGACGCCGGTCTTCTCCGTCCAGTACCAGTACTCGGACGAGTCGTACCCGGCGACGACGGAGCCATCGTCGCTGATCCCGGACGCCGTGCCCGACTGCGGTCGAGGGACCTCTCGGCAAGCTCGGGGCAGCGGACCTCTACTTCGGATCGATCGCCCGCGCGGTCATGCAGCGTCGGGGGACTCCGGAGAACGACTTCACCGAGTTCGTGACGGCGATCTCCGTGCCCGCCGAGTCGCTCGTCAGCGACCTCTTCGTGCACGAGTCGGTGGGGGGGCTCGAGACGCTCGAGACGAGCATGCACTCGATCCTGGCGCAGCCGCTCGCCGCGGACGTGGCGGGTCGCGATGCCTCGCAGCTTCCCCTCGACGCCGAGGCGGAGGTCATCGAGGACCTCGCGGCGGGCTTCGGGCTTCCCGCGGTGCCGCGCTACGAGGAGATGATCGGGCGGGCGATGGGCGTGCTCGGTCAGGACCTCCGCGACCATCGCCTCGTGCGGGTGGCGATGCCCTTCCCGCCGGTGCCGGCGGCGCTTCTGGTGCGGTGGCGGATCCCCGGGTGAGTCCCCGGCGCGACGGCGGTCGGGGGATCCCGCCGGTCCGGCATGGGGCGATCGCGGCGTGGTCCGAGATCCGACCTTCGGCGTGATGCCGGAGTCCCGATCACGCGATCGCGGGTCGAGTGGTCGAGTCGATTGGAACGCGCCTCGATCCGAGCCGACGCAGAGGATTGGCGGGGAGCATCGCGCGATCGCCACGCGGAGCCTCGAGTGCGGACCCCCGACCACCGCGGCATGCTCGACGTCGACCCGGCGCCCTCCGAGGAGGGCGCCGCGATCCTCTCTCGCGAGGCGATGGCGTTCGTCGGGGAGCTCGTCGGCGAGTTCGCGCCGCGGGTCGAGGCGCTGCTGGCGGCGCGCCGCGGGCGTTCCCGCGGCTGGCACGCGGGCGGTCGGCCGCGCTTCCTGCCGGAGACCGAGTCGGTCCGCCGCGGCGACTGGAGGGTCGCGGAGGCGCCGAAGGACCTGCGGGACCGGCGGGTCGAGATCACCGGACCCACCGACCGCAAGATGATGATCAACGCCCTCAACTCGGGGGCGAGCTGCTTCATGGCGGACCTCGAGGACGCGACGAGCCCGACGTGGCGGAACGTCGTCGAGGGGCAGGTGAACCTCCGCGACGCGGCGGCGGGCACCATCGACTTCGAGGCGGCGGATGGACGGCGGTACGCGCTGGGCGCATCGCCGGCGACGCTCCTCGTCCGCCCGCGCGGCTGGCACCTTCCGGAGCGCCACGTGCGCCTGCGGGGACGGGCGGTGCCGGCGGCGCTCGTCGACTTCGGGCTCTACGCGTTCCACTCGGCGCGGCTGCAGCTCGAGCGCGGCGCGACGCCGGCGCTCTACCTCCCGAAGATGGAGGGGCACCTCGAGGCGAGGCTCTGGAACGACGTGCTGCGCCTCGCCCAGGACCGCCTCGGCATTCCCCGGGGGACCTTCCGGGCGACCATGCTCATCGAGACGCTTCCCGCGGCGTTCGAGATGGAGGAGATCCTCTTCGAGCTGCGCGAGCATGCCTCGGGGCTCAACTGCGGCCGATGGGACTACATCTTCAGCGCGATCAAGACGCTGCGGGAGAGCCCCGCCCACGTGATGCCCGACCGCGGGCAGGTCGGGATGACCCAGCCGTTCATGCGCGCCTACGCGCGGCTCCTGATCCAGACCTGCCATCGCCGCGGCGCCCACGCGATGGGCGGCATGGCGGCGCAGATCCCGATCAAGCACGACGCCGCCGCCAACGAGGCGGCGCTCGCCAAGGTCCGCGCCGACAAGGAGCGGGAGGCGTCCGACGGTCACGACGGCACGTGGGTCGCGCATCCGGGACTCATCCCGGTCGCCCGCGCCGCGTTCGACGCCCGCATGACCGGACCGGACCAGAAGCACGTCCGCCACGAGGACCTCGTGATCCGCGAGGAGGACCTGCTCCGTCCGGCGGAGGGCACCATCACCCTCGACGGGCTGCGGCATGATCTCCGGGTCGGGATCCGCTACCTCGAGGCGTGGCTCCGCGGCATCGGCTGCGTGCCGCTCGACGACCTCATGGAGGACGCCGCGACCGCGGAGATCAGCCGCGTGCAGGTCTGGCAGTGGATCCGCCACGCCGCGACCACCGACCGCGGCGAGCGGATCGACCGGGACCTCGTGCGGCGCGAGCACGCCGCGGTGCTCGGCGGTCTTCGCGCCGCCGACGGCGGACGCCTCGACGAGGCGTCCGAGCTCTTCCTCTCGCTCGTCCTCGCGGAGGACTGCGCCGACTTCCTGACCCTTCCCGCCTACGAGCGGATCGACTGACCGGCTCCTTCCTTCCTCAAGGGGACCTCGACATGGGCTACCACGGACCGCACGGGACCAACGGAACTCACGGCAGCAATGGTCGGCACGACGCGGGTGGTCGCGTGGGCGGGTCCGCCACCACGCTTCCCGAGGTGCCGGGGATCCACCGACCCTACGACGCCACCGCGGTCGAGCGGCTCCGCGGCTCGTTCGTGATCGAGCACACCCTCGCCCGCCGGGGTGCCGAGCGCCTCCGCGCCCTGCTCGCGAGCCGCCCCTTCGTGCATGCCCTCGGCGCCCTGACCGGCAACCAGGCGGTGCAGCAGGTGCGGGCAGGACTCGAGGCGATCTACCTGAGCGGCTGGCAGGTCGCCGCCGACGCGAACCTCGCCGGCGAGATGTATCCCGACCAGAGCCTCTATCCCGCGAACTCCGTCCCCGAGGTCGTCCGCCGCATCAACGCGGCGCTCCGCCGCGCGGACCAGATCGAGCGGAGCGAGTGCGTTCCGGGCACGCCGGTGAAGGCGCAGCGGGAGTGGCACGCCCCGATCGTCGCCGACGCCGAGGCCGGCTTTGGCGGCTCCCTCAACGCCTACGAGCTCATGCGCGGCATGATCGCCGCCGGCGCGGCGGGCGTGCACTTCGAGGACCAGCTCTCCAGCGCGAAGAAGTGCGGGCACCTTGGCGGCAAGGTGCTCGTGCCGACGAGCCAGTTCATCCAGACCCTGATCGCGGCACGGCTCGCCGCGGACGTCGAGGACGTGCCGACCGTGCTCGTCGCCCGGACCGACGCGAACAGCGCGCAGCTGCTCACGAGCGACGTCGACGAGCGCGACCGCGCCTTCATCACCGACCGGCTGCGGACTCCCGAGGGCTTCCACCGCATCAGCGGCGGACTCGACATGGCGATCGCCCGCGGGCTCGCCTTCGCGCCCTACGCGGACCTCGTCTGGTGCGAGACCTCGACGCCCGACCTCAAGGAGGCGCGGCGCTTCGCCGAGGCGATGCACGCGAAGTTCCCGGGCAAGATGCTGGCGTACAACTGCTCGCCCTCGTTCAACTGGCGGAAGAACCTCGACGAGGGGACGATCGCGTCGTTCCAGCGCGAGCTCGGGGCGATGGGCTACAAGTTCCAGTTCGTGACCCTCGCGGGCTTCCATGCCCTGAACCACTCGATGTACCGCCTGGCGCTGGGCTACCGCGACCGCGGCATGGCGGCGTACAGCGAGCTGCAGCAGGCGGAGTTCGCCGACGGTGCCGCCGGCTACACCGCCGTCAAGCACCAGCGCGAGGTCGGCACCGGCTACTTCGACGAGGTCGGCAAGGCGATCGGCGGCGAGGGAGTCTCGACCCTCGCCCTCGAGCACTCGACCGAGTCGGAGCAGTTCTGACGCCGCGCTGAACTGGATGCTCGCGGCGAGCGAGGTCGCGCCGCGGGCGTTCCTCGTCGGCTGCCTGGGGCTGCTGCCCGGCACGGCGTGGATGGTGGCGATCGGCGCCGCGGCGCGGCGGGCGGCGGGCCTTGCCGGGAGCGCGGGAGATCTCGACGCGGAGGCGCTCGTCGATGCCGGGCTCGTCGATGCCGGGCTCGTCGATGCCGGGCTCGTCGAGGAGATCGCCCTCCTCGTGGGGCTCCTCGCGATCGTCCTGGTCGCGGTGGTCGTCACCCGCATCGCGATGCGGGCGCTTCGTGATCTCGAGGCGCCCTGAAGCGCCGCGGGGCGCCGACGCTCAGCGCGCCTTCGAGCGGTCGGGTCTGGCTCGATCGGCGAGGGAGGTGCGTCCGTCCTTCACCTTGACGATCCATACGTCCTTGTCGGGGACCGGACCATCGCCGTAGGCGATCTCGCCGGTGACGCCCATGTAGCCGGGCGTCCGCGCCCGGAGCGCCTTGTCCACCTCGGAGGGAGTGGGCAGCCCGCCGCCGCCCGAGCGGAGCCTGGCGACCCACGCCGCGAGCATCGTCGCGTCGTAGCCGAGCGCCGCGAAGGAAGTCGGATCCTCGCCGTGCCTCGTCCGGTAGCGGTGGGCGAAGTCGAGGGCGATCCGCGGCGCACCCTCGCCGAACCAGGCATGCGTGGTGAAGTAGAGGGCGCCCTCGCCCTTCGCGGAGGGATCGATCTCCTCGACCCCGACGACGTCGAAGGCGTCTCCGCCGACGAGCGGAGCCTCCGGCAGCGCGCGGCGCACCGCCCCGACGACGTCCGTCAGGAGGTCCGGCTGCAGCGAGAGGAAGACCGCGTCCGGCGGGAGCTTCGCGGCAGCCTCGGCGAACGACTCCGCGAAGCCGGTCTTGGTGGGATCGAGCCTCGCCATCACGGTGCCGCCGTTGACGCGGAGCGCGTTCTCGAAGTATCCCGCGAGCACCCGCGTGTAGTCGGAGCGCATGTCGGCGACCACGATCACCTTGGTCCCGAACCGCTTGCGGACGAGGTCCGCCGCCGCGACCGCCTGCGCGTCGTCGCCGAAGGGGACGAGGTAGGTGCCCGGACCGCATCGCTCGGGAAGCGACGGATCGGTCGCGCCGGCGATCATGAAGACCTTCTGCCGCCGGGCGAACTCCTGCGCGCCGCCGAGGGCGACGTCGGAGTCGGTGAACCCGGCGCCGACCGTCGCCGAGAGCGCCGCCTGCGCGGCGAGCGGCCGGGAGACCCGCGGGTCCGAGCGCGAGTCGTAGGGCTCGACCTTCAGCGGGACGCCGGGACCGGCGAGGTCCTCCGCCGCGATCGCGGCGCCACGCGAGGCGGGGATCCCGAGCGAGGACTGGCTTCCCTCGAGGTCATGGAAGGAGGCGATGACCGGCGGCTTCGCGGCGCAGCCGACGCCGAGGAGCGAGGTCACCGCGAGCAGGGTGGGGCAGGCGAGGAGGAGGATGGAGGCGCGCATGGTCATGGCGGAAGGGTAACCCGCGTCGGCGGCGTCCCTTGCAAGGGGTGCGGCAAGTCCGGCGAAGGTCCGGCGAGCGTGCGGAGAGAGTCCGCGGAGAGTCGAAGGAGCGTTGGAGAAGAGCGATCCTCGCCCGCTTTGCCGACGGCTTCGGCGAACTCGGTCCAGAATGCAAAATTGGTGTTGGGATCGGTACGGTGCAGATCATGCCGCCCGATTTCGGCATCGCGACGCCGAAGCCGACGAATGGGGAGGCGCCACGGAAAATCCTCTTCTTCAGGAGCGACCACGATGCCCGACGCCCACACACAGACCTGGCCAGACCTCTTGATCGGTCTCTACGACAACCTCACCGGTCGCCGTGCCGAGATCACCTACCAGTTCGAGGACCTGCGAATCAAGGTCCCGAGTGGAACGGGCGCCGCGGCGACGCATGCCGAGTGGGCGCTGAATGGCACGATGAAGATCCGGACGAGGGACACCGCCAACGACCCAAAATGATCCTGGCCGGGCAACTGACCGCGACCCTCGACGGCTGCCCGGTCTTGATCGACGCTGGGGAATCCGGTGTAAGGCTGTCGCTTCCGACGCTCCGGTCGGCGTGGCGGGCCCGCCGCACCTCCGAAGCGGTGCTGCCGCTCCTTCAAGTGCTGCAGCACCATCGGATTGGGGTGCGGGTGTCAGTGTCGTGGTGGCCGTCCTTCGAGGTGCTGCCGAGTCCCAATCGCCTGCTTCGATGGGTGTTGCCGAGCCTCCGCGGCATCGGTTGAGGGCGATCCATCCACTGGCGCCCGCGGTGCCTTGTTTGTTCGGTGCCTGTCCCGGATCACTCGCCGGATCACTCGGATCGGATCACTCAGATCACTGCCTGTGCCCGATCGCTCTCCGTCTCCCTGCCCCGAGTCGCTGCCCCGTCATCGGTCGCTGCCCGTCGAAGATCGGCGATGCAGTGGGTGCGGACGGCTCGGAGCGAACGGTGCTTGCGGCGGATGCGGGCGTCGAAGCATCGACGGATCCACCTGCCGGGCGCCGTCATGCCGCCTCCGGGCGGCTTCGACGAGGCGACGATCCGCCGGGTCTGTGCCGAGGCGAGGGCGACGTGGTGCCGGCCCGGTCAGGTTCCGCGGGC
>VGXO01000021.1 GCA_016873275.1 Phycisphaerae bacterium
AGTGCCCATCCTGCAGGAAAGTGAACGAGGAGGACTCCAAATTCTGCCAAGAGTGTGGAAGGGAAATCTGAGCCGAACAACAGCATGCAGCGGACGCCGCGATGCGCGGCGCCGCTGATGCTGAACGGTATCCCGATAGGTCCGGCCGAGTCTCGTTCCCTCCCGGACAAACACCTAAGGAGAAAGATCATGTACGGACGTTCCATCATGTTGGGGGTTGCCGGGAGTCTCTTCATCGCGTCGATCGCTTCGGCGAACTTCGACTCCTTCACGTGGTCGTTGAGCAACAACGCGCTGGCCGGCTCCGGTTTGTTCACCAATCCGGGGAGTTACGCGGTCGGCGGCGCAGCGGCGGGCGGCGGCAGCGGAACGCTCACCTCGACCACCATGACGGTCGTCGGCGGCAACGCCAGCGTCCGCGGCGTCACGTGGTACTCGACGACCGCGACGACCGCGGGCACGATCAGCGTCAACTGGTCGTTCTCGAACACTCCCGGCGGCGATAGCTCCGGCTGGGACGCGGGCGGCTGGGTACTCAACGGCAACTTCTCGGTGCTCGCGCTCAACTCGCAGTCGCCGACGAGCGGCGTGCTGACCTTCGGCGTCAACGCCGGCGACACCTTCGGCTTCGGAACGGCGACCGCCGACGGCGCCTTCGGCGCGAGCACGACCGTCTTCACCGACTTCGTTCCGGCGCCCGGAGCGATCGGGCTGCTCGCCCTCGCGGGTCTCGCCGGCTCGCGGCGTCGCCGCTGAGGCATCGTTTCCGCCGGCGATCCTCGATCGCCGACTTCACGGCTTCTCGACCGCGGTCCACCCCACCGGGTGGACCGCGGTGTTCTTTGGGAGCGGTGATGGGACGCGAGACCAGTCACCGACCGATGAAGGAGCGAGATGACGGTGCGATGAAGGAGCGGCGGCGTCCCTGATCGGGCTTCCTCGAGCCCGCCCGCCGGCGACCTCTTCGCCTCCGGAAGTCCGCGGACGACGCCATGCGGCAGGACGCCACCGAGCTCGAGCAGCAGTTTCGTGCCGCGCAGGAGCGTCACTTCGCGGGCGACGTCCACGCCGCACTGTCCATCTACCGCGGGCTCCTCAGGAGGCTCCCCCGCAACGGACCGCTGCTGCACGCCCTCGGCGCGGCGGAGATGGCGATCGGCGAACTCGCCTCCGCCCACGAGCGGCTGACCGCCGCGATCCGGCTGCTGCCGAGGGATCCGGTGGTCCG
Organism: Phycisphaerae bacterium; assembly: GCA_016873275.1. Taxonomy (GTDB): domain Bacteria; phylum Planctomycetota; class Phycisphaerae; order Phycisphaerales; family SM1A02; genus VGXO01. The sequence goes on from VGXO01000021.1 coordinate 1,229, forward strand.
CATCGACCTCGGATCGGTGCTTCGGAAGCAGGGTCGCTTCATCGAGGCACGGCAGGCGATCGAGGAGGCGCTCGCGATCGCTCCCGGAAATCCGACCGCGATCGCCCAGCTCGCCGAGACCGACCTGCTGCTCGGTCAACCCGCCGAGGCCGAGCGTCGCCTCCGCGGGTCGCTCGGATCGCTCGACGCTGCGCCGGATCATCCCGCGATCTCGCTCGCGTTCGCGCGGCTGGCGTCGCGGATCGGAGGCGAGCGCGAGGCGATCGAGCGCCTCCGGCGGACCCTCGGCTTGGACGCCATCGCCCCGATCCTCCGGTGCGAGGCGCTCTTCCGCGTGGCGGCGCTCCATGACCGGCTTGGGGAGGTCGATGCGGCGTTCGCGGCGCTCCGCGAGGCGAACGCGATGAAGCCCTGCCGCTTCGACCCGTCGGAGTTCTCCCGGCAGGTGGACCTCGCGATCACCTCATGGAGCCCGGCCCGACTCGCCGCCCTGAAGCGGATCGGAAGCGAGGGACGCCGCGCCGTCTTCATCGTGGGCATGCCCCGCAGCGGCACCACGCTCGTCGAGCAGATCCTCGACAGCCATCCGCATGCGGCAGGTGGCGGCGAGCTTCGGGCGATCGGCGACCTCGCCGCGCGGATCGATCTCGGCGGCTCCCCTCCGCTCGTCGCCGATCCGTCCTGGATCGACGAGTCGAGCCTTCCGGGCATGACGAGGGAGTACCTCGAGCGCCTGCGGCGGATCGACTCCGCCGCCGAGGTGGTGACCGACAAGATGCCGCTCAACGGGCTGAACCTCGGGCTCGTCTGGCGGATGCTTCCCGAGGCACGGGTGGTCGTCTGCCGCCGCAGTCCGCTCGACACCTGCCTCTCCTGCTACTTCCACCACTTCTCGGGAGCCCTCGACTTCGCCTACGACCTCGGGCACCTCGGCGCGATGCACCGGGCGCACGACCGGATGCTCGACCACTGGATCAAGGTGCTGCCCCTGCGGATCCTCGAGGTCCGCTACGAGTCGCTCGTCGCGGACCCGGAGCCCGAGATCCGGCGGCTGCTTGCGCACGTCGGTCTCGCCTTCGACGAGCGCTGCCTCCGCTTCCACGAGAGCGGACGCGTCGCCCTCACCGCGAGCCACGACCAGGTCCGCCAGCCGATCTACCGCAGCTCCGTCGATCGCAGCGAGCGCTACCGACCGCACCTCGGCGAGCTTCGCCGGGCGCTGGGATCCGGGTGATCCGGGTGATCCACCTCCAGGATCGCCGCCGAACTACGCAAGGAGCGCGGGCACCACTCGACCGTGCACGTCGGTCAGCCGGTAGTCGCGTCCCTGGAACTTGAAGGTCACCCGCTCGTGGTCGAGCCCGAGGAGGTGGAGGATCGTCGCCTGCAGGTCGTGGACGTGCACCGGATCCCGCACCACGCGGTAGCCGAAGTCGTCGGTCTCGCCGTGGACGATCCCCGCCTTCACGCCCCCGCCCGCCATCCAGATCGTGAAGGAGTGCGGGTGATGGTCGCGACCGAGGAACTTCGAGCCATCCCGCTCCTCGTTCATCGGCGTGCGGCCGAACTCGCCCGACCAGACGACGATGGTGTCGTCGAGGAGACCGCGCCGCTTCAGGTCGATCACGAGCGCCGCCGCCGCGCGGTCGGTCTCGAGGCACTTCCGCGGAAGCTGCGTGATGATGTCGTCGCCGGGACTCGTGCCGTGCACGTCCCAGCCGTGGTCGAAGAGCTGCACGAAGCGCACGCCTCGCTCGACGAGCCGCCGCGCGAGCAGGCAGTTGCGGGCGAAGGAGGGCGCCGCGGGATCGCAGCCGTAGAGCTCGAGCGTCTCCCTCGACTCGCCGGCGAGGTCGACCGCCTCGGGCACCGACATCTGCATGCGGAAGGCGAGCTCGTACTGCTCGAGGCGGCTGAGCGTCTCGGGATCGCCGTGCTCCTCGTGCGCCATCCGGTTGAGCCGCGCCACCGTGTCGAGCATCCGCCGCCGACCAGCCCGATCGACGCCCGGCGGATCGTCGGCGAAGAGGACCGGCTCGCCCTCGCTGCGGCACTGCACGCCCGCGTAGGTCGTGGGCAGGAACCCGCTGCCCCAGACGCTCTTGCCCGCCGAGGGATTGCGACCCCCCGAGAGCAGCACCACGAAGCCCGGCAGGTCGCGGTTCTCGCTGCCGAGCCCGTAGATCGTCCACGCGCCCATCGAGGGTCGCCCGGGTCGCGGCGAGCCGGAGTAGAGGAAGAGCTCCGCGGGCGCATGATTGATCTGGTCGGTCTGCACCGACCGGACGATCGCGAGCTCATCCACGATGCCGCCGAGCTCGGGCAGCAGCTCCGACACCCACGCCCCCGAGCCGCCGCGTCGCGCGAAGGCGTAGGGCGAGCCGAGCATCTTCGGATGCCCCTTGATGAAGGCGAACCGCTCGCGGTCGAGGAGCTCCTGCGGGCACGGCTCGCCATCGAGCTCCTGCAGCCTCGGCTTGAAGTCCCAGAGGTCCTGCTGCGGCGGCGAGCCCGCCATGTGGAGGTAGATCACCCGCTTCGCCCGCGGCGCGAAGTGGGGCGGACGCGGCGTCAGCGGATCCCCGCCCGCGCCCCCCGTGGGCTCCCCTCGGAGTCCCCGCACGATCGACATCGCCGAGGACTCCCCCACCATCGCCGCGAGCGCCGCGAGCCCCACGCCGCTGCCCACGCGGGCGAGGAAGTGCCGCCGCGTCGCGAGCCTCGCCGCGTCGAGGCGGGCGGGATCGAGGTGCGGATCGAAGTCGGGGCGGTCGGTCGTCATCGGCGAGTCATCAGTCGGCGAGGGTCAGCGGAGGTTCACGCTCGGGTCGCGGGGAGGGTTCACGGCTTCACGAGGAACTCGTCGAGGTTCAGGATCGCGGACGCCGCGATGGTCCACGCCGCCGCCTCGACCGCCGGCAGACCCTCGGGCAGCGGACCGAGCGGCACGGTCGCGGTCCGCAGGGCATCCTCCTCCGGCGAGCCCTCGTACGCCATGCGACGGTCCTCGACGAGGGCGAGGACTTCCGCGGTCTCCGCCGACGAGGGACGACGACCGAGCGCGCGGAGGAAGAGCCGCTCGGCGCGCCCCGCGTCGTCGGAGGACTCCTCGATCGCCCGGCGGGCGAGCGCCTGCCCGCACTCGACGAAGACCGGATCGTTGAGCATCACCAGCGCCTGCAGCGGCGAGTTGGTCCGGCTCCGCCGCGAGGTGCAGGTCTCGCGGCTCGTCGCGTCGAACGCCATCATCGAGGGATAGGGCACCGTGCGCCGCCAGTGGGTGTAGATCGCGCGGCGGTGCCGGTCCTCGCCCTCGCTCGTCGTCCAGCCGCGGTCGCTGTAGATCACCGTCCAGACGCCTTCCGGCTGCGGCGGGAAGACCGGCGGACCATGCATGCGGTCGCTCAGGAGTCCCGCCGCCGCGAGCGCCGAGTCGCGGATCGTCTCCGCGTCGAGGCGATGCCGCGGGAACCGCCCGAGCAGGCGGTCGCGCGGATCGACCTCGCGCATCGAGGGCGAGAGGTCCGCGGAGCGGCGGTAGGTCTCCGAGGAGACGACCTCGCGCAGGAGCCGCTTCAGGCTCCAGCCGCCCTCGCGGAGCCCGATCGCGAGCGCATCGAGCAGGCGCGGATGGCTCGGCGGCGCGCCCTGGACGCCGAGGTCCTCGAGTGTCTCGACGATCCCGGCACCGAAGAGCTCCGCCCAGACGCGGTTCGCGAGCACCCGCGCGGTCAGGGGATTGCGCGGATCGAAGAGAAAGCGGGCAAGCTCGAGGCGGTCGCCGGGATGCGCCTGATCCTCGGCGAGGATCGCCGCCGGAACGCCGGGCGAGACGACCTCGCCGCGGTCGAGGAAGGAGCCTCGGCGGAGGATGCGGGTCTCGCGGCGCGAGTCCGCCGGCAGCGCCGCGAGGACCGGCACCTCGACGCGCATCGGCTCGGTCATCCAGTCGAGGCGGATCTCGACCGGAAGCGTCGGCTTCTCGTCGGGGGTGTCCGCGTCGGCGGTCTGGTCGAAGATCGCGAGGAGCCGGTAGTACTCCTCGTGGGTGATCGGGTCGAACTTGTGCGTGTGGCACTGGGCGCAGGCGGCGGTGAGGCCCTGGAAGACCTCCATGGTGGTGTTGACGCGATCCACGACCGCCGCGACGCGGAACTCCTCGTCGGAGGTCCCGCCCTCGTCGTTGTTCATGGTCTGGCGATGGAAGCTCGTCGCGAGGCGGGTCTCGTCGCTCGCGTCGGGAAGGAGGTCGCCCGCGAGCTGCTCGGTCGTGAAGCGGTCGAGCGGCAGGTCGCGGTCGAGCGCGCGGATCACCCAGTCGCGGTAGGGCCACGCCGTGCGCAGGTCGTCCTTCTCGTAGCCCTTGCTGTCGGCGTAGCGGGCGAGATCGAGCCACCACCTCGCCCAGCGCTCGCCGAAGCGGGGCGACGCGAGCAGGCGATCGACCGCCATGGCGTACGCGGCGTCCGATGGATCCGCGAGGAACGCCTCGACCTCCGCGACCGACGGAGGAAGCCCGATCAGGTCGAGCGAGACGCGGCGAAGCTGCGCCGCCGGATCGGCCCGCGGTCCGGCGCGGAGCAAAACGCCGGCGAGTCCAGCGGCGACCTCGGCGTCGATCACCTCGCGGAGCGGACGGCGATCATGCAAGACCGGAGCCCGCAGCGACCAGTGCTCCGCCCACGGGGCACCCGCCTGAATCCAGGCGCGGATCGCGGCGACCTCCGCCTCGTCGAGCCCATGCGGCGAGACCTCGGGCGGCGGCATGCGGAGCTCGGGATCACCCTCGAGGATGCGCCGCATCGCCTCGCTCGCGAGCGGATCGCCGGGCACGACCGCGCGGGTTCCTTCGCCGAGATCTCGCTGCTGATCCTCGGGGAGATCGAGCCGCAGACCCGCCTGACGGGTCGCCTCGTCGGGACCGTGGCACTTGAAGCAGTTCGCCGCGAGGATCGACCGCACCTCCGCGACGAGCCGCTCGTCGGCGCGGACCGCGGCGGGCGATGCCCCGGTCGACTCCCCGGTCGGCGCCCCGCTCGGCGCCTCATGCCGTCGCTCCATGGCGGCGACGAGGAGGACCACCGTCGCGACGCCCCCGACCGCCGCCACCCGCAGGCGACTCCTCGTCAAGACCCTCGTCGTCGGCGCCATGAGCCGAGTGTACGGATGGTTTGCTCCCCGACCACTCGGAGCCAGAGGATCCTCGCCCGGAACCGCTACCGGCGCCGCCGCTCTTCCGGGGACGCCGCGTGGTCGAGTTCCTGCTTCACCGCGGCGATCAGGCGGTCGGCGCGAAAGGGCTTGTCGAGCAAGGTCACCTTCGAGCGATCGATGCCCTCCCGCTCGAGCATGTCGGCGGCGTAGCCAGACATGAAGACCACGCAGACCGAGGGCGACACCCCGACGACCTTCCGAACGAGCGCCGGACCGGTCAGTCCCGGCATGACGACGTCCGTCACGACGAGGTCCGGGACGAACTGGTCGTCGCGCACCAGCTTCCACGCCGCGTCGCCGCTCGGGGCGCTTCGGACCTCGAAGCCGCACTCCGCGAGCGCATCCGCGACCCACAGGCGGATCGAGTCGTTGTCCTCGCAGACGAGCGCCCGTCGGCCGCCTCCCTCCAGGACGATCGGAGTCGCGGGTCGGTCCGGCACCGGCTCGGCGTGGACGAGCGGAAGATAGATCCTGAACTCGGCACCCTTGCCCGGCGCGGTCGTCAGGTGGATGCGTCCGCCGCTCGCCTGCACGATCGAGTAGACGGTGGCGAGCCCGAGCCCGGTGCCCCGCGAGGGCCCCTTGGTCGTGAAGAAGGGCTCGAAGACGCGCTCCGCGACCTCGGGCGTCATGCCCTCGCCGTCGTCCGCGAAGCGGAGGCGGATCCACTGCCCGGCCGGGATCTGGTCGGCTCCAGCGAGGGCATCGCGCTGGTCGATCGGCTCGACGCGGACCGCGAAGCGCCCCCCCTTCGGCATCGCGTCGCGGGAGTTCATGGCGAGGTTGAGGACCACCTGCTCGAACTGCACGGGGTCCATGCGCACGATGGTCGGGGCGCCGGACGCGTCGAGCTCGAGCCGCACCGTCTCTCCGAGCGCCTGGCGCAGGAGGTCCTGCATCGCCTGGAGCGAGTCGAACGGCGAGAACACCGTGGGCTGCGACTCGCGTCGCCGGCTGAAGTCGAGCAAGCGGCGGGTGACGCCCCGCGCCTGCTGCGCCGCTTGATCGATCATGTCGAGATGACGCGTGATGGTCTCGGGGCCGATGCGCTTCTCGAGCCCGCGGCGGACGAGGTCGAGACCTCCGAACATGACCATCAGCGCGTTGTTGAAGTCGTGCGCGATTCCGCCCGCCATGCGACCGAGCGCCTCCATCTTCTGCGCTTGCCGCAGCTGGATCTCGCTCGCCTCGCGCTCGATCGAGGAGCCGAGGAGCATCGCGATGATGCGGAGCGCATCGACCTCGACGGAGTCCCACGACTTCGCCTCGTCGCAGGCGTCGAAGCCGATGAAGCCCCACCAGGTCGGTCCGGCGAAGATCGGCTCGACGAGGAGCGACTGGATGCCCTGCGCCGCGAGCAGCGGCTGCTCGCTCTCGGGAAACTCATGGACGTCCCCGTAGACCGGATTCCCGGCGCCGAGCAGCTCGGCCCAGCGTCCGAAGCCCGCCTCGCGGGCAGGAACCTCGCGAAGGTCCGGGTTGTCGATCTGCGGACTGACGCCCTCCGCGACCCACTCGAACCGCTGGGAGAAGATCGCGTTGCCGTCGCGCTCGTGACGCGCGACCTCGAAGATGTAGACCCGGCTCGTGCCGGTCGCCTCGCCGAGGATCGCAAGGACCTCGGAGATCCGCTCCCGCCACGGCGTCACGTCGAAGAGCCGCGAGGCGGCCTGCGAGACGCCTCCGAGGATCTCGTCTCGCCGCCGGATCGCCGCCCGCATCCGCTCGCCCGTGACGTCCCGCGGGGCAAACGACAGGGCGCTCGCCCAGCGAAGCGTCCGCTCGACCACCCGGATCGTCTCGGGCTCGACCAGTTCGGAGGCGAAGGAGAACTCGCCGCGGGGAGTCGGATCTGGGAACCTCGCCGCGTCCGAGGAGGGCATGAGGGCAAGCGTAGCGGGTCCGCCCCGACCCGCGAACTTCGAGGAGGATCGTGGTTGCCTGAGCGGTCGATCTGATCCAGACTCCCTCATGACCGGAGACCGCACCGAGACCGCACCATGCCGCGCCCCCTCCAAGTCCTGCTGATCGCGTCCGCGCTCGGAGGTCTCGCCCCGAGCACTCCCGCCGACGTCGTCTACGCGACCAGCGGTCCCTTCGGTGGTCCGTTCGGCGTCATCGGCTTCGACGTCTTCGCGCAGCAGTCCGTCGGCGTCCGCTTCGTGCCGACCCAGAACTACCGGCTCGACCGCATCAAGGTCTGGCTCATGGACAACTCCGGCGGCTCGCACCCCCTCGTCACGCTCGAGGTGCGGGCGGACCAGACCTCCGGCGGCATCAGCATCCCCTCGACGATCGTGCGGGAGTCATGGACCTTTCCCATCGCCGCGGTGGGATGGGTCCCGCAGCAGGAGACCGTGCAGTCGTCGGCCCGACCGATCCTCGAGGCGGGCGTGCGGACCTGGATCGTCGCGCGATCGCGATCCAGCGCCGGCATGAATCCCGTCTGGAACTGGGCGTCGCAAGGCGCCGGCTTCGTCGCCACGACGAACGGCTCGCCGGAGGCGTGGCAGCCCGGGGGGGTCGGCGCGGTCGTCTCGGTCGTCGTCGAAGGCACGCCTTGGTCGCCTCCGAGCCCCGACCTGAACGGCGACGGGGTCGTCGGCGGCGCGGACCTCACGATCCTCCTCGCCGCGTGGGGCGCGTGCCCGCCCACGGGCGACTGCGTCGCCGACCTTGTCGAGAACGGACAGGTCGATGGCGCCGACCTCGCGGCGCTCCTTGCGGCGTGGTCCTGAGCGAGAAGGTCCCGGCGATCAGCCCCAGTTCGAGAGCAGGATCGCCAGGTCCGCGCCGTTCACCTCGCCATCGTCGTTGAGGTCCGCCGGGCAGTCGCCCTTGGGCGGGCACGCGCCCCACGCCGACAGCAGGATGCTCAGGTCGGCGCCGTTGACCTCGCCGTCGTTGTTGAGGTCGCCCGGGATCGCCTCGACCCCGAGGGTGCCGTCCGAGCGGATGTTCTGACCCTGGATGTCCGCGGCGCCGGTCGCGCCGTCCTGCCAGACCGAGAGGATGGTGCCGGAGGAGATCACCTCGGCGTCGATCCTCGACTTGGTCGAGGGCGTGGAGGAGACGGTCAGGTTGCTGCCCCACGCCTGCGAGGCATCGGCGTTTCGCGCCGAGGAGAAGATCTGCTGACCGTTCGGACCACCCTGCACCCACATCGCCGTCGCCCCCCCGGTCCGCGGCAGGCAGCGGATCGACTGGATGTCGTTCGCGCCGATCGGCACCAGCACCAGACCGCCGTCGCCCCACGCCCGCGTGCTGCCGACGAAGCGCTGCCCGTAGAGCGCCTGCTGCGACTGGCTCGAGTTGCGCTCGTTCCAGAAGCAGTAGATGTCGCCGCTCGCCGGATCGAGGATCGCGGCGGGATCGAAGCGGAGGCGTCCGGGATCCGTCGCGACCGCGATGCCGTTCGCGGGGTACTGCTGGGTGCCGTCGGCGAGGACCCGCTGCACGAAGGACTGCTGGGTCGTCGCGTACCACGCGAAGAGCGCGCCTCCCGAGCCATCCGAGGTGAAGGGGGGGAAGTTGCCGAACTGGAGGGAGCCCCCGTTGTAGATCGTGATCGGCGACGCGCCCCAGAGCGGGTTGCCGTCGGCGTCGAGCTTCTGCGCGTAGAGATGCCGCGGCGTGCTGAAGCTCCCCTGCCTGATCATCGAGACGACCACCTGTCCCTCGGCGCCGGGGGCGTCCGACGCCTGCAGGTCGCCGATCGCGACCGAGAGCCCACCGGGACCCTGCAGCGAGCGAGACCAGAGGACCGTTCCCTCGGGAGAGAGCTTGCGGACCTGCACCGCGTTCAGCTGGAACCACGCGACCACGATGTTGCCGTCGGAGGTCCCGACGATCTTCTCCTGCCCGACGAAGTCCGAGGTGTTGGTGAGGACGAGTCCGGTCCCCCACGCGGGCACGCCCGAGGGCGAGACGCGGTTCGCCCCGATCTGGATGCCGCCGGAGCGGGTGTCGCGATAGGCGACCAGTCCCCAGCCCTCCGTGTCCACGCCGATGCCGTAGTCCTGGGTCGAGCTGAAGGTCAGGTCGGCAAGCAGCAGCCCGTTGGATCCCCACTGCGGGACGCCCGCCGCGTCGAGCCGCTGGAGGCGGACGTCGTAGCCGCCGAGCTCGTTGTCGAACCAGCTGACGTAGCAGCCGCCGTCCGAGGTCACGGCGATCTTCGGCTGGACCTGCTCGCCCGGGCGCGAGGCGATGACGAGGTTCGCCGCGGCGGTCGAGGACCACTGGGCGAACACCGGAGTCCCGTCCAGCATCAGAAGGGCAAGCGAGGACAGGATGATCGGCGAGGTGGATCGGGTCATGGCGCGACTCCGGGCGTGGAAGGTTCGAGGCGTCCGAACGAACATAGTCCCGCCGCCGACCCTGCCCACCTCAAATGCGGACGCAGGTTCACTTTCGTGAGGTTCGAGGGGACCCAGCGTCAACTGCTGCGGCAGGTCGGATTCAACCACCATGCCGTCCGGGAACTGGTCCGACGGCTCCCGCTGGCTCCTCCGGCGATCTCTTCCCCGCGGACCGAATCGACCTCAGCGGTCGCCGCACGATCGCCGAAGTACCGCATGCAGGTGGTCGCCGGGGTCGCCCCCGGAGCCCCCAACCCCGATGTCGCTCGAGATCCTCATTGTCCTGGCGGTGGTGCTCGGGGTGCTCGGCACCCTGATGCTCACCCGCATCTCGGCGGACGGCGTGATGCTCGGCGCGCTCGCGGTGCTCGCCGTGGCGCCGGTGGCGACGAGCGATGGCTGGCGCCTCGGAGTCATCTCCGCGGATGAGGCGCTCAAGGGCTTCGGGAACTCGGGTCTGCTCACCGTCGCGGCGCTCTTCGTGATCGTGACGGGACTTCGCGAGACCGGCGCGGTCGACGTGCTGGGACGTTCGCTGCTCGGCGGACCGAGGACGGTCCGCGGGGCGATCGCGCGGATGTTCCTCCCCGTCTGCGGGCTCAGCGCGTTCCTCAACAACACGCCGCTCGTCGCGATCCTCATCCCGGCGGTGGGCGACCTCGCGAGACGCTGCGGCGTCACGCCCTCCAAGCTCCTCATCCCGCTCAGCTTCGCGGCGATCCTTGGGGGGACAATCACCTTGATCGGCACGAGCACCAACCTGCTCGTCGTCGGGCTCATGGCGTCGCAGACGAACCTTCCGCCGCTTGGCATCTTCGACATCGCGTGGATCGGGATCCCGGTCGCGCTGGTCGGCGGGCTGTACCTCGTCGTGGTCGGACCGTGGCTTCTTCCGGAGCGACGGGGCGCCGCGGAGGCGTTCGAGGACTCGCGGCAGTTCACCGCGGAGCTTCTCGTCCCGGAGGGCAGCCCGCTGCACGGGCTCTCGATCGCGGAGGCGTCTCTTCGACAGCTGCCGCAGGTGTTCGTGGTCGAGCTCGAGCGGGCGGGCGAGATCATGCCCGCGTCGCCGGATCTCCGGCTCCGATCGGGCGATCGACTGGTGTTCGTGGGCGCCGTCGAGGCGATCCGCGACCTGCAGCAGCTCCGTGGACTCTCGCCCGTGGACGATCAGGTGTTCAAGGTCCATGCTCCGCGGCATCGCCGGCGGTTGTACGAGGCGGTGGTCGGCGCGAGCGGTCCGCTCGTCGGCCGGACCATCAAGGAGGCGAGCTTCCGCACGACCTACGACGCGGCGGTCATCGCCGTCGCGCGACAAGGGTCTCGCGTCCCCGGTCGAATCGGCGACATCAGGATGAGGGCGGGAGACACGCTGCTCGTCGAGGGCGCCAGACAGTTCGACCTCGAGCACCGCGGCGACTTCCTCCTGATCCGAGGACTCGAGGATTCCACCCCTCGCCGGCACGACAAGTCCTCGATCGCGATCTCGCTCACCGTCGGCATGGTGCTCGCGGCGGCGACCGAGGCGATGTCGATGCTGCAGGCGTCGCTCGCGGCGGGCGTCCTCATGGTGCTCACCCGCTGCTGCAGCATCCAGAGCGCCCGGGAGGGCATGAACTGGTCGCTGCTGCTGACGATCGGCGCGGCGATCGGGCTTGGACGGGCGCTCGAGGTCTCGGGCGCAGCGGAGCTGATCGGCGGCGGACTGGTCGGCGCCGCGGGAAGCAACCCCTGGCTCGTCCTCGCGGCGGTCTACCTCGCCACCATGCTGCTGACGGAGGTGGTCACGAACAACGCCGCCGCGGCGATCGTCTTCGCCTTCGCGCAGGCGACCGCCGCCGCCCTCGGCGTCAGCTTCCTGCCATTCGCGGTGGTCATCATGTTCGCGGCGTCAGCGTGCTTCTCCTCGCCGATCGGCTACCAGACGAACCTCATGGTCATGGGTCCCGGCGGCTACCGCTTCGGCGACTACCTTCGGATCGGGATCCCGCTGAACCTGCTCGTGGGGGTCGTGACGGTCCTCGTGACGCCGCTCGTCTTCCCCTTCCAACCGGCTCCCTAGTTCCCCGAGGCGTCGAGAACGGGGTGGATCGCGGGTCGCGGGCGGCGAGGAACCCGGGAGGATCTCCGGCGGGATGCGACCTCGAACCGCGCCTGGAGACCCGGTCGCGATCGGGAGGTCGCACTCCGGACCGCCGGAAGCGCCCTAACTCTGTTCAGTCGAAGGGACAACGATCCGATATCTCCCCCGAGTCCCCTTCCCGCCCTCGAGAACGTGATGCAGACTCCCGCCGACATTCCAGTCTTCGTGCTGTGTGGTGGTCTTGGAACGAGGCTCCGAGAGCAGACGGACGTCCGTCCCAAGCCCATGGTCGAGATCGGCGGTCGACCAATCCTGTGGCACATCATGCGGACCTATGCGAGTCATGGGTTCCGCCGCTTCGTCCTCTGCCTCGGCTACAAGGCCGAGGTCGTCAAGCGCTACTTCCTCGAGTACTCGACCCTCAGCAGCGACTTCTCCGTGGACCTCGCTCCCGGCGGTCGCTCCGCCGCGACGATCCACCGCAGCGACCGCGTCGAGGACTGGCACGTGACCCTGGCGGACACCGGCGAGGCGACCATGACCGGCGCCCGAATCGCCCGCGCCGCCCGCCGGTATCTCGGGGACTCCGCCCACTTCGCGGTCACCTACGGCGACGGCGTGACCGACGCGGACTTGTCCGCGGAGCTCAAGTTCCACCTCGCTCACGGCCGGACCGGCACGGTCCTCGGGATCAACCCGCCCTCGCGCTTCGGCGAGCTGGTGCTCGACGGGGACCGCGTGCGGAGCTTCGAGGAGAAGCCGGACCTCCGGAACTCGTGGGTCAACGGCGGCTACTTCCTCTTCCGCCGCGAGTTCCTCTCCTACCTCGGCGAGGACGAGTCGTGCGTGCTCGAGCGCGACCCGCTCGTCAAGCTCGCCAAGGACGGTGGTCTCGCGATCATGCGGCACTCGGGGTACTGGGCGTGCATGGACACCCAGCGCGACTACGAGCAGCTCAACCAGTCGTGGGCGTCCGGTCGGGCGCCCTGGAAGGTCTGAACCGGAAGGTCTGAATCGGGCTCACCGCCCGCAGGAGTCCCTCATGAAGGTCTTCGTCACCGGTCATCGCGGCTACATCGGCGTGCATCTGGTCGACCTGCTCCGGGCCGCCGGGCACCAGGTCACCGGCTGCGACCTCGGTCTCTTCGACGGCTGCGAGTGGGAGACGCCGGTCAGACCTCAGCGAGAGCTGCGCAAGGACGTGCGGGACGTGACCGAGCGCGACCTCGACGGCATCGACTGCGTCATGCACCTCGCGGCGATCTCCAACGACCCGATGGGCAACGTGAATCCGGAGATCACCCACTCGATCAACCGCGACGGCTCGGTGCACCTCGCCCGCATGGCGAAGGCGGCGGGCGCCGGACGCTTCCTTTTCGCGGGAAGCTGCTCGGTCTACGGCGCCGGTCAGAAGCTCGACCTCGAGGAAGGCGATCCCCTCAATCCGCTCACCGCCTACGCGCAGTCGAAGATCGAGTCCGAGGCGCTGATCGGCGAGCTGGCGGACGCGGGCTTTACCCCCGCCTACCTGCGGAACGCGACCGCCTACGGGCACTCGCCGATGCTCCGCATCGACCTCGTGGTCAACAACCTGCTTGGCTCGGCGCTCGCCTACGGCGAGATCCGCATCCAGAGCGACGGTACCCCCTGGCGTCCGTTGATCCACTGCCGCGACATCGCCCGTGCCTTCGTGGCGTTCATGAACGCCCCCAAGGACCGGATCCACAATCGCGCGATCAACGTCGGCGGCAACTCCGAGAACTACCAGGTCCGCGACGTCGCGACCCAGGTGGAGCGTCTCGTGCCGAGCGCCAAGATCTCCTTCACCGGCGAGGTCGGCAACGACCCCCGCAACTACCGGGTCAAGTTCGACCTGCTCAACCGACTGCTTCCGGACTTCAAGCTGCAGTACACCCTCGCGAGCGGCATGGACGAGCTGCATCGCGCGATGGTGGATCACCGCTTCGGCAAGGCGGACTTCGAGGGCGAGCAGTTCGTCCGGCTGCGGACGCTCAAGAAGCGGCTCGACCGCATCGGCGTCGGCGTCTGAGGAGTCCCCGAGGAGCCCCCATGAAGTTCAATCCCACTCCGCTCGCCGGCGCCTTCGTGATCGACCTCGAGAAGCGCGGCGACGACCGCGGCTTCTTCGCGAGGGCGTTCTGCACCCGCGAGTTCGTCCAGGCGGGACTCATCCCTGCCTTCGTGCAGGTGAACAACTCCTCCTCCGCGTCGCGCGGGACGCTGCGGGGCATGCACTACCAGCTCGCGCCGCACGCCGAGACCAAGGTCGTGCGGTGCATCCGCGGCTCGCTGTGGGACGTGATCCTCGACCTTCGTGCGGAGTCGCCGACCTTCGGCCGCTGGTTTGGCGCGGAGCTCTCCGCGGAGAACCGGCGGATGATGTACGTGCCGAAGGGATTCGCCCACGGGTTCGTGACGCTGACCGACGACACGGAGGCGTTCTACTTCGTCGATGAGTTCTACGCCCCGCAGCATGAGCGAGGCGTGCGGTGGAACGACCCGCGCTTCGCAATCCAGTGGCCGACGACGCCGACCACGATCTCCGACAAGGACCGCGCCCACCCCGACTTCGACCCGGCGCACCATCTCGGGCAGGGCGCGGCGATGCGCGAGGTCGGCGCGTGAAGATCCTCCTGACCGGCGCGACGTCGTTCACCGGAGCATGGTTCGCCAAGGCGCTGGGCGAGGCCGGGCACCAGGTCGTGATGCCGATCCGATCGGCGACGTCCGCCTACACGGGCGTCCGGGCCGCCCGCGTCCAGCAGTTGTCCCGCTGGGGTCGCCTCGTCGTCGCAGGAGAGTTCGGCTCGCCGGAGTTCATGACCTGGCTCGACTCCGAGCATGAATGGGACGTCCTCGCCCATCACGCCGCGCAGGTCGGCGACTACCGCCGTCCTGACTTCGACGTCCCCGGCGCGCTGGCCGCGAACACGCGGGAGATCGACCGGATCATGGGCGTGATGATGGATCGAGGCTGCCGCCGGATCGTGGTGACGGGCAGCGTGTTCGAGCCTGGCGAGGGCGCCGGCTCCGACGGTCTGCCCGCCTTCAGTCCGTACGGGCTCTCCAAGGCGGTCACCTCGCAGGTCATCGCCTACTACGCCCGGCGACGTGGTCTCGAGTTCGGCAAGTTCGTGATCCCCAATCCGTTTGGTCCCTTGGAGGAGCCGCGGTTCGTCGCCTATCTGATGAAGAACTGGGCGAACGGCGCGACGCCTTCGGTGAACACGCCCGACTACGTGCGGGACAACATTCATGCGGACCTGCTTGCCGGCTGCTACCTCGCCTTCCTCGAGCGACGAGGCGCCCTCGCGAACGCGACGCGAATCTCCCCGAGTGGCTACGTCGAGAGCCAAGGTCGCTTCACCGAGCGGCTCGCCGAGGCGATGCGCCCGCGGCTTGGGCTTGCCTGCGCCGTCGCGCTCGCGACGCAGCGTGACTTCTCCGAGCCGATGATCCGACTCGGGACCGATCCGGCGAGGAGCCTCGTCCCCGAGTGGTCGGAGGACCGCGCCTGGGACCAGCTCGCGGCGCACTACCGCGAGGTGCTGGGAGTCGGCCGTCCCGTGGGGAGCAGCGCGTGATCGTCCCGCCGCCCCAGCCGCTTCGGCTGCTGGTGGTGATCGTGGTCTACCGCGTCGCCGACCTCACCATCGACTGCCTCCGGTCACTGATGCCGCAGGTGATGCGCCTGCCGGGCGTCGCGGTCGCCATCTGCGAGAACGGGAGCGGCGGCGACGTCGCCGAGCGGCTCCGGAGGGTCGTGATCGAGGAGGGATGGGAGGAGCGGGTCTGGCTGCGGGTCATCTCGCCGAACCGCGGATTCACCGGCGGCAACAACGCGATCCTTGATCCCGCCCTCGCCTGGTCCACCCCTCCGAAGTACTTCCTGCTGCTCAACAGCGACACGATCGTCCGCGAAGGCGCGATCGCGACGCTGATCGACGCCATGGACGCTCGACCCGACGTGGGCGCCATGGGACCCCACCTCGTCGGTCTCGACGGATCGCCGCAGGTCAGCTGCTTCCGGGATCCCTCGCCCGTGAGCGAGTTCCTCCGCGCGGCGAGCACCGGTCCCCTCGATCGGCTCCTCGGAGGATGGCGGACCTCCAGTCCGCTGCCCCACCACCGGGGTCCCTACGACTGGACCAGCTTCGCCGCGGCGATGGTCAGGTCCGACGCCCTGCGTCAGGTCGGCACCTTCGACGAGGGCTACTACCTCTACTTCGACGACCCCGATCTCGGTCGGCGCATGCGGCAGGCAGGCTGGACCATCGGTCACTGCCCCGAGGCGACCATCGTCCATCTCGAAGGCGCCGCGAACGACGTCCCTTCGAGCATCCGGGCACGACGGCGACCTCCCGGCTACCTCTACGTCTCCCGCGCCCGCTACTTCGCGAAGCGACGCGGGATCGCGGGGCTCTGGGTCGCCAACCTTGCGTGGCATTGCGGTCGCGTCGTCTCATGGATGCGCGAGCGCCTCGAGCGTCGCCCGAGCCACGTGCCCACCGCGCAGTGGCGGGACATCTGGACCAACGCCCTCCGTCCATGGCACGCTCCCCACCTGCCGCATCCACGGCTGGATCCCGCACCGACCTGCGAGCTGCGTCCTCATCGCGAGGACGCCCGCACGACGTCGGCCGCGTGAACCTTGAGCAGCGAGTGCTCTTCCTCGCCCCAACGGAAGACGGGAGCCGCGTGCGGCTCCCGTCCATCGGGCTAGGCGGATTTGAACCGCCGACCTCTTGACCCCCAGTCAAGCGCGCTACCAAGCTGCGCTATAGCCCGTCATGCACCACGGCCGGACCTCGCGCCGTGGTCGCGTCGAGATGTCGGACCGCCGAGGCGGTCCGCCGGCCCGGAGGAACACCCAGCCCACCGCGGGCGAGGGAGACAGCGGACAGGGTGGGATTCGAACCCACGGTACGGTTACCCGTACACAGCATTTCCAGTGCTGCTCCTTCAGCCGCTCGGACACCTGTCCGGGACGGCGTAGTCTACCCCGATGCGCGGCGGCGACAACCAGAACGAGTCGACCGCGTCGCGCCCGAGCGGCTTCGTCGTGCTCGACAAGCCAGAAGGTCCCTCCTCCATGGCGGTCGTGGCGGCGGTCCGACGCCGCCTCCGGTCGCACGGCAAGGTCCGAGTCGGGCACGGAGGCACGCTCGATCCGCTCGCGACCGGCGTGCTCGTGGTCGGCGTCGGCGCGGCGACGCGGCTGCTCGAGCAGGTGGTGGGCGCCGCGAAGCGCTACGAGACCGGCGTCGATCTCGCCGCCTTCACCACGACCGACGACCGCGAGGGCGAGCGGCGCGAGATCCACGCCGAACGCCCGTCGATCGAGCGGATCCGCGCGGCGCTCGACGCGATGCAGGGCGAGGTGATCCAGATTCCGCCGGCGTTCTCGGCGATCAAGATCGGCGGGCGTCGCGCGTATCGGCTCGCCCGTCAAGGCGACGCTCCGACGATGCCGCCGCGCATCGTGCGGATCGACCGGATCGAGGTCGTCCGCTACGAGTATCCGATCGTCGAGCTCTCGATCGACTGCGGCAAGGGCACCTACATCCGAAGCATCGCCCGCGACCTCGGCGTCGCCCTCGGCACCGGCGGGCACTGCGCGTGGCTGCGCCGCACCGCGGTGGGTCCATTCGACCAGACGAGCGCGATCCCGCTCGACGCGCTGCCGGAGGCGTTGGGACCGGAACACCTCCGACCAATCACGGTCCTTGGGGCCGGGTGAGCGAGCGCTACGGGTCCGCGATCGCCGCGACCCGCCGCTCGGCGCGGTCCGCCCGCCACGCCTGCACAAGGAGGATCGCCATGCCCGCGAGCAGCAGCATGTCCGCGACGTTGAAGACCCACGGGAACCACTCGGCGCTGCCGCCCGGCCAGCGCCATCCGAAGGGCAGATCACGACGCGGAAACAAGTGCAGGAAGTCGCGGACCGCGCCGTACAGCACGCGGTCGTGGAGGTTGCCGACGCCGCCCGCGAGGACGAGACCGATCGCCACGTGCGACCCGGTCGCGCGGCGACCGGTCCAGAATCCGAACACCGCGAGTCCGGCGCCGATCGCGACCACGGTCAGGATGATGAACACCGTGCGCCGCTGCTGCCCGAGACCGAACACCGCGCCTTGGTTCAGCACGAGGTGGAAGTCGAGAAGGTCCGGGGGAATCGCCCTCACGCCCTCGTGCCACGGGAGCCGGTAGTGAGGATCGTCGAGCAGGGCGCCGACCGGGAGATCCACCGGTGCCTCCGCGACGTTCGCGAACGCCCAGGACTTGGTCGACAGGTCCGCCGCGAGCCCGAGGGCAAAGGTCACCAGCAGGACCAGCCACGCCCGCGGGCTCCGCCAGGCGAGGTCCCGGGGGGGCGATCCTCCGCCGCTCGGATCCACCTTTCGAGCAACGGTCATCACCGCCCCTGCGTGGACTCGACGATCCGAGCAGCCTCGATGGTGTACTTCGCCCAGGGCTTGGCGGCGAGGCGGGCCTTCGGGATCGGCTTGCCGGTCATCTGGCAGACGCCGTAGGTGCGGTTGGTGATCCGACCCAACGCCGCGTCGATCTCCGCGAGCAGCTTTCGTTCGGTCTCCGCCATGCCGAGGGTGAAGTCCTGGTCGTAGGTGTCGGTGCCGACGTCCGCCATGTGCAGCGGCATGTTCGAGAGGTTGCCGCCGCTCGATCGCAGCGCCTCCTCCTCCATCCCGCTCAGCATGCCGACGAGCTCCCGCCGCTTCTCGAGGAGGAGCTCCCGGTACTTCCCGAGCTCGTCGTCAGTCAACTTCGTGCGGATCGACCGGATCTTCTCGTCGTCCGGCGCCGCCGGCGCTGCCGCCGCGGTCGCCGCGGACTTCGACTTCTTCGGGAGGGTGAGTCCCTTCGTCGAGATCATCCGCACCCGCCGGCCGTTGATGAAGACGTAACCCTGCGCGTTCCTCGGCTGATTGAGGCTGGCGATCGCCGCCGCCGCGACGGAACGCGGCGCCGCGCCCGACTCCTTCGCGGAGCCTGCCTTCGACTTCTTGCTCGAGCCCACCGGGGCGACCGGCTGCTTCAGAGCCGCGCCGGTCTTGCCCTTCACCTCCGCCCCGCGCTTCGCGGGGGACGCCGCCGCCGCGGGCTTCGCCGCGACCACCGGCGCCTTGACGGACTTGCCCGGAGCCTTGGTCGCCGCGCCCTTGGCGCCCGCCAGGACCGCGGACTTCCTTGCAGCGTTGCCCTTCGCCGGCACCGGCGGCTTCGCGGAGCCCTTCGCCTTGAGGAGAGGCTTCTTGCCAGACGACTTCCCCACCGGTTCCTTCTTCGCCCGCGGCGGCGCCGACGAACCGCCCTTCGTGCTGCGTGCCGCCACCGCCTTCGTCATCGGACGCGCGACCGGGCGAGCGGACTTGCCGCCCGAGGACTTGCTCGCCGACCCGGATGGACGCTTGGCGGCGGAGGAGCGGGACGCGGACTTCGACACGTTCACGGTTCTCCGTGCGGGCTGCGAGCACCGCCGAGGCGCACGATCGGGGACCGGGGGGGACCGGGGGGGACCGGGGCGGGACCGGGGCGGGACCGCGGCGACGGCGGATTACGGAAGAAGGGACGGGGCGAGCGAGGGCGGACCTTAGCCGCTCGCCTCGGATGGGTCAACGATCACGCCGCTCGGACCGGCGGTGACCGGACCGCCCGTCGCGCCCTCGACCCCGCCCCTGACCATGCCGATCGTCCGGAACTTCTCGAACCGCCGTCGCACGAGGGTCTCGGGCTTCAGGCGGACGAGGTCGTTGAGCTGCTCGACGATCCACTCCTGCAGCGCGAGCGCCGCCGCCTTCGGATCCCGGTGGGCTCCCCCGGGCGGCTCCCCGATGACGTCGTCGATCAGGGCGTTCTCGAGGTTGTCCCGCGCCGTCAGCCGCAGCGAGGCGGCGGCGAGCGAGTTGGTCTGCTCGTTCGCCTGCTTCCAGAGGATCGCCGCGCATCCCTCGGGGCTGATCACGGAGTACCACGCGTGCTGGAGCATCGCGACCCGGTCGCCGACGCCGATCCCGAGCGCACCGCCCGATCCGCCCTCGCCGATCACCACGCAGACGATCGGCGTCCGCAGCCGGCTCATCTCCATCAGGTTGCGGGCGATCGACTCGGCCTGCCCCCGCTGCTCCGCGCCGACGCCGGGGTAGGCGCCCTTGGTGTCGATCAGCGTGACGATCGGCAGGCGGAACTTCTCCGCGAGGCGCATCTTCGAGAGCGCCTTGCGGTAGCCCTCCGGATGGGCGCAGCCGAAGTTGCAGGCGATCTTCTCGCTGGTCGTCCGACCGCGGCGGTGCGCCACCACCAGCACCTTGTGGGAGCGGATGCGACCCAGTCCCGTCACGATCGCCCGGTCGTCGGCGAACTGCCGGTCGCCGTGCAGCTCGACGAAGTCTCGGCAGATCATCTCGATGAAGTCGGTGCTCTGCGGACGCGCCGGATGGCGGGAGACCTTGACGGTCTGCCAGGGCGTCAGCGAGGCGTAGATGCGGGCGAGCAGGCGGTCCCGCTCGGCGCGGAGATCGCGGACCTGGCGATCGACCACGGGGTCGCCGCCGGCAACCTCCAGTTCGGCGAGGCGGGACTCGATCGCGGTGATCGGCTCCTCGAAGTCGAGGACGTAGGAGCCTGCGTAGGCGGTCGCGGCCATCGGGCGGCAGTGTAGTCCCGCCGCCCGCTCGATTGACAGCCCCGCGCGCGGCGCCGATCCTCCCGCCATGCACCACGATCCGCTGACGGTCGCGATCTTCGGGTACGGCAACCTCGGGAGCGCGATCGTGGAGGGCGCCGTCCGCCGCCGACTGCTGCATCCCCGCGAGGTGGTGGTCGTCGAGCCGGATCCGGGCGCCCGCGGACGCGCCGAGCGGCTCGGATGCCGGATCGCCCGCGACGCCTCCGACTGGAGCGCCGCTCCGCGCGCGGTCGTCTCGGTGAAGCCCCAGGCGTGGGGCGACGTCGCGGCGTCGCTCGCGGGTCATCCTGGCGATCGCCTGCTGATCTCGGTGATGGCGGGTCTTCCCATCGTCCGCATCCGAGCCGACGCCGGTCGCACGACCCGCGTCGCCCGCGCGATGCCGAATGTTCCGGCTCGCCTCGGGCTCGCCATCACCGCCATCGCCTCGGACGCCGGCGTCTCCCCGGAGGACGCCGCCTACGTGCGGCGGCTCTTCGAGGGAATCGGCGAGGTGGTCGAGATCCCCGAGCGTCACTTCCACGCGGTGACCGCGCTCAGCGGCTCGGGACCTGCCTACATCTTCCGCCTCGCCGAGTGCCTCGAGGAGACTGCGCGGTCGCTCGGTCTTCCCCCGGCGGTCGCGCGGGCGCTCGTCTCCCGCACGATCCGCGGCGCGGGCGCGATGCTCGTCGAGGATGGCGCGGAGCCGGAGCGGCTGCGGGACGCGGTGACGAGCCGCGGCGGCACCACCGCGGCGGCGCTCGAGCAGTTCGAGCGGTGGGGACTTGGTCCCGCGGTCTCCGACGCGGTCGCCGCCGCGGCGCAGCGGAGCCGCGAGCTCGCCGGCGAGACCCCTCTGTCCACGACCTGAGGCATCGCGCCGATCAGAAGTCGCGGCGCGCGAAGATCCAGGCGGCGAGCGCGAGGATCACCGCCTCGAACGCGAGGCTCGTGCCGACGATGAAGAGCGCCGAGGTCGAGCGGAGATCCGACTCGACGCGTCGAGTCGCCTCACGATCGACGTCACGCCGCTCCGCGCGGCGCCTCTCGCGGTCGGAGTCAGGCGACGGCTCCGCCGCCTCGTCGCCCTCCGCCGCGGGCGGCTCGGCGGGCTTCGGGTCCTCCCGGTAGTCGCCGAGCATCAGCTCGGTGAAGGTGTACCGGGCATCCGGCGCGAGCCAGCGATCGAGGAGACCGATGGTCTCCTGGTTCTTGGGGAGCACCGCCATCAAGGTCTCGAAGGGACCATGCCAGCGGCGGATCGTGTCGAGCCGCTGGGCATCCTCGGCGAGGCGGGTCCGGTTCGCCTCGAGTTCGGTGGCGACCCGCTCCTTCGCCCGCTGGTCGCTCGGGCGCTCCGACGCGGCGAGGCGCTCGAGGCGGGTCTCCTGCTCGACGACGCGCTTCTCGAGCGCCTCCATCCGCACCTGCTGCTCGCGGGTGATGCCGCCCAGCGCCGCCTCGCCGGACTGCACCGCGAACAGGAGGAACCAGAAGACCGCGGTGAAGAGGAGCGCCGCGAGCCCGCTGCGGGTGAGGAGACCCATCAGCACGTTGAAGGCATACAAGTACGAGAAGAAGATCGTCACCAGCGGGACCGCCGCGAAGATCGACCAGAGCCACTCGTCGAGCCGCACGCCCACGCAGATGAAGACGCCGGTGCAGAAGACCAGCACCTGCAGCAGCACGAAGAGCAGGCTGCCGAGGTACTTGACGAGGAAGACCCGCACGCGGGAGATCGGCTTCGACAGCACGAGCTCGATCGAGCCGGCGCTCATGAAGTCGGGGAAGACCGAGCTCGTCGAGACGAGCGCGAGGATCGTCGCCGCCCACGTCAGCCAGACGGTCACCACGATGTTCGAGAAGAGACCGAGGTAGAGCGCCCGCGACCAGGGACTTCCCTTCGTGAAGAACGGGTCCTCGAGCTCCCAGGCGCCGAAGAAGAGGCTCAGGCCATTCTCGCCGAAGCCGATCGAGGCGTAGGCAAGCATCACCACGACGGAGATGCCGAGCGAGATCCAGAAGAGCTTCCGGCTCCGCAGGAGCCGCAGCGAGTCGAGGAGGATCGCGCCGGTCTGCATCAGCGTCCACTCCCGCGTCCGGAGAGGACGCCGCCGGGGCGTCCGCCGCCCGCGTCCGAGACGGTCCGCACGAAGAGCTCCTCCAGGCTCGCGCGGCTCGCCCGCAGCGAGGTGATCACCCGTCCCGCCGCCCGCGCCGCGTCGACGATCGGCTGCACCTCCGCGGCGTCGCGCCGCGGGATCCGCAGGTGCCATCCCTCCGCTCCCGCCGCGCACGTGCCGCCCATCGACTCGACGAGCGAGGTCAGCCCGCCGGGCAGCGGCTGCCCGCTGCCGGCGATCTCGACGTCATGCCGCTCGTCGCCGGCAAGCTCCGAGATCGGTCCCTGCGCGACGACCTGCCCTTGGTTCAGGATCGCGATGCGACCGCACATCGCCTCGACCTCGCTCAGGAGGTGGCTGTTGAGGAGGACGCTTCGCGTGGATGCCGCCTGCAGCAGCGCGTCGCGGATCTCCTTGCGGCCGATCGGATCAACGCCGTCGGTGGGCTCGTCGAGGACGAGGAGCTCCGGGTCGCTCACGAGAGAGACCGCGAGCCCCACCCGCTGCCGCATCCCCTTCGAGTAGGTCCGGACCGGTCGGTCCGCCCAGTCGCGCATTCCGACGAGCTCGAGGAGCTCGCCGCCGCGCCGCCGGCGATCGATCCGCGGAACCTTGGCGAGCGCCCCGAAGTAGTCGAGCGCCTGTCGAGCGGTGAGGTAGTCGGGAAAGCGGAGGTTCTCCGGGAGATACCCGACCTTCGCGAGGGTCTCGCGGTCCCCGAGCGGAGCGCCGAGCACCGTGCCCCCTCCTCCGGTCCGGCGCACGAGGGTCAGCAGGATCTTGACCAAGGTGCTCTTGCCCGCGCCATTGGGACCGAGCAGCCCGAAGATCTCTCCCCGCTCGACGCGGATCGAGGCGCCGCGGAGCGCCTCCACGCCGCGGTAGCGCTTCCGGAGGTCGATGAGGTCCACCGCGGCGTCGGGGCCCGACGAGGTCATGCGTGGATGGTACGGAGGAGACCCAGCGCCGTTGCAGCGCGGGCGCCGACTACACTCCGCTGATGCCCGCCCTTCATGCCTCCGTCGGGGTCATCCTCGCGTGCTGCCTGTCGCTGCCCGCGGGGTCCGCGACGATCCAGCAAGGTCCTCCGCCTCCGCCCGGCATCGCGCCCACCGAGCCAGGTCGAGGGAGGTTTCCGTCGCCGACGCCGGAGGCGCCGATCCGCCTCGAGCCGAGCCGATTCGACCTCGGAGTCGTGGCGCCGGGATCGGTGCATCGCCGCACCTTCCGCATCGTCAACGATGGTCCGATGCAGCTCCGCGTGCGGGCGGCGAGCCCGAGCTGCCGCTGCACGACCGTGACCGACGTGGTCGGCAAGACGATCCCCGCGCAGGGCTCGCTCGAGCTCGAGGCGCAGTTCGACGCCCCGAAGACCCCGGGCGTCAAGGACGCCACGGTGAACATCGTGCTCGATGGCGCGCCGCGTCCCCTCGTCGCGACGATCTCCGGCGACGTCACCCTGCCGATCCGCGTCGAGCCGCCGTTCGTCGACGCCCTCGCCGGGAAGGTCGGCGGCACCGTCCGCCTCACCTCGATCGACGGTCGCCCCTTCACGATCCTCTCCGCGGGAGGACGCCCGCCGGTCTTCGCCGATCCGGCGCCGTCGGGACCTGCCGCGGCGCAGTCGATCAACTGGACGACCGCCGGACTCGCCTGCGAGAAGATGCCGCTGTGGTGGATCGTCGTCACCGATCACCCCGACTGCCCGATCGTGCCGCTCCGGATCCGCCATGAGTGCACCGGCACCAAGGCGGACATGGCGCGGTACGACCGCTTCTGGATCCTCTCCGACCAGCTCGTGAGCCTCGGGACGATCCGCGCCGGCGAGGCGACCTCCTTCGAGGTGCAGCTCGACCACTACAACCCGAAGGGTCGAGGTCGCATCGAGCGCCCGAACTTCCGCGACGTGCGTGCCGCCACGATCGCCTCGCCGGACCTCGAGCTCGCGATCACCGGCACCCGACCCGTGGGAACGGACTCGGTGGTGATCTCGATGACGGTCACCCCGAAGCCGGGCACCTCCGGGGCGATCGAGACCTTCCTCCGCGTCGAGACCGCGACGGGGGCGGGCGAGGTCCCCTTCGTCGCGGTGGTCGCTCCGTGAGCGAGGCGCTCAAGGACGCCGGGGCGACCTGCGATCTCCTCGACCGCGCCTCCGCGGCGATGCGCTCGGATCCGCGCCGCCGCGGCGCGACCGTGCACCTGCCCGCCCAGGGTCGCCTCGTGGTCACCGGCGACCTGCATGACAATCCGATCAACCTCCAGAAGATCCTCGCCCTTGCCCGTCCCGAGCGCGGCGCCGACCGCCACGTGATCCTGCAGGAGCTGATCCACGGCGACCGGCTCGTCAACGGCGTCGACCTGAGCCACCGCATGGTGGGGCGGATCGCAGAGCTCGTGGTGCGCCATCCCGGACAGGTCCATCCGCTCCTCGCGAACCACGAGCTCTCGCAGATGCGGGGCGACGCGGTGAGCAAGGGCGCCGGCGACAACGTGGCGCTCTTCGACGACGGGCTCGACTGGGCGTTCGGCGACCGTGCGGACGACGTCGCCGACGCGATCGGGCGCTTCGTGCGGTCGATGCCGCTGGCGCTCCGCACCGAGTCCGGCATCCTCTGCAGCCACTCGATCCCCTCGCCGCTCGCGATGCCGCGATTCGATCCGGCGGTCCTCGACCGCGACTTGAAGGACGCCGACTACGCCCCGCCGTGGGGCGCGGCGTACCTCATGACCTGGGGTCGCGGGCATGATCCCAAGCAGGTCGCGGCGCTCTCCGAGGCGTGGGGCGTCTCGCTGATCTGCGTCGGTCACGGGCACGCGGAGACCGGCGCCGAGGCGGTCTGCCCAGGACTCCTCATGCTCAACAGCGACCACGCCCGCGGCGCGGCGTGGGTGGTGGATCTCTCCTTGCCACCTCCCTCCGCGGAGGACGCCGCCATGGAGGCGGTGCCGCTTGCGGCGATCCCGCTGCCGAGCGAGGAGGCGCCGCGGAAGGACGCCGAGCGTGCCGGCTGATCCGATGGCTCGGGTGGGCTCGCTCGCGATCGAGTTGTCCTCGCGCCGCGGCGGGGTCGCGCTCCGCGGACGGGACGGCGCGATCCGAGTCTCGGAGTTCGAGCATGGCGACCGCCGCCGCGAGCCGCTCGTGCCCGCGATCGACGAGCTCGTGCGGGGCGCGGACCTCCGCCCCCGCGACCTCTCGGTCGTGATCGTCTCGATCGGTCCCGGCGGCTTCACGGGGCTCCGCATCGCGGTCGCGACGGCGAAGGGACTCGCGGAGGCGCTCTCGATTCCAGTCGTCGAGGTGCCCTCGACCCTCGTCGCCGCCGAGTGTCGGCGCCGCCAATCCGACCTCCGCCGGGTGATGGTGGTCGCCGCGTCGAAGCGGGACTCCGCCTGGCTCCACGCCGTCGAGGTCGCGCCCACCGCCGTCGGCTGGCGCGACCTTCGACCCGCCGCGACGTGGCGGAGCGCCGATCTCGCGGCGCAGGGCGCCGCATGGCGGGCGACCGCCCCCGAGGCGCTCGTCGCCGACGAGCATCAGTCGATCGAGGTCCTCGCCGAGCTCGCGGGGCTCGGCATGCCCGCGCCCGAGCCGCCATGCCTCGATGCCGGCGTCCTTCTCGAACTCGGCGAGCGGCGGCTCGCCGCGGGCGAGGCGACCGACCCGCTCCATCTCGCCGCGTGCTATCCGCGCGAGCCCGAGGCGGTCTCCATCTGGAACGCGCGGCATCCCGAGGACCGGTAACGCGATCCTCCCGTGCCGAGGCTCGCGCCCCGCGGCGCGCGGCCGCCACGCGGAGTGCCCCCGCGGAGTGCCCGATCTCGCCGTTCCGCCCCACCCGCCCCGACCGCCCGGAACGCACCCTCGTCAACTTCGACGCCGTCCCCGAAGTCACCCCATCTTCCGGTCGATCCCTTCCCCACCCGCGGCGTGCGCGGGCATTCCGCGGGACGGAGTCGACGGAACCATGGACGAGACGCCCCCGATCGAGGACCTGCGGGAGAAGACGATCTTCACCACCGGCGAGGCCGCCGTGCTCTGCAAGGTCTCGCAGCAGACGATCATCCGCTGCTTCGACAGCGGACGCCTGTCGGGCTTTCGGGTTCCCGGATCCCGCTTCCGCCGCATCCCCCGCGCGGAGCTCGTGCGGTTCATGCGCGAGAACGAGATCCCGCTCGATGCCCTCGGTCTCGGTCGCCGGACGCTGCTCGTGGTCGACGACGACGCGCATCTGCTCGACCGCCTTGGCGAGACCTTCGCGGACGACGCGGGCTGGCGGCTCGTTCCGGCGACGACGGCGCTGGAGGCGGGCCTCGAGCTGGCGTCGCTCGCGCCGGACGTGCTGCTGCTCGACGTGGGGCTCCCGGACCTCGATGCCGCCGACGCCTGCGGGAGGATCCGTCGCCGCCCGAAGCTCGCCGACATGCGGATCGTGGTGACCGGAGGCGCCGCCGACGAGGAGCGGTTGCTCGCCGCGCGAAGGCAGGGTGCCGAGGTGCTCCGCAAGCCCTTCGAGATCGAGTCGCTTCGCGTCATCCTGCGGGGAGCGTCGCGGTGAGCCCGCGTCCGGCGCCCTCGCCCCGCGGCACTGGCGCGACCCGCGCAGACCGAACGATGTGGCTCGAACCTCGGGGTCCACGCGTCAAGCGCTCAATCGAGGTCCTCCTTGATCCGATGCCGGTGGCGGAGGAGGAGCCCATGAACGCCGACATCCGAACTGAGGGAGCCAGCACGACGCCGCATCGCCCCGCCACGCGGAGCGCCCTGCTCGTCACTGGCCGTCCGACCCTGTCCGCCAACGCCCGCCGCCGCCTCTCGTCGATGGGCATCCCCTGCGAGACCCGCAGCGACGCCCGCCGCGCCGCGGCGACGCTCCGCGAGGGCTCCTACGACCTGCTGATCATCGACGACTCGTTCCCGCCGAGCGTCTGCGAGGGCCTCATCGAGGCGCTCCGCGAGCGCGATCCCTCGGCGACGGCGGTCTGGCTCGCCGAGTCTGCGTCCGTCGCCGAGACCGTCGCGGCGATGCGGATCGGCTTCGACGACATCCTCTCCCTGCCGCTCCGCGAGGAGGAGCTCGCGCTCCGCCTCGACGCGGCGAGCCGCCGACAGGAGACGATCCGCCGCTCGCAGCGCCGGCTCGCCCGCTGGCGCCTCGTCTGCCGGCAGCTCAACGCGGCACGCCACGAGGCGGATCGAGCCGCGAGCGAGGCGCGCGGCGACCTCGACCAGGCGCGGGCCGAGACCGTCCGGCAGGTGGAGGACGCGGTGCTCTCGAGCGAGTTCCGCACGCTGCTGCGGCAGGAGCTCGAGGTCGAGAGCCTGCTCCGCACCGCGATGGAGTACCTGCTGACCAAGACCGGTCCCACCAACGCCGCGGTGTTCCTCAACAACGGCGGCAGCAAGTGGGGTCTCGGCGCCTACGTCAACTACCGCATTCCCCGCGCCTCGATCTCGGTGGTCCTCGACCGCATCGCGGAGCAGGTCTGTCCGCAGGTCGCGGGACAGACCGGCATCCTCCGCTTCACCGACGTCGCGGAGTTCGTCGAGTCGGTCGGACCCGAGGGCGAGCCGCTGAAGGACCAGGAGGTCGTGAGCTTCGGATGCCATCACGAGGGCGAGTGCCTCGCGGTGGTGGTCCTCTTCCGCGACCGCCGCGAGGCGTTCCGCGAGGGCGCCGCCGCCACGCTCGACCTGATGCGGAGCATCCTCGCCGCGCAGATGGCGTCGATCGTCCGCATCCATCACCGCTCGAAGCCGCAGTGGCCCGACGAGGCAACCGACGCCCACGAGGAGGGCGGATGGGACGCCGCCGCCTGAGCGGTCCCCTTGCCTAGCGAGGTCGCGCGAGGATGGTGACGCCGCCCACGACGCGGTCGCCCTCCCGCACCGCCGGCTCATGGTCGTCGGGTCGGCCGATGATCAGCTCGGTGGTCGAGCCGAACTTGATCATGCCAAAGCGCTGACCGCGCTCGAGGCGGTCCCCCACCGCGAGCGGGCAGACGATCCGCCGGGCGATCGCCCCGGAGACCTGCCGCACCGCGATCGGTCGACCGTCGTCGAGCCGAAGGCGGACCAGGTTCGACTCGTTCACCCGCGCCGACTCCTCGGTCCGCGCGTCGAGATACTTGCCCGGCGCGTGGTGAAGCGCGGTGACGGTGCACCCCGCGGGCGCACGGTTCACGTGGACGTCGAGGACGCTCAGGAAGATGCGGATCACGAGCGCCGGTCCGCCCTCGGCGCCCGGATGAGAAGGATCGACGAAGACCGCCGTGACCTTCCCGTCCGCTGGACTGACCATCGCCCTCGGATCGGGATCCGCGGGGCGCCGAAAGGGCGGATCACGGAAGAACCACGCGACGGCGAGGAAGAGGACCGCCGCGACCCCCACCAGCCACCACAGCCCCACGAGCCCAGCGGGAACCGCGATCGCCGCGGCGATGACCGCCGCGAGCATCCACTCCCGAAGCCCGTATCGGGTCAGCGGCACGTTCGACGCTCCGGAAGCCGCGCGGACCGGGAGGCGGCAGGCGCCGCGATCGGTCCCCGGCGGAGTTCGCCCAGCGACCGCCCAGCGGCATCAGGGCGGCTCATCACTCCGACGCGCGACCGATGAAGAAGCCCGCCGCGCCGCACACGAGGGTGATCCCGACGAGACCCCCCGCCCACGCGAGCATGTTGCCCGCGAAGGAGGTGGCGATGCCCGCGGAGCCGCCCGTGGCGACCGCGAACGCCGCCAACGCAAGGAAGACCGCCGCGATGAGGACGCCGACCATCAGACCGGCCGCGAGCCCCGACCATCCCGGCTCGACCTGCTCGACGCTCGCCGCGGCGAGCATCGGGACGAAGGGCTCCGGAGCACGACCACCGATCGAGGCGGGCGCGGCGATGTCGCCCTCGACCGGCTCGAAGAGACCGCTGCTTCCCGCCGGAAGCTCGACGTTCTCCTCGCTCGAGTAGACCTCCTCGAGGAGCTCCGCGCCGAGCGAGGTCTCCTCGCTCTCGCGGGTGAGGTCCATGAGGGCGCTGGTGTCGCCCTTGGTCGGGGGCATGCGCGAGGCGTTGCTGCCAGAGTCGGCGAGACCGATCCCGGTGCCGCTCGCGTTGGAGTCGACCACGGTCATCCCGGTCCCGCTGAGGTCGAGCGGCTCGGAGGCGCTCGCGGGCTGGGTCTTGGTCATCGCCGCGAAGCTCTCGCCGCTGTCGTCGAGGGCGAGCGGGATGCTCGGCTCGCTCTCGTCGCCCGCGAGGAGGTCGATCTGATCGACCTTGAACATGACCTTGTCGCGGTCACGGAACTCCTGGATCTGCCCCCGCTTCGCCATCTCGAGGACCTGCTCGACGGACTTGCCGAGCTTCTCGGCGACTTCCTCGGCGGTGTAGAACATCTTCGCCATGCGCGGATCTCCAGGAGCTTCCTTCGCCACTGCCCCGACGGGCCGGAGGGTCCGTCGAGCATCGACCGGCGGATCCCGCGGCGAGGAAGCAAGGAGCGTAGCGGTCGCCGCCGATCCCCGCAACGATTCCCAGGGCGCCGCGACCGACCGCGAGGTCGCGCGGTCGATCGAGCGATGGTTCGCCTCCGCCGCCCGCGACCTTCCCTGGCGCCGCCGGCGCACCCCCTACCGGGTCCTCGTCAGCGAGGTCATGCTGCAGCAGACCCAGGTCTCCCGGATCGCCGAGCGGTTTCCTCGATTCCTCCGGCGGTTTCCCTCGCTGAAGTCGCTCGCCTCGGCCTCCCTCGACGAGGTCCTCGCCGAGTGGGAAGGACTTGGCTACTACCGCCGGGCGAAGCTGCTGCACCAGACCGCCCGCGCGGTCGTCGCGGAGCACCGCGGTCGGATGCCGGAGGATCCCGAGGACCTCCGGCGCCTTCCGGGCATCGGGCGCTACACCGCCGGCGCCATCGCGTCGCTCGCGTTCGGTCGCCGAACCTCCCTCGTCGACGGCAACGTCGCCCGGGTGATCCTGCGGCTCGGCGGGATCGAGCACGCGATCGACTCGCCGCAGGCGTCGCGTCACTGCTGGTCCTTCGCCGACCGGCTGGTCGAGGTCGCCGAGGATCCCGCCCGCCTCAACGAGGGCTTGATGGAGCTCGGCGCGACGGTCTGCACGCCGACGAGTCCGGCGTGCAATCGATGTCCGCTCCGAACCGGCTGCGTCGCCCGAGCCGAGGAGCGCCAGGACCTCCTCCCGCGACCGAAGACCCGCGCCGCCCGGCGGGTCGTGGTGCACCACGCGGTCCTTCTCCGCGACGCCCGCGGACGGGTGTGGCTCGAGCAGCGGGCGGAGAAGGGACTCTGGGCGGGCATGTGGCAGTGCCCGACGATCGAGGGCGGCGGACCGCTCGACGAGGTCACGGTCGCGACGCGCCTCGGGCTCGCGGGCACGCCGCTCTGGATCGCCGAGGAGTTCGTGCATCAGACCACCCACCGAGCGGTCCGATTCCGCGTGATGACGGCGGGCGTCGTCGAGTCCATGCCGCGAAGATCGGGTCGCTGGTTCACCGCCACGGCGACCCGCGGTCTTGCGATGGGCGTGCCGCAGCGGCGGACGCTCGCGATCGGCGGCGTCGTCAGCCCGTTCCCTGCCGCGAGAGCAGCGGGGACGTCGCGTGCGGCGGCGCGGGGTACTCGATCCGCGCGTGCCGGCTCGCGACGAGGCTCTTGATGATCGAGTCCTCGACCACGCGGAGCTCCCGGAAGGTCATCGCGCAGTCGTCGAACTGACCATCCTCGAGGCGCCGCGTCGCGATCTCGCGGACCACCGCCTCGATCCGCGCCGCCGATGGATCGTGCAGCGACCGGACGGTGCTCTCGGAGGCATCGCAGAGCATGAGGATCGCCGCCTCGCGGGTGCGCGGCTTCGGTCCGGGATAGCGGAAGTCGTGCTCCTGCACGCTCGAGGGCTCCTCGCCGAGGGAGGACGCCCGCTCCTTCGCCTGCCGGTAGAAGTACTCGACGAGGGTGGTCCCGTGATGGCTCTCGATGAAGTGCTGGAGCGCCCGCGGCAGACGGTGCTCGCGGGCGAGCGCGAGACCGTCCTTCACGTGCCCGAGGATCACCAGCACGCTCATCGCGGGGCTGAGCCGATCGTGGCGATTGGGACCGCCCTGCTGGTTCTCGATGAAGTACTCGGGCTTGTGGATCTTCCCGACGTCGTGGTAGAGCGCGCCGACGTAGGCAAGGAGCCCGTTCGCGCCGATCGCGTCCGCCGCCGCCTCCGCCATCGAGGCGACCTGCAGCGAGTGGCTCGCGGTGCCCGGCGCCCGCTCCTGCAGCAGGCGGAGCAGCGGCTGCCGCGGATCCCGCAGCTCGCCGAGGGTGAGTCCCGTCGAGACGCCGAAGAGGCGCTCGACGCCCGGCAGCACGCCGAGGATGAAGACCGCCGCGAGCATCGCCGCCGTCGCGGAGACCGCCATCTCGGTCAGCACCTGCAGCCATCCCGCGGCCGAGCGCGGCGACTCGCTGAGCCCGAGCAGGAGCAGGAGCACCGCGCCCGCGAGCGCGGCGTAGGCGCCCGCCCGGAACACCGCGGCGCGATCCCGCACGTCGGCGAGTCCCGCGACGGCGACCATCGCGGTGAGGTAGATCGCCACCGGGAACCCGATCGACCGCTCGGTCGAGAGGGCGATCGTCGCGACGAGGAGCGCGCCGGCGACGGCGCCGAGCCGACGGTCGTAGCAGAGCGTGATGGTCAGCCCGCCGACCGTCGCCGCGAAGGTCGCGCCGAAGGCGCCTCCCCACGGCAGCTCGACGGCGCCGAGCACGCCGATGGCGGCGGCGCCGAAGGTCACCGCGAGGAGCCCGACGACCCGCCAGTGGTTCCGCAGCAGCGACGGATAGAAGCCGAGCAGGTACGCCACCACGAGCGACGCGATCGCCGCCACCAGTCCGCCCGATCCGACGACGCGGAGGATCCGCGAGGAGAGCGTCTCCTGCGCGTCGGCGGCGCGGATCGACTCGGCGAGCCGCGCAAACGCCTCCGGGGTGACCACGTCGCCCCGGGCGACGATCACCTGGTTCCGCGGATGCCTGACGCGGACCTCCGCGACGCCCATCGCGGCAAGCTCCGCGGCGGTCGCGGTGAGGTCCGCATCGAAGAGGACCGTCGGCGGCGGATCGCGCAGGATCGGCGCGATCACCGAGGGCACGAGGGACGCGGGGAATCCGGCGCGGTCGGCGAGGCGGGAGAGGGACCGATCAAGCACCGCCGAGCCGATGCCCGACAGGTCGATCGCGCTCCGAAGCGGCACTGGCTGAGTGGAGCCCGCGTCCGGAGGAGGCACCACCTCGCGCCGCGCGGTGGTGGCGAACAGCTGGTACTCGCCGGCGGCGAGCATCGGATCATCCGCCCAGAGCGACCGCAGCAGCGCGTCGGTCTTCGCCCGCCACTCCGCGGACGCGCCCTGCGCATCCGCGAAGGACTGCAGCCGTGCCAGCACCTCATCGGTCAGGGCAAAGTCCTCGCGGAACTCTGGATCGATCTCCCCGAGGCTCGACTTCTGCTGCACCGCGACGGGAAGACCGAGGACCGCCGCCCGCAGGCGATCCATCGCCGGAGCGTTGACCCGGTAGATGCGGGGCGCCGCCTTGCGGCTCTCCGCCCGCGCCCCCTCGGTCGCCGCGAGGTCGATGACCTCGTAGTCGATCGGATTGAGGTGATCCTCGAGCGCCACCCGGCCGATCTGCACCGGCGGACGGCTTCCTGCCCACCCGTCGAGCAGCACCCCGATCACGCCGGCGAGCAGCACGAACCAGGCGGCGTTGAGGACCTCCCGCCGGCGCAGGAACGCCAGCAGATCTCCTCCGCGGCGGGGCGCGAGCCGGCGGAGGCCCTCGCGGCGGCTCCGGATCGGCTCGCTCGGCGTTCGATCAGGCGAAGGGGTCGGCGTCGAGGACATGGGTCGATCACGCGCTCCGCAGGTCTCGGCGAGGTCCGGAGAGGGCGGAGTCTAGGGGGCGTTCCCCGGCTCCCGACTCCTCGCGACCGGGAGGTATGCTCGCCGCGTGCGAGGACCCTCGACCTGGCTCCTGTCCGCCTCGGCGATCCTCATCGCCGCCTGTTCGCCGCCCGAGCCGACCACGGCGCTCAACCGCCTCGACGACGCCTCGGGCTCCGCGGAGGCGAAGTGGGCGACGGTGGTGCTGGACGCCCGTCAGCGCCAGCAGGTGCTCGAGGTCTTCCAGTCGCTTCCCGAAGGCGAGGTCGGACCGGGGCCGCGATCGGAGCCCCAGGGTCGCTGGACCGACCTCCCCGACGCGGTCGGCGACGCGTGCGAGGACGTCGAGACCGCGGTCGTCGAGACGCGGTTCCTGCCCAAGGGCGCTTCGCTCGAGGACGCCGAGTCGATCGAGTTCGAGATCATCACCGCCGGCAACGAGCCGGGACTCGTGACCATCACCCGAGGAACGCCGCCGAAGCTCTACGAGGCGAAGGCGAGGATCGGCCTGCTCCTGCCGCAGACCCGCAAGCAGGAGATGCTCCTCGAGGCGATCGCCCGCGAGGTCCACGAGTGGGGACTGAAGCCGCAGCTCGAGCCCTGGCCGACGCCGAGCGAGCCTGGCGCGGCGGCGCCTACCGCGCCGGCGCCAGACCGACCGTCCCCATGACCTGCTCGAGCATGCGCGACGCCCGCAGCAGCAGCCCCTCGGCGAACGCGGGCGCCTGAAGCTGCACCGCGAGCGGCAGCGCCGCCCCGTCGACGGCGGTGGTGCCCGCGGGGATCGAGATGCCGCAGATCCCCGCGATGTCCGCGTTCACCGTGTAGACGTCGCAGAGGTACATCGAGAGCGGATCCTGCTGCGCCCCGATCGGGAACGCCGGCGTCGGCGCGGTCGGACCGAGCAGCACGTCGCACCGCTCGAACGCGCGGTCGAACTCCTCCGCGATCAGGCGTCGCACCTGCAGCGCGCGGCGGTAGTAGGCGTCGTAGTAGCCCGAGCTCAGCACGTACGTGCCGATCATGATCCGGCGCTTCACCTCGTCCCCGAACCCCTCGCCTCGGCTGCGGGCGTAGAGCTCGGCGAGGTCCTCGCCGGCGACCGGCGCCGCGCGATGCCCGTAGCGGATGCCGTCGAAGCGGGCGAGGTTGCTCGACGCCTCCGCCGGCGCGATGACGTAGTAGGTCGAGATGCCGACCTCGGTCAGGGGAAGGTCCACCGCGACGATCGTCGCGCCCGCCGCCTCGAGCGCCTCCGCGGCACGGCGGACCGCGGCGTTGACCGCCGGATCGTTCGCCTCGGAGAGGTACTCGCGGGGAAGCCCGACGCGGAGTCCCTCGACCGGCTCCTCGAGCGATCCGCCGAGCCGCTCGACCGGCATCCGCGCGGAGGTCGCGTCGCGTCGATCCTCGCCGGCGATCACCTCGAGGACGAGGGAGGCGTCCCGCACGCTGCGGGCGATCGGTCCCACCTGATCGAGGCTCGAGCCGAACGCGACCAGTCCCCAGCGGCTCACGCGACCGTAGCTTGGCTTGAGTCCCACGCAGCCGCAGAACGCGGCGGGCTGGCGGATGGATCCTCCGGTGTCGGAGCCAAGCGCGACGTGGCAGAGCCCGGCGGCGACCGCCGCCGCGGATCCCGCGGAGGAGCCGCCGGGCACGCGGCGCGGATCCCAGGGATTCCGGATGACGCCCCAGGCGCAGTGCTCGCCGGAGGAGCCCATCGCGAACTCGTCGAGGTTCGTCTTTCCGATCACGATCGCGTCCGCCGCGACGAGGCGCTCCACGCAGGTCGCCTCGTAGGGCGAGCGCCAGTGCTCGAGCATCCGCGAGCTGCAGGTCGTCCGACCGAGGCGCGTCGCGAGGTTGTCCTTGACCGCCACGCAGGCGCCCGCGAGCGGACCGACCTTCTCGCCCGAGCGGACGCGGCGGTCGATCTCGCGACCGGCGGCGAGCGCCTCCGCGGCGAAGACCTCGTGGTAGCAGCGGAGCGTCCGATCGAGGCGCTCGATGCGGTCGAGGACCAGGCGCACGCCCTCCTCGGCCGAGCGCCTCCCCGAGGAGACCGCCGCGACGTGCTCATGCAGCTCGAGGAGGTCCGCGTCAGTCGCCATCGGTCAGCACCTTCGGCACCGCGATGAAGGTGCCCTCGCGGACCGGCGCACGCGCGAGGATCGCCTCCACGTCGAGCGTCTCGCCCGGCTCGTCGGAGTCGAGGCGGTTGCCGCCCCGCGCCGAGGCGGCGAGAGGCTGGTTCATCGGCTCGACCCCGGTGCAGTCGACGCCACGCAGCCGGTCGATGTGCGAGAGCACCGCCGCGAGGTCGTTCCGCATGCGATCGACCTGCTCCGGATGAAGCCGCAGGCGGGCAAGCCTCGCGACCTTCAGGACGTCGCCGCGGGAGAGAGGTTCCGCGCTCGGTGAATCCGTTCCGCCGCTCATGGCCGCACGGTAGCACGCCGCGCGACCGCCGCCCGAGCCATGCGTGGGGCTACCATCTCCGCCCTGCCCCGCCGGACGCATCGCGGCCGCGTTCGCACCGCATCAATCGCGCCGCCTTCCTGACCGAAGCCTTCTTCATGCCCTCCCGTCCCGGCGCCGTCGCGAGCCTCCTCTTCCGCACCTCGGTCGGCGTCGCGTCGCTCGTGGTCGCCATCGCCGCGGCGAGCTGGCTCGCGGCGACCCGCGAGCTGCCGACCCCCCGCCCCGCCGAGGAGGCGCGACCTCGCCTCGTCGTGCTGGAGGCGTCGCCGGTCGAGGTCCAGCGGACCTTCCGCGGCTTCGGGACCGCCGACTCCGAGATCACCGCCGACGTGCCCGCCGAGGTGATCGGGGTGATCGACTCGATCCCCGACGAGGTCCGGACCGGTCGCGCGGTGACGGCGGGTCAGGAGCTGATGACGATCGATCCCGAGGACTTCCGGCGTCAGGCGGAGATCGCCGCGCAGATGCTCGCCGAGCTCGACGCGCAGAGCGCCCGGCTCGACGTCGAGGAGACCGCGATCAACGCCCGGGCCGCCCTCGCGGCGAGCGAGGTCGAGATCGCCCGCGCGGAACTCGCGAGGACCGAGGAGGCGATCCGACAGGGCGGCGCCATCGAGCGCGAGGCGGAGCGGGCGCGGCAGGCGCTGATCGCCGCCGAGCGGTCGATGGTCCAGTCGATGGAGTCGCGGGATCAGGTCCTGCCCCGGCGCCGCAGCCTCGCCGCGCAGCTCGAGATGCAGCGGGCATCGAAGCGCCTCGCCGAGCAGAACCTCGCCCGGGCGGTGATCACGAGCCCGATCGCCGGCCTCCTCGCCTCGGTCGACGTCGAGGTCGGCGAGAGCGTCGCCCCCGGAAGGCGGGTGGCGCGGGTCGTCAACCTCTCCCGCATCGAGGTGCCGCTCAAGCTTCCCTCCTCCGCCCGCGCGTTCATCCGCGTCGGCGATGGCGTCCGCCTCGAGCGCGACGCCGACCGCCCGCAGGAGTGGGACGCGGTCATCGCCCGCATCTCGCCGGTCGATGACCCCGGCAGCCGGACCTTTACCGCCTTCGCGGAGCTCTCGCAGCCGCCGGAGGTTCCCGACGCGCTGGTGCCCGGGACCTTCGTCCTCGGCACCGTCCGCTGCGGCGAGCCCTCGCGGCGGATCGCCGTGCCGCGCCGCTCGGTGCGGGATGGTCGGATCCTCGTCGTCGAGCCGGACTCGGCCGGCGTCCCCACGATCCGGGCAAGGACGGTCGAGGTCGCGTGGACCTTCGAGCGGGCGGTGCCGGAGTCCGGCGTGCCCGACACGCAGTGGGTGGTCCTCGCCGAGGATCCCGCCCCCGAGTCGCTGATCCTCCTCGACGCGACGCGGGCGATCACGCCCGGGACCGCGGTGCGACCGGTCGTCGCCGGACGCGAGGCGCCGACCGCCATCGCCGGTCCCACCTCGCCAAGCCACGGAAGCGGGATCCCGTGAGCCTCCCCGGCTTCGGCGTCCGCAATCCGGTCCCGGCGAACCTGCTCGCCGCGGCGCTCGTCATCGGCGGCACCTACGCCGCCTTGAACATGCGGCGGGAGTTCTTCCCCGAGACCTCCCCCGACTCGCTCCGCATCCTCGTCGCCTACCCCGGCTCGACCCCGGTCGAGATCGAGGAGTCGATGGTCCGCAAGGTCGAGGACGCCGTCGCGGACCTCGAGGGCGTCAAGCAGCTCACCTCGAACATCGCCGAGGGCGTGGCGACGGTGCTCGTCGAGTTCGAGGACGGCACCAACCTCGTGAAGGCGCTCCGCGATGCGGAGCAGGCGGTCGAGTCGCTCCGCGACCTGCCTCCGGACGCCGAGCGGATCCGGGTCATCGAGTTCGAGCCGAACCTGCCGGTGATCATGCTCACCCTGCACGGCGATGGCTCCGAGCGGGAGATGAAGCGGACGATCCGCGCGATCGCCGACGACCTCCGCAGCCTCCCGGGCATGGGCTCGGTGCTCCTCTCGGGGATCCGCGAGCGGGAGATCCGCATCGACGTCGATCCGGCGGCGTCGCTCCGCTACGGCCTCGGGCTGCCCGCGGTCTCCGACGCCATCGGCGCCTGGATGCGGGAGGTGCCGAGCGGCTCGATCCGCTCGAGCGGCGGGACGATCAACGTCCGCACCCTCGGCGTCGCCGAGGAGGCGGAGCGGATCCGCGCGATCGTGGTCCGCACCGGTCCCGATGGCGAGAGCATCCGCGTCGGCGACCTCGCGGTGGTCGAAGAGGGCTTCGCCGACGTCCCGCTCGTGCGCCGCTTCAACGGCTCTCCCGCGGTGAGCCTCACCGTCTTCAAGACCGCCGACGAGGACGCGGTGAAGATCGCCGAGATGGTGCGGGCCTACGCCCGCGGCGCCCAGGGACTTCCCTTCGAGGGCTCCGCGGTCGACCGCCTGATGGGCTCGCATCGGCTGGAGGCGTGGCGGCTCGGCGCGGCGCGACCGGAGGCGCTCCCGGGCGAGCTCCACCTCCATTCCGACCTCGCCCGCTTCATCGAGGGACGGCTGGAGCTCCTCTCGACCAACGCGCTGCAGGGCGCGGGGCTCGTCTTCCTCGTGCTCCTGCTCATGCTCAACCTGCGGGTCGCCTTCTGGGTGATGGTGGGGCTGGTGACGGCGCTCTCCGGCACGCTCTTCCTGATGATGCTGCTCGGCGTCACCCTGAACCTGCTGACGATGTTCGGGCTCCTCATCGTGCTCGGCATGCTGACCGACGACGCGATCGTGGTCGCGGAGAACATCATCACCCGCCACGAGGGCGGGGAATCGGCGAAGGACTCCGCGATCCGCGGCGCCGAGGCGGTCGGCTGGCCCGTGGTCGCGACCGTCACCACCACGATCGTGGCGTTCCTGCCGCTCCTCTTCATCCAAGGGCGCATCGGTGCCCTGATGGGCGCGCTGCCGTGGGTCGTGACGTGCGCCCTCCTCGTCAGCATCATCGAGGCGATGGTGGTGATGCCTGCCCACATGCGTCACGCCATCGATGGCATGGACCGCGGCGGACGCGGAATCATCCCGCTCGCCGACCGCTTCGGACGCTGGCGGGACCGAAGGATCATCGCCCCCGCCATCGAGACGTACGGTCGGCTCATCGGGTGGTGCCTCGACCGCCGCTACCTCGTCACCACCCTGACGATGGCGGCGCTGATCTTCTCGCTCGGGATGATCGCCGGCGGTCGGGTGCCCTTCACCTTCCTCGCCGCGGACGACGCGGAGACGGTGGTGGTCGACGTCCGGATGCCGATCGGCACGAGCCTCGAGGAGACGATCGCCGAGGCCCGCCGCCTCGAGGCGGCGGCGCTCGCCCAGCCGGAGGTTCGATCGGTGAGCGTCATCGCCGGCGAGCGGGCGAACACCGACACCGGCACCTCCGACGCGGCGAGCACCAACGTCGGGCAGCTCTTCATCGAGATGGTGCCGGTCGAGGAGCGCGATCGATCGAGCGGTCAGGTGACCGACGCGATCCGCGCCGCCGCCGGACCGATGGACCGTGCCGACCTCGTCGCCTTCCGGGAGATCACCGGCGGTCCCGGCGGCGCGGACATCACCGTCGAGGTCACCGGCGACGACGAGGTCGCGAGCGCCTCCGCGGTCGCGGCGATCAAGGCGGCGCTCGCGGTGCTGCCGGGCGTCTACGGGATCTCGGACGACGACTTCGGGGCGCAGTCCGAGGTGCAGATCGAGCTGAAGCCGGGCGCCGCGGCGCTCGGTCTGAGCGTCGCGGACGTCGCCCGGCAGATCCGCGCGTCGCTCTACGGTCTCGAGGCGCACGTCTTCGCCGCGGACCGCGAGGACATCGACGTCCGGGTTCGCCTCGACGAGGCGAGCCGAAGGCGCATCGGGAGCATCGAGGAGATGTGGATCGCGACGCGCTCCGGGGCGATGGTGCCGCTCTCCGAGGTCGCGTCCCTCCGCGAGGGCAGCGGCTACTCGGCGATCCGCCGCATCGACCGGCGCCGCAGCGTCACCGTC
Source organism: Phycisphaerae bacterium (assembly GCA_016873275.1). Classification (GTDB taxonomy): domain Bacteria; phylum Planctomycetota; class Phycisphaerae; order Phycisphaerales; family SM1A02; genus VGXO01. Next base: position 41,126 of record VGXO01000021.1, read on the forward strand.
ACCGCCGACGTCGACGAGGCGACGAACCCGGAGGCGATCAGCGAGGTGCTCGATCCCCGCCTCGCGGAGATCGCCGCGGAGCATCCCTCGCTCGTGATCGACACCGGCGGTCGCCAGCGGAACGTGCGGGAGGCGTTCGAGACGCTGCCGATCGCCGCGACCGCCGCCGCGATCATGATCTACGTGATCCTCGCGTGGCTCTTCGGAAGCTACTTCCAGCCGCTCGCGGTGATGCTCGCGATCCCCTTCGGCGTGATCGGCATCGTGTGGGGGCACTGGCTGATGGGCTTCGACATGACCTTCCTGAGCCTCATCGGCTTCGTCGCGCTCGCGGGCGTCGTGGTGAACAACTCGCTCGTCCTCGTCGACTTCACGAACGGTAATCGCCGCCGGGGCATGTCGCTCCGCGAGGCGCTCGTCGTCGCGGGTCGCCAGCGGCTCCGGCCGATCGTGCTCACGAGCCTGACCACGGTGCTCGGTCTCGCGCCGCTGATGCTCGAGCAGTCCTTCCAGGCACGGTTCCTGATCCCCATGGCGATCAGCATCTCCTTCGGGCTCGTGAGCGCGACGGTGCTGACGCTCGTCGTGCTGCCTGCGGTCCTGATGATCGTGGAGGACGTCCTCGGACTCCTCGCGTGGGCGTGGACGGGCGAGCGACCGACCCGCGAGGCGACTGCGCCGGAGGTCGAGCCCGCGACCTGAACGGAGGTCGCCTCAGCGACGGGCAAGCCGCTCGCAGTCGCGATGCCGAGGGCAGGAGAGAAGGTGGTCGTTCACAATTCCCACCGCCTGCATGAAGGCGTAGGCGATCACCGGACCGCAGAACTTGAAGCCCGCGGCTCGGAGGGACTTCGCGAGGAGTCGGCTCTCGGCGCTCTCCGCGGGAACGTCGCCCGGTCGGCGACGGCTCGCGAGGCGGGTGCGATGACCGACGCAGGACCAGACGAGGTCGCGGAAGGATCCCTCGCCCTGCTCCATCACCCGCTGCCACGCGCGGGCGTTCGAGATCGCGCCGTCGATCTTCGCGCGGCTTCGGATGATCCCGGCGTCCGCGAGGAGCCTCGTCCGGTCGCGCTCGCCGAAGCCGGCGATGCGATCCGGATCGAAGCCGGCGAACGCCCGGCGGAACGCCTCGCGTCGCCGCAGGATCGTGATCCACGAGAGCCCCGCCTCGAACCCGTCGAGGACGAGCTTCTCGAAGAGCGCCCGATCATCGACGACCGGCACCCCCCACTCCTCGTCGTGGTAGGCGACGTAGACCGGGTCCGTGCCGCACCACCAGCAGCGACCGGCGACCGGTGCCGCGGCGCGGCTCACCCGCCGCTCCCGTTGGATCGGGTCGCGGGAAGCCGACGAGCGATCTCCTCGAACGCCGCCGCGCAGCGTGCGGGGTCGGCGGGCGAGCGCGTCCCCGCGGCGACCGCGCGGTAGTGATCGGCGACCGACCAGCCCCGGGTCTCCTCCTCGCGCTCGTGGCGCGGCACGAGGTGGACATGGACGTGGCGGGCGGCTTCCGCGAAGGAGAGCAGGTAGACCCGCGCGCAGCCGGTCGCCTCCCGCACCGCGGCGGAGACCTCGACGAGGAGGCGTCCCAACTCCTCCGACTCCTCCCCGGTCAGCTCGTCGAGGGTCGCCGCGTGCCTCGCGAGGTCGAGGATCGCCCAGCCGGCGACGGGCGATGGATCGGGATGACGCCGGAGACGCCACCGCCTTCCGAGCGGCATGGATGCCGCGGCGGTCATGGTGCAGATGGGGCAGGTCGCATCCGTGGTCATCGGTCCTCGACCCGAGACGATACGCGGCGCCGACGGGGACCTCGGGGTCGAGCCGATCTCGTCGCGAGGTATTCTGCCGGCATGACCATCTCACTCCTCCTCGCGGTCTCGATCGCCTCCACGCTCCAGTCGAAGCCGAACGTCACCGACGCGCCTCCCCGCATCGCGAACACCCGCGGCGTGCCGTCCGCGACGGACGTCAGGTTCGGCGAGAAGGTCATGCTCTTCGACGGCAAGTCCCTCGACGGATGGACGCCCTTCCTGCCGGGCGGCGAGGATCCCGCCGGCACGTGGAGCGTCAAGGATGGCGTCCTCGTCTGCACCGGCTCGCCGGTCGGCTACATCCGCACCGAGAAGACCTACGACAACTTCGAGCTCCGCCTCGAGTGGCGGTTCGATCCGGAGAAGGGCGCGGGCAACAGCGGCGTCCTGATCCGCGTGCAGCCGCCGGACCAGGTCTGGCCCACCTCGATCGAGGCGCAGCTTCACTCCGAGAACGCCGGCGACATCTGGAACATCGGCGACTATCCGATGCTCACCGCGCCCGCCCGCACCGAGGGTCGCCGAACCACCAAGGAGCACGCAAGCTCGGAGAAGCCGCTCGGGGAGTGGAACCAGTACCGGATCGTGATGAACGGCGGCGAGCTGAAGCTCTTCGTGAACAGCGTCCTCCAGAACACCGCGACCAACTGCCAGGTCCAGCCGGGCTGGATCGCCCTGCAGTCGGAGGGTGCCCACATCGAGTTCCGCAAGATCGAGCTCCGTCCGATCCTCAGCCAGGCGCCGAGTCCGACCGCGGCGGAGTGATCGCCGGTCGCGCGGCGCGGATCGAGGGATCCTGCGCCTCGTCGGCGAGGGGAATCGGTGCATCGTCGCTCGATTGCGTTCGCGGCGCGTCCGGCGGTCGATCGGCGATCGCCTCCCGAAGCTCGGCGTCGCGCTCGGCGCGGAGCCGCTTCCACGAACGCGACCACCCGAGCGATCGCGTGACCCCGAGGAGCGCGCCCGGCAGGAGGATCAGCATCGCGAGGAGGCACGCGCCGACTCCAAAGAGCGGTCCCACGAGGAAGGGCGGAGAGACCGCCGCCGCGAGCAGCGAGAGGAGCAGGAACCCCGGCACTCCCGCGACCGCCCAGAGGTAATGCTCCGCCCAGCGCGCCGAGTCATCGTCCTCGAGCCACTCCGCCCACCGCCGCAGATGGACGGCGAGCGCCAGAAGTCCCGCCAGCCCGGCGAGCGACATGCCTCGAGCGGTCCACTCCGACGCCTCGTAGAGCGCCGCGGGCAGCTTGAGCAGCGTGGGCTGGGCGAGGAGCACCGAGATCGGCCACGCGAGCTGCAGCCATCGCGCGGCGACCCGCACCCGGGAGCGGCGTCCGAGCCCTCGCTTCTCGGCGTCGGGATCCTCGATCGGCGCCGCGAACAAGATCACGCCGGTCGCCCACAGGACCTCGATCGCGAGCGACAGGGCGACGGGCGGCATCCAGAACCGAAACAGCACCGCCGCGCGGACGACGAGCGAGAGCACCGCCGCGACGCTCGCGATCCGCGCCGTGACGGTCAGTCGAGCGATGACGGCGTCCGGCAGCTCGACCGCTCGTCGCGGCGCGACTCGTCCCGTGCGACGCGAGCGGGCAGGCGGCGGAGCCCCGCACTCGGGGCATCGCCGAGAGGGCGGCAGACCCTTGCGTGAGTAGCCGCAGCCGGGGCACGACGGAGCCTCGCCCGCGGACGGAGATCCTGCCCGCGATGCCGCATGGGTCGGCGGCGTGGTCGGTGATGGTCGCCCGCGGTCGGTCGCCGAGCCGCGCGGTTGCGTGATCGACCCATCCAGCGGCGGCGCCATCCCGCATTCAGGGCAGGGTCGACCCGGCGGCAGCCCGCGCCGCGGATGCCCGCACCGAGCACATCGAGAGGAGTCCGCCATCGCGACGTCAGGCTCCGGGGTCCCACCGCGGTCCCGCGCGGCTCAGCGCCTCGATGTCCTCGATGTCCTCGATGTCCTCGACGTCCTCGATGTCCTCGAAGACGTGGGCAGCGTGAAGGTGCCTGCCCGCTCGATGATGGTGCCGCACGCCCGGCAGGTGCGGATCCGCGCGGGTCCTCCCCAGAACTTCTCCATGATCACCTTGAGGTCCTCGTCGATCTTCCGGAG
>VGXO01000022.1 GCA_016873275.1 Phycisphaerae bacterium
GCACGGCTCGCCTCCGCGCCCAAGCGGTCGGCGTCCCGGCGCATCTCGGCGGCGTGAGGCTGACGCCCGGCGCGCCCTTCGAGACTCGACGCGACGATCGCGTGCGAGCACGAAGGCTCCACGCCTCTCCCGCGAGTCGCCACGCGAGGAGTTTGAGAGACCGGTAGCCTCGACGCCTCTCCCGCGAGTCGCCACGCGAGGAGTTTGAGAGACCGGTAGCCTCGACGCCTCTCCCGCGAGTCGCCACGCGACGAGCGGGAGAGGCCGCCTCGCGAACGCAGTTCGCGAGGCGGGTGAGGGTGGCACGACCCGAGGCGATCGTCGCGGGGCGCGCTGATCGAGACATCGCCCGTCGATGCACCGCTCCGACCCGCACGTCGTGCTTCGGTCCTTGCCCCCACCGGGCTTCTCGCTCCCGCTCGAAGCCCGACTCCCCCGCATCGCTTCGCTCGCGGGAGCGGTCCCGACGTCACGCCACCGTGACGTCCTTGCAGAGGTAGACGTCCTGGATGGCGTTGAGGAGCTTCACGCCCTCGGGCATCGGCTTCTGGAACGCCTTGCGACCGGAGATGAGCCCGATGCCGCCCGCCCGCTTGTTGATCACCGCGGTGCGGACCGCGTCGAGGACGTCGTGCGATCCTGACGCGCCGCCCGAGTTGATGAGACCGGCGCGACCGCCGAAGCCATTGAGGACCTGGTAGCGGCAGAGGTCGATCGGGTGGTCGCTCGCGAGGTCGGTGTAGATCCGCTTGTCGAACTTCCCGTAGCTCGAGCTCCCCATGTTGAGCGCCTCGTAGCCGCCGTTCAGCTCGGGCAGCTTCTGCTTCACGAAGTCCGCCTGGATCGTCGCGCCGAGGTGGTTCGCCTGCCCGGTGAGGTCCGCCGAGACGTGGTAGTCCTTGCCGCCCGCCTTGAACGCGGGGTTCCGCAGGTAGCACCAGAGGACCGTCGCCATGCCGAGCTCATGCGCGTGGGCGAAGGCATGCGAGATCTCCACGATCTGCCGGGTGCTCTCCTCGCTGCCGAAGTAGATGGTCGCGCCCACCGCGACCGCCCCGAGGTTCCACGCCTCCTCGACGGTCCCGAAGAGCACCTGGTCGAACCGGTTCGGGTAGGTCAGGAGCTCGTTGTGGTTGATCTTGCAGATGAAGGGGATGCGGTGGACGTACCTCCGCGCGACCGAGCCAAGCACGCCGAAGGTCGTCGCGACCGCGTTGCAGCCGCCCTCGATCGCGAGGCGCACGATGTTCTCGCCGTCGAAGTAGATCGGGTTCGGCACGAAGCTCGCCCCCGCGCTGTGCTCGATCCCCTGATCGACCGGCAGGATCGAGACGTAGCCGGTGCCGGCGAGGCGACCGTGGTTCAGGATCGCCGCGATCGAGCGCAGGACCTGCGGGCTGCGATCGGAGGGCATCCACACCCGGTCCATGAAGTCCGGTCCCGGCAGCGAGAGGAGCTTCTGGTCGACCTTCGCCTTGTGGCTAAGGAGCGAATCCGCCTCCTTGCCGAGGACGTCGCGGATGGGCGTGATGAGGTCGGTTGGCATGGGAGGTCCTTCCTTGCAGGCTTGAGGCGAGCGGCTTCCGGCGGCAGGACGTGCGAGGCGATCGCCGCCGGACGCCTTCGCCGGCGGCGGGGCGGCATGCTAACCCACGCCCGGCGTCGCGCGCCCCGTATGCTCCGCCCCGTCGCCCTCCGGAACCGCGCTCGATGTGGTCGTCGCTCGTCCTCCTCCTCGTCTCGCTCGTCCTGCTGACCCTCGGCGCGGAGCTCCTCGTCCGCGGCGCCAGCATCCTTGCCCTGCGGGCGGGGGTCTCCTCGTTCTTCGTGGGGATGACCATCGTGGGGTTCGGGACGAGCACGCCGGAGCTCGCCACCTCGATCTTCGCCGCCCTCGACGGCTCGCCCGAGATCGCCGTCGGCAACGTGGTCGGCTCGAACATCGCGAACCTGACCGCGATCCTCGGCGCGATCGCCCTCGTCAGCCCCATCGCGGTCCGCGCCGGATCGATCACCCGCGAGGTGCTGCTGCTCGTCGCGGTGACCTCGCTCCCCTACGCCGCCCTCGCGACGCAGGGCATCCTCGATCGGACGATCGGGATCGCGTTCCTGCTCGGGCTCCTCGGGTTCGTCTGGTGGAGCTACCGAACGAACCGGACCTCCGAGCCCGACGCCGACGCGCCCACGGTGCCGGCGGGCTGGCGAGGCGGCGTCGCGTGGAACGGCGTGCTCTGCCTCGGCGGGATCGCGGTGCTCGCCGGAAGCTCGAGGCTCCTCGTCGACTCCGCGGTCGAGCTCGCGACGCACTGGGGCGTCTCGGAGCTCGTGATCGGGCTCACCATCGTCGCGATGGGAACCTCCGCGCCCGAGCTCGTCACCAGCCTCGTCGCCCAGATCCGCGGTCGGAGCGACCTCGGGCTCGGCAACCTCGTGGGCTCGGGGATCTTCAACGTCCTCGGGATCCTCGGAGCGACGGCGCTCCTCCAGCCGACGCAGATCTCGCCGCAGATCTTCCGGTTCGACCTGCCGGTCGCGATCCTCGTCGCCGCGGCGATGCTGCCGATCATGCGATCCGGGCGAAGCATCAACCGCGCCGAGGGAATCGTGCTCCTCGCCGCCTTCGTCCTCTACACCGTCGCGCTCTACCAGGGCTGGCCTGCCGCCCTCGCCGCCGCCGGATGATCCGCGGCGGAGCCGCTCACGCCGTGACCGCGGGCCGCACCTCGTCGATCCATCCGCCGCCGAGGACCTCGTCGCCCGCGTAGCAGACGATCGCCTGGCCCGGGGCGAGCATCTCCGAGGGATGCTCGAAGCGGACCTCGAGCCGCGCGTCGCCTCCCTCGCCCTCGACGCGGACCCGCGCCGGCGCGACCTCGCCGTGCGCCCGCCACTGCACGGCGCAGGACCTCCACTCGCGCGGCGGCTCGCCCGCGGTCCAGTTCACGCCCCGGGCGATCGCGCCTCCGCAGACGAGCCGCTCGCGCGGTCCGACCACGACCTCGTTCCGGGTCGGATCCTTCGAGAGGACGAAGAGCGGCACGCCCGTGGCGAGCCCGAGCCCACGCCGCTGCCCGATCGTGAAGTGCTGGTGCCCCGGATGCTCGCCGAGCGTCCGACCCGCCTCGTCCACGACGCGGCCCGGCGCGACCGAGTCGGGCGCGCGGCGACGCAGGAGCCCCGCGTAGTCGCCCTCCGGAACGAAGCAGATCTCCTGCGAGTCCGGCTTGTCGAAGACGGGAAGCTCGAGCTCGCGGGCGAGCCGGCGCACCTCCGGCTTGCGGAGCCCGCCGATCGGAAGCAGCGTGCGGCGCAGCCGCTCGCCCGGCAGCCCGAAGAGGACGTAGCTCTGGTCCTTCGCCTCGTCGAGCCCGCGCCGAAGCCTCGCCTCGTCGCCCCGCCGCTCGATCCGGGCGTAGTGACCGCTCGCGACGAACGAGGCGCCGATCGACTCCGCGTGGTCGTGCAGGCGCCCGAACTTCAGCCAGTCGTTGCAGCGGACGCAGGGATTCGGCGTGCGACCCGCGGAGTACTCGCCCACGAAGTAGTCGATCACGCGGTCGAAGTCGCGGCGGAAGTTGAGGACGTAGAGCGGGATCCCGAGCCGCGCCGCGACGAGCCGCGCATCCTCCGCGTCGCCGACCGAGCAGCAGCCTCGACGCCTCGCCGCGGAGGTCCCGCACGCCGACGCCTCCTCCGCGGGGCGCATCCCCTCCGGCTCCTCCACCGTCCCGAGCCGCATGAAGCATCCGACCACCTCATGCCCCGCCTGCGTCAGGAGCGCGGCGGCGACCGAGGAGTCCACGCCCCCGCTCATCGCGAGGAGCACCTTGGCGGGGCGACCTTCGGGCGTCATGCCGACCACGGGTCGAGTCTACGGAGGCGCTGGGGATTTCTCGACGGATTCCCGGCTTCGCCGCGGTCGGCGGTACCGTGCCGCCCATGCTCCTCTTCGCGGGGATCGATGAGGCGGGCTACGGCCCCATGCTCGGACCGCTCTGCGTGGCGGCGACGGCGTTCCGCATCGCCGACGCGGACCCTGCCGAGGGACCGCCGGACCTGTGGGATCGGCTCGCCTCGGTCGTCGCGCGGCGGGCGAGCGACAAGCGGCGCCGCATCGCGGTCGCCGACAGCAAGACGCTCAAGTCGCCCAACGGCGGTCGCCAGCATCCGCTCCGCCACCTCGAGCGCGGGGTGCTCTCGATGCTCGGGGCGATGGGTCCCCTTCCCGCGACCGACGAGGAGCTCCTCGACCGACTCTCGGTGGGATCCGAGCGGCTCCGCACGCGACCGTGGTACGCGGCGTCGCGATCGCTACCGGTGGCGGCGACCGCCGAGCGGCTCGGGATCGACGCGGCGAAGCTTGGTCGCGCGATGCGGACGGCGGGCGTCGAGCCGGTCGCGATGATGGCGGAGGCGATCGACGAGGAGGCGTTCAACCGCCTCTGCACCGCCGCCGGCAAGGCGCACGTGAACTTCGTCGCGGCGATGCGGCTCGTCGACCGCCTCTGGCGCGAGCACCCCGAGGCGCACCCGCGGGTGATGATCGACCGCCACGGCGGACGCAGCGACTACGTCGAGCCGCTGCTGCGGGCGTTCCCCGGCGTGCAGCTCCGCGTGCTCGCCCAGGGCGATCGGGTCAGCCGCTACCGGCTCGAGCGGGATGGGTCGGAGATCACCCTGAGCTTCGAGGTCGAGTGCGAGGACCGCCACCTGCCCACCGCCCTCGCCTCGATGACCGCCAAGCTGGTCCGAGAACTGCTGATGGACCGCTTCAACCGCTTCTTCGGGGGTCTCGCCCCGGAGGTGAAGCCCACCGCGGGCTACGTCACGGACGCGCGGCGCTGGCTCGAGGAGATCGCCCCGACCCTCGAGCGTCGGGGGCTTCGACGGCAGGACCTCGTGCGCCTCGCCTGATCCTCGGCTCGCGGCGCGGCGGCAACCCTTGACTCGCGCGGGGGCGGAGGTACGCTCTCCGACTTTCCGCAAATCCGCGGAAGGCCCCGAGAAGCCGCAGCGATGCCGTCCGAGAACGCCCGTTGCCCCGAGTGCAGGACCGAGCCCCCGGCGACCGCCGAGGGGTCGGATGCCGACTCGGATCCTGACCCTCTCGGCGCGTCCCCCGGCGCCGGCTGACCGCCTCCCTCGGGAGGTCGGATCGCCGGGGCCGTTCAATCTTCTCCGAGACTTTGCCCGACGGACGTCGAGCGGTAGGTCGGAGAAGTCGATCCAAGAACTTCCGGCGTGCGAACACGCCGCGTTTCCCGGGTCCTCGGGGCCCCTTCGTCCTTCTTCAGTCGCCCTCGCGACCGGCGGCGACGACCGATCCGGTCCACCACCAGAGTCCGAACCATGTCGACCGACCTCACCTTCGTCCGCAACATCGGGATCTGCGCCCACATCGACGCCGGCAAGACCACGGTCTCCGAGCGGGTCCTCTACTACACCGGCAAGAACTACAAGATGGGCGAGGTGCATGAAGGCACCGCGACCATGGACTTCCTCCAGGAGGAGCAGGAGCGCGGCATCACCATCCAGTCGGCCGCGACGACCTGCCCCTGGGAGACCGGCGGCAAGACCTACAAGATCAACCTGATCGACACGCCGGGGCACGTCGACTTCACCATCGAGGTGGAGCGCTCGCTCCGCGTCCTCGACGGCGCGGTCGCGGTGTTCGACGGCAAGGAAGGCGTCGAGGCGCAGTCGGAGACGGTCTGGCGGCAGGCCGACCGCTACCGCGTCCCCCGCATCTGCCTCGTCAACAAGATGGACAAGCTCGGCGCGGACTTCGACTTCAGCTTCAAGTCGATCCGCGAGCGGCTCGGGGCGAACGCGATCGCGGTGCAGATCCCGATCGGTCAGGCCGACACCTTCGAGGGCCTCATCGACCTCGTCACCATGCGGGCGTTCTACTTCGACTCGACCGAGCTCGGCTCGAAGTTCGAGGAGCGGGACATCCCCGAGAAGATGAAGGACGTCGCGGAGCTCTGGCACCACGAGATGGTCGAGAAGGCGGCGGAGCTCGACGACGTGCTGATGGAGCGCTACCTCGAGAAGCCCGAGTCGATCACCCCCGACATGGTCAAGGCGGCGATCCGCAAGGGCACCATCGCCCGGCAGTGCTTCCCCGTCTTCTGCGGCTCCGCCCTCAAGTACGTCGGCATCCAGCGGGTGCTCGACGGCGTCGTCGACTACCTCCCCAACCCGACCGAGGTTCCCGCGGTCGAGGGCGTCGATCCCAAGGAGCCGGAGACCAAGCTGTCGCGACCCCACGGCGACGATGCGCCGTTCTCGGCGCTGGTGTTCAAGGTCGTCTCCGACTCGCACGGCGACCTCACCTACATCCGCGTCTACTCCGGTCGCCTCGAGAAGGGCGCCCGCCTGCTCAATCCGGGCAACGGCAAGAAGGAGATCATCTCCCGCATCTTCGAGATGCACGCGAAGGACCGCGACGCCCTCGACTCGATCGGCGCCGGGCAGATCGTGGCGGTGATCGGCCCGAAGAACTCGATCACCGGCGACACCCTCTGCGACGCCGACAACCCGATCATCCTCGAGCGGATGGTCTTCCCCGAGCCGGTCATCTCGATGTCGATCGAGCCGAACTCCGCGGAGGACAAGAAGAAGCTCGGCGAGGCGCTCACCACGATCCGCCGCGAGGATCCCTCGTTCCGCTCGACCTACAACGACGAGACGGGCGAGACCATCATCGCGGGCATGGGCGAGCTGCACCTCGAGATCATCAAGAACAAGCTCGTCCGCGACATGAAGGTGAACGTCACCGTCGGTCGCCCGCGGGTCAGCTACCGCGAGACGATCTCCGGCGCCGCCAACGACGTGCGTGGTCTCTTCAAGAAGCAGACCGGCGGTCGCGGTCAGTACGGCGACGCGGTGGTCAGCGTCTCCCCCTGCACCAAGGAGCAGGCGGAGGCGGATGGGCTCAAGATGGTCAATGGCGTCGTCTTCGTCGACAAGATCTCCGGCGGCGTCATCCCCCGCGAGTTCATCCCCTCGGTCGAGTACGGCGCGCGGCAGGCGGCCGCGAGCGGCGTGCTCGGCGGCTACCCGATGATCAACGTCAAGGTCGAGCTCGTCTTCGGCTCCTACCACGACGTCGACTCGAGCCAGGTCGCCTTCGAGCAGGCGGGCGCCCTCGCCTTCCGCCAGGCGTGCACCAAGGCGGGTCTCGCCCTCCTCGAGCCGATCATGAAGCTCGTGGTCACCACGCCCGACGAGTTCTTCGGCAACGTCTCCGGCGACATCTCGAGCCGCCGCGGTCAGATCGTGGACTCCGAGATGCGCGGCAACGTGCGGCTCATCACCGCGGAAGTCCCGCTCTCCGAGCTCTTCGGCTACACCACCACGCTCCGCAGCATGACCCAGGGTCGCGCCACGAGCACGATGGAGCCGCTCGAGTACCGCGTGATGCCCGACCGCCTCAAGGAAGCAGTCCTCGCCAAGGGCTGATCGCGGTCGATCGACCTCGATTCCACCCGACGCCGACCCCCGCAGGGTCGGCGTCCTTTTCTATGGCCGATCGCTCATCGGATGGCTCATCGGATGACTCATCGGATGACTTGGCGGATGGCACGCCCCGCCGCGGGCGCCGCAGGCTAACCGCCTCGAGGTTCCGTCTGACTGTTCACCGAGGACCGAAGATCCGTCGCGGCGCTCGTGTCGCACGGGGAGGCGAGACGACGCCGCATCCGCCGCGATCCACTGAGTCGATCGCCGACGCTGCTCGACGGGCTACCGCGCGGGTCGACGTCCGGGACTCCGCCCGACAGGACCTAGACTCCGCGTCCCATGCCCGACGCCCTCGCCGACGACGTCGCCTCGGCGCCCGAGTTCCGCGGAGAGTTCGAGCTCGACCTCGTCCGGAGGTTCCGCCGCCGCTTCGGCTGGATGTGCGGGGTCTACGCGATCGTGTCGATGCTGACGGTGGTGCTCTCCGTGGCGGCGGTGCTCCTCGCGCCGCTCGCCGACGCGATCCGACCGGCGCCCAAGAAGGAGGTCCCGTCGGCGTCGAGCGGGGTCGTCCCCGCGCCGCCCGGCGACCGCCTCTCGCCTCGCCCCGACGAGTTCGAGCGCGGCACGCGGTCGTTCCGCCTTGGACCGCTGCAGATCGCCGGCTCGCCGCCGTGGACCTCGACGCCCCTCGACCCCGCCGAGGAGCTCGCGGTGATCGAGGACGAGCTCGCCTCCGAGGCGTCGCGGCGACCTCTCGCGGAGGACTGGCTCGCCGGCGTGGTGATCGACGGCACCTCGGCGGCGGCTTCGTTCCTCGTGATCCTCTGGTTCTTCGCGCGGGTCCGTCCGCGGATCGAGCACCGCGCGGTCGCGCTCTCCGCCGCGACGCGCCTGATCCTGGTCCTCGTCTCGCTCTCGCTCCTCGGCGAGGTCGCGAAGTCGATCGTCTCGCTCGACCTCGAGCTCGCGCCCCTCCTCAGCGTCGCCCTCTGGCACTTCTCCGCCTGCCTGTTCCTCCCATGGACGGCGCGGGAGTCGCTGCGACCGATGATCCCCCTGCTCGTCGCGTGGGCGGTCTACCGCCTCGTGCTGGGAGGGACGGAGGGACTGGTCGTCGTGGAGACCGGCGTCGCTCCGGGGCTCGGCAGCTCGCTGGCGGGCGCCGCGCTCGAGATCCTCGCGAGTCCCCTGGTGCTGGTGCCCGGCATGCTCGTCTGCTGGATCCGCCAGTGGTGGCTTCGGCGGCGCTTCGGTCGAGAGTTCGCCGGCCGGCAGCTCCGGTCGCTGCGGCAGGAGATCAAGCAGGCGCGGCGCATCCACGACAGCCTCTTTCCGCAGCCCTTCGACGCCGACGGAGTCCGCTTCGACTACGCGTTCGTGCCCGCCCGCGACCTTGGCGGCGACTTCCTGCACCTCCTCCGCCGCGAGGACGGGTCGATCTTCCTCACCTTCCTCGACGTGACCGGTCACGGGCTCTCCGCCGCGATGACCGTGAACCGCCTGCACGGCGAGATCGAGCGCCTGCACGCGGAGCGTCCGGACATCTCGCCGGGCGAGATGCTCGCGGGGCTCAATCGCTACGTGCACCTCACGCTCCTGCGGCACTCGATCCTCGCGACCGGCGTGGCGGTGCGGCTCGACCCCGCGACCGGTCGCGCGACGCTCTCGAACGCCGGGCATCCGCCGGTCCTGCTCCGCGCCGCCGATGGTCGGATCCGCCAGTGCGAGGCGAACGACCCGCTGCTCGGCGCGCAGCCGGCGGCGGAGTTCCACGGGGGCGAGCACCGGCTCGACCTCGCGAGCGGCGAGGTGATCCTCCTCTACACCGACGGCGCCTTCGAGGCGCGGGACCACTCGGGTCGGGAGCTCGGGCTCGACGGCTTCGAGAAGCTCTGCCGGCACCATCCTCCGCCGCCGCGCTGGCCGGCGTTCCTGCTCTCGATGGTCGAGGGATTCGAGGGACCGATCCGCGGCGACGACGTGCTGCTCGCGAGCCTCCAATGGACGCGGACTCGCCCGAAGGTCGATGACGGTCGCTCCCGCGGCGCCCGACGCCCCCTGCAGGAATCCACCGCATGACCCATCGACGCGACGACCGCGACGCCGACCTCCTCCGCCTCGCGGTGCGCCTCGCCCTGCGCGGTCACGGTCTGGTCGAGCCCAATCCCATGGTGGGCGCGATCGTCCTCGACGCTTCGGGTCGGGTCGTCGGTCTCGGCCATCACCGGCGGATCGGCGGTCCCCATGCCGAGGTCGAGGCGATCGCCGCGGCAGGCGAGCGGACCCGCGGCGGGACGATCCTCGTCACCCTCGAGCCGTGCAATCATCAGGGTCGGACGGGACCCTGCACCGAGGCGATCCTCGCGTCCGGCGTCGCGCGGGTGATCTACGGATCCTCCGATCCTCATCCGCAGGCGCAGGGGGGCGCCGCACGGCTCCGCAAGGCGGGGCTCGACGTGCAGCAGCGCGCCGACGTCCCGGAGGTCCGCCTGCTCAACCGCGCCTTCATCCATCGCCTGCGGAGCGGTCGCCCCTGGGTCGTGGCGAAGTGGGCGCAGACCCTCGACGGAAAGATCACCGTGGGCGCGGGCGATGGGCGCTGGATCTCGAGCCTCCCGAGCCGCCGCCTCGTGCACCGCGAGCGGGGCTGCTGCGACGTGATCCTGACCGGGATCGGGACGGTGCTCGCGGATGATCCCCTCCTCAACGTCCGCGGCGTGAAGGCGCGGCGGCACCCGATGCGGGTGGTGGTCGATCCGCGGCTTCAGATCCCCCTCGAGTCGCAGCTCGTCCGCACCGCGCGGGAGCAGCCGCTGCTCGTCGCCTGCGACGCGGAGGTGCTCGAGCGCGACGAGGACCTCGCGGAGCAGCTCCGCGCGGCGGGCGCGACGGTCCTCGGGCTCGCCTCCACCGGCGGCGAGCTTCCGCTCCGCGAGCTCCTCGAGCGGCTCGCCGGCGAGTTCGGGGCGTCGCGGGTCCTCGTCGAGGCGGGCGCCCGCATGCTCGGACGGCTCTTCCGCCACGGGCTCGTCAACGAGGCGTGGGTCTTCGTCGCCCCGCGGGTCGCCGGTCGCGAGACGGGTCTCGCCGCCGTCGCGGGCGCGACCGAGGGCGGTCTGGGTCACAGCCTCACGCTCTCGCTCGAGTCGATCCGCCGCCGCGGCGGCGACCTCGTCCTTGGCTACGGCGTGCCCGCGTCCGACGCCTCGAGCGGCGACAACCCGTAGTCCTCGCCGCGGAGCCTCGGCTCGAGGCTCGCCGGAAAGACCCGCAGCACGTCGTCGCCGTCGTCGATCGCCCATCGACCATCCGCGGGATCTCGGGCGATCCGCACGGCGCCGAGCGGGCGACCATCGAAGCCGCTCAGGATCACCAGCGCCGCGAGCCGCTCCTGCGGGAAGGGCGTCACCGCGACCTCCGGCGCCCGCGCCTCGGCGAGCTGCCCGAGAAGCGCCTCCGCCGCGCCGCGTCGGGCAGGCACCTCGTCCGCGACGTCGCCTCGCTCGTCGATCCGCTCGGCGACGAAGCCATCGAGCTCGCGGCGCAGGCGGAAGGTCTCCGCCGCGGTCCGCACCTCGATCGTGCGGACGTCCGCGGGCTGGACGTCGGTTCCCGTGGGATCGACGAGCGACGCGATCGGGCGACGCAGGATCGCCGTCGCCTCCTCGCCGACGAGCAGCACGCACGGTCGACCCGCGACCATCGCGAAGCGATCGGGGGAACCCGGACCAAACGACCCGCCGAGCCGCACCTCCGCCCGCGCGAGCACCTCGCCGCCGTCGGGCGACGGCACCCGGCGCTCGAGGGAGATCACCTCCGCCGGCTGGTCGAGCCCGTAGCGGGCGAGGTCCTCCGGCTCGTCCTCGAAGTACGCCGAGCACTCCGCGCGACCAAGCGCCGCGAGCCACGCCTCGACCGCGTCGGCGTCGAGGCGGGTCGAGAAGGGCGACTCGAGCCGCCAGCGGGCGTTCTCGCGCACGAGCTCGATCGGTCGCGCCTGCCCCGCGCCGCCCACCTCGATCCGATCGATCGGCTCCTCCGCGACGGGAAGGAGCCGCTTGGAGCGCCACGTGCGGGGATCGCCGTCGAGGAGCCTCGCGTGGAGACCGGCGTCGACCGCATGCACGGCGTCGTCGCCGCCCCGGCGAAGCCAGGCGCGACCGGCGACGCTGCGGCGCCCGAGGTCAAGCGTCACCTCGCGGCGGGCGGCGTCCGGAGGCGCCGCGGGATCGCTCCACGCGAAGGTCACCCGACCGAGCGGCGGCTCGAGCCCGAGGTCGATCGGCTCGCCCTGCTCGTCGCGCGGTCGATCCGCTTCGTCGAGCCGGCGGCTCGAGCGGAGCGACTCCGCCACGACGGCGTGCTGGCGCATCGAGAAGGACTCGACCGGCACCTCGAAGGGCTCGACCTGCCGCCACGCGGCGCCCTCGCGGCGGAAGAGCCACGACGCGCCGTCGTCGCGCCGGAGCCGGATCTCGTCGATCCGCTCGACCGGCAGCGCTCCTCGGGCGAGCAGCAGGCGAGGTCCCTCCTCGACGGTCGGCGTGCCGCCCCGAGGAAGCCACGCGAGCGCCGAGAGCAGCGCCGCCACGAGGATCCAGACGCCCGTCGCCTTCGCGTTCATCGGGCTCGATCCCTCCGCGTCAGGACGATCCCGCCCGCGACGAGCGGCGCCACCGGCAGCACGACGAGGAGCCCCGCGATCCACCACGCCCGCGTCGAGGCGTCGAGTCCCGTCAGGCGGGAGACCTCGCGGCCGGCGCCGCCGGCCGCGATCCACGCGTCGAGCCCGGCGAGCCATGCGGCGCCGCTGCGGGCAAGCTCGCGGTTGCCCGGGTTCGCGAACGCGACCCGCTCCCCGCCAAGGGAGACCGTGCGGTCCGCGAGGCTCGTCAGCATCCAGCCGTTCGAGCCGACCACGATCGACCGCTGCACGCGACCATCGGCAAGCGCCCGCTCCGCCGCGAGCGCGACCGGCAGCGGCTCGACCTGCCGCTTCGCCGCCGGCACCTCCGCGACGCCCCGCACGCGGCGCCAGTCCTCCTCGAGCCAGCGCGACTCCTTCGGCTCGAGCGATCCGAGCGCGACCGCGGTCACGCTCTCGCGCGGCGAGATCGGCACCGGATAGAAGACGAGGAGGTCCTGTCCCGAGAGCGCCGCGCCGACCGGATGCGTCGAGGCGGAGGGCGCCGCGAGGTGGGTCGCCTGCGGTGCCGCGGGCGCATCCTCGCCCGGGGCGAGCTCGAGCAGCGTGCGCGAGGTGTCCGCCTCCACGCCGAGCGACGCCGCGAGCGCGACCCACGGATCCCGTCCGCCGAGCAGGGGCAGCACGCTCGGCGCGACGCTCAGCATGACCGGATGCCCCTCGCCGATCCGGCGCTCGACCTCCGCGAGGAGCGCCCGCTCGGCGTCGTCCGGCTCGAGCGAGCTCCGGCGGAGCGGCGGCACCACGAGGAAGACGACGGTGCGTCCCGCCTCGACCGCCGAAGGTGCTCCCCCTCGCGCCGACCACTCCCTTACCTCGAACCGCGCGGCGCGAAGCTCGTCGGCGATCGCGAGGAGGTCGCCGCCCTCGGTCGATCGGCGGAGCAGCGACGCCGGCTCCGCGTGGAGGACCACGACCACCGGCGGCGACTCGACGCCGAGCGAGCGGATCGCCGCGGCGAGCAGCTGCTCCCCCCGGAAGCGGCGATCGAAGCGCACGGTCTCCTCGCCGCGGAAGGTCGAGCGCGGCAGCAGCTGCCAGCCGGGGATCGTCGCGGCGCCCTCGGGTCCCGAGACCACCGCCGCCTCCCCCGCCGCGACCGCCGTCGCGACCTCGCCGAGCCGCGAGGGCGGCAGCTGCTCGAGCCGTTCCATCGAGCGGCGGAGCCGCAGCGCCAGCGACCGCGCCGCGGCGTCCCGTGGCAGCGCCGCGGCGAGCTGGTCGGAACGGAGCCGATGGTGCGCGACGAGGGCGCTCCGTGCGGACTCCCAGTCGGGGAATGGTCGCGAGGTCGAGGTCTCGACGAGCGACTCGATCTCGCGCTTCAGCGGCGGTCCCGTCGCGGCGACCTGCTCGAGGAGCGACTGCGCCGCGGCGAGCTCCGCGCGGCGGCGATCGTCGCCGCGCCCCTCGAGCGCCGCGGCCTGTGCCTTGAGCCGCGGCGCCTCGGCGGCGGCGAAGGAGACGAGCTCGTCGAGCCCGGCGAGTCCATCGGCGACCGCGTCCTCGTAGGTCCGAGACTCCTCGGCGTGGGAGGCGGCGAGCCGCTCGAGGAGCGACTCGTAGGCGGCGAGGTCGCGGGGGTCGGTCGGGTCGATGCGTCCGACGCGGATCCGCGGATTGACCTCCGCGAAGCGCCGCAGCACCTCGTCGATCTGCGCGAGGAGCGCCCGGTCGCCCTCCTCCGGGATCACGAGGAGCTCGATCGACCACTCGCCCGGCAGCGACGCGAGGAGCTCCCGCGTCTCCGTCGAGAGGCTGTACGCCCGGGTGCGGGTGAGGTCCATGCGCACCCGCAGCTCCGGTCGCGAGGCGATCGCGACGACCGCGACCGCCGCGGCGCCGAGCGCGAGGACGCGGATCGCGCCGTGGAGGACGCGACCGAGCCTCGCGACGCCGAAGGGTCGGACCCGGCGAGGCGCCCCGAGGGCAAGCGCCGCGAGCGCGAGGAAGCACGCGATCGCCGCCGCGAAGTACGCGACGTTGGCGAGGTCGAGGAGCCCGATCACGAACGCGTCGAGGCGCCGCAGCGGATCGATCGCCTCGAGCGGCGCGGTCCACTCGGCGCCGAGCCAGCGAGGCAGGAGCTTCGCCGCGAGGACGAGCCCGAGCCAGGGGAACATCGCGCCGAGGTAGGCGAGGACCTGGCTCGACGCGAGGCTCGAGGCGAGGATCCCCATCGAGGCGATGGTGCTGCCGACGAGGAGCAGCCCGAGCAGACCGCAGGCGATCTCGCCGAAGTCCGGATCGCCGTGCCGCTCGAGCGGCACCGCGAGCACCGCGATCGGAAGCAGCACGACCGCGAGCACCCCGACCGCGGCGAGGAACTTGCCGAGCACGATCGACCACTCGCCGAGGGGCGCCGCGCCGAGGACCTCGAGCGTCCCCTGCCGCCGCTCCTCCGCGACGCTCCGCATCGCGACCGCCGGCGCGAGCAGCAGCGTCGCCCACCCGAGCGCGACGAGCGCCGGGCGGAGGTTCGCGATCTCGCCCTCCTCGAAGCCGACCGCGACGAAGACGACCGCCGCGAGGAGCCCCGACGCCGAGGCGAGCACCCACGCCAGGGGCGTCGCGAACGCCGAGAGGAGGTCGCGCCGGGCGATCGCGAGGGTCATCCTCATCGGCGCTCCTCCCCGGCGAGGCGCATGAAGGTCTCCTCGAGCGACTCCTCGCGGCGCACGAGCTCGCGGAGGCGCCCTCCCGCCGCGCCGACCGCCGCCGCGATCGCCTCGCGCGGGTCGCCCTCCGCCGCGAGCACCTCGACGCGCCGCCATCCCGACTCGTCGGGCTCCGTCATCGGGCGGACCTGCCGGACGCCGGAGAGCACCGCGATCGCCTCGACCGCGGCGGCGCCGCGCACCTCGCACTCGATCCGCGCGGAGCCTCCGCGCCGCAGCGACTCCACGGTGCCCGAGGCGACGAGGCGTCCGCCGAGCATCAGGATCACCCGGTCGCAGATCGTCTCGACCTCGGCGAGGAGGTGGCTCGAGAGGAGCACCGTGCGACCTTGGGCGAACTCCCGCACGAGTCCGCGGAACTCCCGCACCTGGAAGGGGTCGAGTCCCTCCGTCGGCTCGTCGAGCAGGAGGACCGGCGGTCGACCGAGGATCGCCGCGGCGAGCCCGACCCGCTGGCGGAATCCCCGGCTGAGCGTGCCGATCAGGCGACGGCGCACCCCGCCGAGGGCGCAGGCGCCGCACGCCGCGTCGATCTCCGTCCGCATCGAGCCCGTGCGACCCGCGATGCGCCAGCGGAACCGCAGGTACTCCTCGACCCGCATCTCCGGATACGCCGGCGCCCCGTCCGGGAGGTAGCCGAGGCGGCGACGGGCGTCGCGCGAGCGGGCGATGGCGTCGAGCCCGTCGATCTCGAGCCGCCCGCCGTCCGGCGCAAGCAGCCCCGCGAGCATCCGGAGCGTGGTGGTCTTGCCGGCGCCGTTGGGACCGAGGAACCCGCAGACCGATCCGCGGGGAATCTCGAAGGAGAGGCGGTCGACCGCGACGACCTCGCCGAAGCGCTTCCGGAGCTCGTGGGCGACGATCATCGAGCGGGCAAGGGGAACGAGGGAGGGAGCGGGAGCACGCGGCGTTCTCCCGCTCCGCGCGGCAGTCTACGTCTCGCGAGGATCCGCGTCGCCCCGGAGCACCGGCAGGATTGCGGTCCCGCGTCCGGCGTTCGTACACTCCCGCCACGCGACGCGGCGACCATGGCGGGTCGAGATCGCGCCTTGGCGACTTCTCGATGGCGGCGGAACACCGTCGGCTCCTCATCTTTCCTGACCTCGCCTCGATCGAGTCGCTCGATCCCTCGGTCCGCTCGTCCCTCGAGTCGCGCTTCCGGCTCGCGGTCTCGGACGAGCCGCCGGGGCGGCGCGGTCTCGACGAGGGCGCCGCGATCGAGGTGGTGGGTCGCCTCGCCGAAGCCGTGGGGCTCGTCGACGCCCGCGGCGAGGTGCTCTGGATGAACCAGCGGCTCGCGGCGTCCTCGCCGCCGCTCCTCCGCGCGTTCGCCGACGCCTGCGTGCTCGGGCTGCGGGAGCTCCGCGCGACCGAGGGCGAGCCCGACGCGCCCGGCTCCATCCGCCATCCGGTCTCGGAGGACGGCTCGCAGTACGAGGTCATCGTCGCGGCGCTCCCGCACGACGGCGGTCGCGACCGCGCGATCGGGCTGATGCTCGACGTGACCGCCTCGCACCGCCTGCAGCAGCGGGTGGAGGTCGCCGATGCGGCGGGCGGCGAGCTGCTCGAGGTCGACGCGGGTCTGATCTCGCAGGCGGTGACCGCCCGGCTCGGTCGCCTCGAGGAGCGGATCGCCCGCGGGATCCGCGCGATCCTCGGCGAGGACTCGTTCGAGGTGCGTCTGCTCGATCCGAAGAGCAACCAGCTCGAGCTGGTGATGACCCGCGGCATCGATCCCCTGCCGATCGGTCAGCGCCTGCACGCCCGCGCCGAGGGACAGGGGATCTCGGGGCTCGTCGCCGCGACCGGGCAGGGCTACGTCTGCCGCGACGCATCAAGCGATCCGCACTACCTCGCGGGGCTCTCCGGCGCCCGCAGCAGCGTCACCGTCCCGATCCGCCGCGGCGAGTCGGTGATCGGCACCCTCAACGTCGAGTCGACCGCGCCGCAGCGGTTCGACGAGGAGGATCGGCTCTGCCTCGAGCTCTACGCCCGCTACGTCGGGCTCGCGATGACGATCCTCGACATGCTCGTCGTCGAGCGGTGGACCACCAACCGCGAGGTCTCGGGGCACGTCCTCTCGGAGCTGCGTCATCCGCTCGAGGCGCTGCGGGCGCTGCAGCTGCGGGTCGATGGCGCGACGGCGCCGCTCCCGCCCGCGGAGCTCGCGGCGGCGCTGCGGGAGGCGCTCGCCTCGATGGAGGCGAGCCTGCAGGCGTCGACCTCCGGACCACGATCGATCCTCGGCGCGGAGGAGTTCCTCCGCGAGTCGGTGCTCGACCGCAGCCTCGCCGGTCGCCGGGTCCTCGTCGCCGACGACGAGCCGCAGATCCGCCAGACCGTGCGGGCGGTGCTCGAGCGCCGCGGCTGCGAGGTCACGGTGTGCACCGACGGCGCCTCCGCCATCGCCGCGATCGAGGCGAGCGCCGCGCCGGGCGGGTCTTCCTTCGCGCTCGTGATCAGCGACGTGCGGATGCCTGACCGCAACGGCTACGAGGTCTTCCGCGCCGCGAAGAAGGCATCGAGCGATCTTCCGGTGATCCTGATGACCGGCTTCGGCTACGACCCGCACCACTCGATCGTGCGCTCGAGCCAGGAGGGGCTCCACTGCTTCCTCTTCAAGCCCTTTCAGGTGGGGCAGCTCCTCGACGAGGTCCACAAGGCGCTGGTCGGTCAGGTCCGTCCCGCCTGAGAGGACGGCGCTGCCGCGTCACGCCCGCGTCGCGACCGCGAGGCGGTCATGACCCTCGTGATCGCGGGCGATCCGCACGTCGCGCCAAGGACCCGCCGCGAGCATCTCGCGCAGGGCGGGTCCTTGGTCGCATTGGACCTCGAGGAGGAGGAGCCCCCCGCCGACGAGACTCGCCGGCGCGTCCTTCACGAGCCGCCGGATCAGGTCGAGACCATCGCGACCGCCGCGGAGCGCGACCGTCGGCTCGTGGTCCCGCACGTTGGGAGCGACCTTCGCCCACTCCGCGTCGCTGATGTAGGGAAGGTTCGACGCGAGGAGATCGAAGGGCTCCTCGCCCGCGACCGGCGCGAGGAGATCGCCACGCCGCAGCTCGACCGAGTCCGCGACGCCATGACGGGCGACGTTCCTCGCCGCGACCGCGAGCGCCTTCTCGCAGAGGTCGACCGCGGTGACGCGGACAGGCGGAGGCGGGCTCGGCGCCTCGACGGCGGGCGGCATCGGCTCGGTGCCCTCGACCACGGCGCTCCGCCGCCTCTCGAATCGCTCGCTCACCCGCGTCCGCGGACGGGTCTCGGCGGCGAGCGACACCGCGATGCATCCGCTGCCGGTCCCGACGTCGAGCGCCCGCATCGCCCGGGAGAACGCCTGCGCCCGCCACCAGCGGATCGCCTCCTCCACCAGCACCTCGGTCGAGGGACGCGGGATGAGCACCGCCGGTCCGACCTCGTAGGGTCGCGCGAGGAACCACGCCTTGCCGAGCAGGTACTGCACCGGTTCATGCCGCGCCGCGCGGGCGACGAGATCGCGGAGCCGCCCCCGCTCCTCGGGACTCGCCGGGCGCTCAGGTTCCATGTAGAGCCGCATCCGCTCGCAGCCGAGGACCGAGGCGAGGAGCAGCTCCGCCGCGACCCGCGGCGAGTCGATCCCCCGCTCGGCGAGATGCCGCTGGATCCACGACAAGAGCGCCCGCGAGGTCCAGGTCGGTGGCGACGGCTCGCCCGCCGCGGACGGCGAGACCCCTGCATCGGATGGGCTCGCGGGGCTGTTGCTGCGGGAAGTCGCCATGGTCGGAGGGTCGGCTCGGCAGGACGAGGGACGCGGTCGACGCGCCGACCGGTGACGGAGGGTAGCCGCCGGTCGCGGGCAGGGTCGCCAACGTGCCAAGTCGCCGACCGCCTGCCGTTATCATCCGCCGCCTTCGAACGATCGCCGCTCGCGAGGAGAGGCGAGGCGCCCTTCGTCGGTCCCTGTCCCGCGACCGGCGGTCGCGCCGCCGAGACGCTCTTCACGCCGGATCCCGCGCGTTCACGTCCATGACCCGCACCACCCCGCATCCCCTGCTCAACGAATCGCTCGCCGACGCGGCGCGCCGTCGCGGCGTCTTCGGCGAGGTCCAGCTCGAGGGATCGCGCCTCCGCTGCGCCGCCCGAGACTCCGCCGCCGAGGCGTTCTACGCCCTCGAGGTCGTCGAGGGCGGTCTCGCGGTGAGCCTCGCGACCGCGGACCGCTGGCTGAGCGAGTCGATCGAGTCCGACCTCATGCACCATGGAGATCCGCTGGAGGAACTCGTCTCCGAGGAGCTCGCGGAGCTCGGCGTCGAGGTCGATCCAGATTCGCTCGTGGTGCGCCACTACCGAAGCGACGACCGCCTCTACACCTTCCTGACGCCGCTTCCCGCAGGCGTCTCGGCGGACCTCGCCCTCACCTACCTCCTCGCCTACGAAGCCGCCTTCCGCGGACTCGGCGACATGACCGACGACGGAGAGGAATAGCCACCCCCCATGCCGGTCCGCGTGCTCATGCTCGGCTGGGAGTTCCCGCCCTTCATCACCGGAGGACTTGGGACGGCGTGCCACGGCCTGACCAAGGCGCTCGATCGCGCGGGGGTCCCGGTGACCTTCGTGCTGCCGCGACCGATCCCCCCGGAGAGTTCCTCGCACGTCTCGCTGGTGACGCCGGGACGCCTGCCGCTCCGCCAAGGGGGTCCCCCGAAGGCGCAGGAGCGCCGCGCCGCGTCGGCGCCATCGCCCGCCTCGAGCGCCGGCGAGTGGTGGCAGGAGCTCCAGTCGGCGTGGCTTGGTCCTCTCCTCGCGTGGTTCAAGCAGACGCGGTTCCTCGAGCTCCCCGCCTCGTTCGTCCCCGCCTACGCCTCCACGCCGGATCCGGTCTGGGAGCGGATCATCACCGAGGGCGGACTCTCCGCGACGAGGCTCGAGGCGCTTGCCCGCAGCGGCGCCTTCGGCGGTCAAGCGGTCGATCAGGTCGACCTGACCATGATGCAGGTGCTGCCCGAGGCGGGACCGCCGGAGCGGCGCCGCAGCGCCTATGGACCGATCTCGGCGGACTACAGCGGCGACCTCGTCGCCGAGGCCGACCGCTACGCCCGCTTCTGCGTCGAGGCGACCCATGGCGTCGAGTTCGACGTGATCCACGCCCACGACTGGCTGACCTACCCGGCGGGACTCGCCCTCGCGAAGCTCTCGGGCAAGCCGCTCGTCGTGCACGTGCACGCGACCGAGTTCGACCGCTCCGGCGAGCACGTGAACCAGGCGATCTACAACATCGAGCGCCGCGGCATGCACGGCGCCGCGCGGGTGATCACCGTCAGCATGCTCACCCGAAACATCGCGGTGAACCGCTACGCGGTCCGGCCCGACAAGGTCGACGTGGTCTACAACGGCGTGGACCTCGAGCCGTCCGCGGCGGGACTGCAGCCGATCGGCTCGACCGACAAGATCGTCCTCTACTTCGGCCGCATCACGATGCAGAAGGGACCCGAGTACTTCATCGCCGCCGCGAAGCGGGTGCTCGAGGTGATGCCGGACGTCAAGTTCGTGGTCGCGGGCTCCGGCGACCTCGCCCAGCGGATGATCCAGATGGCCGCCGACCTCGGGATCGGCCACAAGGTGCTCTTCACCGGCTTCCTCCGCGGCAAGGACATCGCCCGCGTCTTCGCGATCGCCGACCTCTACGTCATGCCGAGCGTCTCCGAGCCCTTCGGCATCGCCCCGCTCGAGGCGCTGAGCCACAACGTGCCGGTCCTGATCAGCAAGAGCTCCGGCGTGAGCGAGGTGCTCGTCAACGCCTTGAAGGTCGACTTCTGGGACGTCGACGACATGGCGAACAAGATCGTCGCGGTCCTGCGGCATCCGCCGCTCAGCCGCACGCTCATCGAGCACGGGCAGTTCGAGATCCGCGGGATCAACTGGGATGGCGCGGCGCTGAAGTGCGTGCGGACCTACGAGCGGGCGATCGCCGGACGGTAGCCAAGGCGCGAGGGCGCGTCGCCGGCGGGACGCCTCGCCGCTCCTGCCCGACGCTACACTCCGCCTCCCCAGCGCGCGTAGCTCAATCGGATAGAGCATCGGTCTTCGAAGCCGAGGGTTGGGGGTTCAAGTCCCTCCGCGCGCGTGTCCCCGATCTCCCCTCGACGCCGCCCGTCGGCGCCGCGGCGATCTTTCCGGCGATCCTCAGGGCGTCCACGCACCGAGCAGTATCGAGAGATCGGTTCCGTCGACGAACCCGCTCTCGTCGAGGTCGGCCGGCGATGGTCCCTTGCCCCAGGCTCCGAGGAGGACCGAAAGGTCGGCGCCGTCCACGCGGCGGTCCCCGGTGAGGTCCGCGACGACGCCTCGATCCTCGCACGCGTCGAGCACCCCATTGCCGTCGGCGTCGAGCGTGGGATCGCGGGCGATCATGCAGGGGTCGAGGCGACCATCGCGGTCGCAGTCGCCCTCGATCTCGGGCGACGCGAGGCGCTCCTCGAAGGACCGCAGCGGCGGCAGGCACTCGGCGTCGCGTCCACCCGCACCGACCGCCGGCAGCGTCTCGCCGTTCGGCAGCGGCAGTTCCGGATGATCGAAGGGCGGCCGCTCGAGGCGGACCCGCTCGTCGGTCAGCGACTCCATGAACGCCACGATCGCGTCGACCTCGTGGTCGCGGAGCCCGAGCGTCACCATCTCCGGCGCGAGGTCCGCGAGGTTCGCCTCGTGGAAGTCGCCCCCGCGGTCATAGAACTGCACCACGTCGCGAAGCGAGGCGTAGCCGCCGTGGTGGAAGAAGGGACCGGTCAGGGCGACGTTTCGGAGGGTCGGCGTCTTGAAGGCGCCCTCGACCGCGGCGTGGACCCCCGGCGGCACCGCCACCGACGAATCGAACTCCGGCGTGGGCAATCCCGCCTGCACCCGCCGGGTCCAGGAGAGCGGCGTGCCGTTCGGCGCGAAGCCTCCCACGCCCGCGTCCTCGATCGTCGGTCGGACGCCGAGGTTGTAGAAGCCCATGTCGTAGGCGCCGTCCGCGAGCACCTCGAGCGTCGCCCGATGCTCGTCGTCGATCATGAGCGCGTAGCGACCGACCGGAAGGAGATCGAGCGTGAAGCGAATCCAGGTGCCGCATCCTCCGCCCGCGAGCGGCGTGCGGCGCACCTCGATCACCAGCGTCCCGGTTCCCTCGTCCGCCTCGATGATCTCGTTCGCCACGAGGTCGCAGGCGCCGGTCGGAAGGTCGGGGAGGTCGCCGTCGAGGACCTCCTCCCCATCGTCCGGATCGTTCGATCCCGGCGCGAGGCGGATGAGCTCCACGTGCCGGTCGTCGATCGGGAAGGAGAGCCCGCGGATCGAGGGATCCCCGTCGGCGGGATGATTCGCGAAGACCACCGTCGCGAGGCGCGTGCCCGCCATCGCGAGCATCCGCTCGACGCCGCCGAGGGCGACGTAGGGCTGCGGACCCGGCGGCGGCGGCGTGACCACGCCGAGACCGGACCAGGTCGCGGAGGTGAAGAGCGGCGTCGAGTGGCAGTCGATGCAGCGGGCGATCGGAAGGTCCTCGAACTGCCCGACGTTCATGAAGAGGTCGAGTCCGAGCAGCGCCTGCTCGTCGAGGTGACCGCCGCCATCCTCAGGGAAGCCCGCCTCGGCGAAGCGGTCGTAGGGCGAGTCGTCGGAGACGAGCGTGCCCTCGTAGAGCTGGACCGCAAGCCCGAAGAAGAGCGAGAAGTTCGACTCGATCTGCGGCGTCCCCTCCGGGGTCGGATCGCTGCGTCGCCACTCCGGTCGGAACGCCTGCTCGACGAGCTGCCGATAGGTCCGCGCGAGCCCGATGCCGCCCTCGGCGACGATCGGTCCGAGCACCGAGTCATCCGCGAGGACCCGCTGGGTGGCAAGCGCCCGCTCGTCGAGGATCCGCCGGGCGAGGCTCGACCAGTCGCGACCCTCGCACGCCATCTCCACCTGGTTGTTGACCGGACCCACCGCCTGCGAGGCGAGCCCCGCGAAGTCGAGCTGGAGCGCCACCTGCTCGAAGGACCCGGTCGCCGCATTCCATCGCCAGTTGCGGGCGAGGGGGTTCGTGGGTCCGAAGGGATCGACGCCGTTGAACCAGGGATTCGCGCGACCATCCCAGAACTGCCGCACGTTGAAGACGGCGTTGACCACCGTCGGCGGGTTCCGCCCGGTCACCTGCCGCACGTTGCCGTCGTCATCCTGGAAGACCGGATCGGGAACATCGACGCACAGCTCGTCGAGCGGGCGACCGGTGAGCTCGAGGAACACCCGCCGCAGCACGCCCTGGCTTCCGACCACGTCGTCCACGTTGCGGAGAAGCGGACTGAACCGCGAGTCGGGATCCGCGAACAGCACGGTCGGGAAGAACTCCTCGGACTTCCACCCGCCCGGTCCGACGCCCGCGTCGA
The DNA here is from genome assembly GCA_016873275.1 of Phycisphaerae bacterium. GTDB lineage: Bacteria > Planctomycetota > Phycisphaerae > Phycisphaerales > SM1A02 > VGXO01. Next base: position 23,232 of record VGXO01000022.1, read on the forward strand.
AGGTGCCGTTGAAGCCCGGATGCACCGTGTTCAGCGTGCGCGGATCGACGCCCGCCTGACCATGGCAGGTCGCGCAGGCGGTCGCGCGGTCGCTGCCGATCGCGACATCCCAGAAGAGCGCCTTCCCGAGCGCGACCGCGGCGTCGCGATCCTGCACGAACTCGTCGAGGCGAGTCGGCTCCGGAACCCAGATCGATCCGAGCGACGGAGGTGGCTCCAGAACCTCGCCCTTCCCTTGCGCATGGGACGCGTTCGCGAGCCAGAGCGCCACGAGGATCGCGATCGGCTCAGGTCGAGGGATGCCTCGGCGGTCGTTGGAGTTTCGTGTCGTGGTCCGGTCTGTCATGGTCCCGTCTCTGATGGTCCCGTCTGTGATGGGCCCGTCTGTGATGGGCCCGTCTGTGATGGGCCCGTCTGTGATGGATCCGTCGTCATGGACGGTCTTGGGGAAGTCCGTCTTCGCACTGCGCTGTCGATCGAGGAGGGGGAGGAGGGGAAGACGGAAGAAGGGAATGAGCAGAAGGAAGAGGACGAAGATGGGATAGACCAACGCCGGGGCGGGAGCCGACCACGGCACAACATGCCTCACGCCCTCGCCGGCACAAGGGACAGACGAAGAAAGGCGGGCATCGTTCGCCGATTCCTGACAATTTGGGTAGCGGCGCCGGATTGTTCAGGTCATCCGCGCCGCCCCGCGGAGGAACCGCCAGAGCGTGAGCGCCGCGAGCCTCGCGGTGCGCCCCCCCTCGTCGTGAGGCGGGGAGCACTCGACGAGGTCGAGCGAACGCACCCGCGCGTCGCCGCCGAGTTGCTCCGCCGCGGACAGCCACGATGCCACGCAGACTCCCGCGACCGACGGGGCGCTCACGCCCGGCGCCGCCTGCGCGGCGACGGCGTCGAGGTCGAGGCTCGCCATGACCTCGACTCTCCCTCGCGGACCTGCGGACCATGGAGGCAGCGCCGAGAGAAGGTCGGACCGACCATGCTCGTCGCGAGGCAGCTCGTCCGCGAAGACCGCGGTCGCCCCCCGCTCGCGCATCCACGCGAGGTGCTCCGCCGCGACCGCCTGCGGCTGGAGCCCCGCGACCGCGTAGCCGACGCACGCCCCCGCGCCATGCTCGATCGCCTGACGGAAGGGCGAGCCGCTGTGGGCCTGGGGTCGCCCGTCGATCACGCGGAGCGGACGGACGTCCGGGTGCGCGTCGAGGTTCGCGATGAACACGCGGCGGCGGGCGCCCGCATGCCCGAGGAAGGTGCCGAAGGCGGTCTCGTGACCGCCGCCGAGGACGATCACCCGCCGACCGGCGGCGAGATGCGGCGCGATCGCCTCGCCGAGGCGCTCCTGGTCCCGCTCGAGCGAGCCGCTCGGGAGGAGGTCGCCGAGATCGACGACCCGGGCAAGGCATGCGGTCATCGCCGTCGCGAGGCGCGGATCGACCGTCATGCGAAGGAGCCAGCGCCGGATCTCCGCCGGAGCCTCGGCGGCGCCGGGGCGTCCGCCGTTCCGCCGCACGCCATCATCCACGGGGAACCCGGCGATGACCAAGGAGGTCGCGCCGTCCACGCTCCGCCCGAGCAGGTCGCCGAGCCGCGGGTCGTCGGGCGGGGACGCCGGGCGATCGACGACGGCGGGACGGAATGGCTCGTTCGGAGGGCTCATGGGTCGGCGGGATTCCGGCGGAGGATACGGCGAGGCGGACGGACCGCCTCCTGCCGATAGCATCCTCCGCCCCCGTCCCCCGCCGACGCGATGCCGAAGACCCGTGCCATCGTCCTCCTCGTCGACGACCAAGCCATCATCGGCGAGGCGGTGCGGCGGATGCTCGCCGACGACCCGTCGGTCGAGTTCCACTTCGCGAGCCGCGGAAGCGAGGCGCTCGACGCCGCCCGCCGCACGCGACCGACGGTGATCCTCCAGGACCTCGTGATGCCGGAGACCGACGGGCTCGCGCTCCTCCGCCGCTACCGCGAGGAGGAGTCGCTCCGCGACGTCCCGGTCATCGTGCTCTCCGCGAAGGAGGAGGCGTCGACCAAGGCGGAGGCGTTCGCCCTCGGGGCGAGCGACTACCTCGTGAAGCTGCCCGATCCGGTCGAGCTCCGCGCGAGGATCCACCACCATTCCGCGGGCTTCGTCGCGGAGCGCGAGCGGACTCGGGCGTTCGCCGAGCTCGAGGCGATGGAGCGGGAGGTCCGCCAGAAGAACCGCCGGCTCGACGAGGCGAACCGCCGGCTCGAGGCGCTCAACGCGGACCTCGCCGAGGACGTGCGGGCGGGGCAGGACCGCCTGCACTCGATCGCCGAGGTGGGGAGCGAGCTCTCCCGCATCCAGGACCTCGACGTCCTCCTCGAGCGGATCCTCTCCGAGACCGGGCGATTCGCGGGCGACTCGGAGGGCGCGATCCTCATCCGCCAGGGCGATGCGCTCTCCCTGGCGCATCGACTCTCGGGCGGACGTGCCTCCGCGGTGCCAGGCGAGCCCCGCGTCGCGACCTCGATCGATGGCGCGAGCGGTCGCGCCGCGATGACCGGCGATCCGGTGCACGCGGAGGTCGACGCGGGGTCGGCGCCCCGCGAGGGACGCATCGCGGACCTCCGCGTCGAGGGGTTCGAGTCGACGCCGATCCGCTCGGTGCTCGCCCTTCCCTTGCGCACCGCGACGGCGGAGGTGCTCGGGGTGCTCCTCCTCGTCAACGCCGCGGGCGGCTTCCCCGACGCGGACCGGGCGATCCTCGTCCACTTCGCGAGCCTCGCGACGGTCGCCCTCGAGCGGGCGTCGCTGGTGCGGTCGATGATCCTCCGCATGATCGGGATGGCGGAGCTCCGCGATCCCACCGAGACCGGCGCGCACGTGCAGCGGGTCGCGGGCACCTCGATGATCCTCTTCGAGGAGTGGGCGCGGCGCCACCGCCTCGATCCAGCGGAGACCGAGCGCCGCCGCGACCTCCTGCGCATCGCCGCGATGCTCCACGACGTCGGCAAGGTCGGCATCCCCGACGCGATCCTCAAGAAGCCCGGCAAGCTCGACGACGACGAGTACGCCCTGATGCAGCGGCACACCGTGATCGGGGCGCGGCTCTTCGCCGGACTCCGGACGGAGTTCGACGCCGCCGCGCGGGAGGTGGCGCTCTGCCATCACGAGCGTTGGGATGGCGGCGGCTATCCGGGCGCCGGCGAGCCGGAGGTGCTCGCGGACGCCCCGCTCGCGGCGCCGGTCCGCAGCGGTCGGCGCGGCGAGGAGATCCCGCTCTTTGCCCGCATCGTCGGGCTCGCCGACGTCTTCGACGCGCTCTCCTCGCGGCGGAGCTACAAGGAGGCATGGCCGGAGTCGAAGGTGCTCGAGGTCATCCGGCAGGAGTCCGGGCGCCACTTCGATCCGGAGCTCGTCGAGATCCTGCTCGATCGGATCGACGAGGTCCGCGCGGTGCGCGAGCGGTTCTCCTGATCCGCGGGCGTCCCGTATCCTCCCGCCCATGCGTCCAGCCCGCCGCGCCGCGGTGATCCTCGTCCTCGCCCCGCTTGGGCTGCTGCCCCCGGCGGGCTGCGCGTCGCGGGGTCCCTCCGCGGCGGAGCGCGCCGCGCAGGCAAGGTTCGACTCCGACGTCGAGGGCTTCGCCACGATCGCCCGCGACCTCGTCGACGCCGCGACGCTCGCGGAGCTGCCCACGAAGCCGCAGGCGGTCGTCGCGGCACGGCTCGCCGCGCGGCGCCGGCTGCTCGACCGCCTCGATCAGGCGGCGGCGCAGAAGAACCGCGCCGCGGCGATCCTCGACCTGTGGTGGAACTTCGAGATGCTGCGGGCGTCCGCCGCGGATGGCGAGGTCAAGGCGATCTTCGGCAGCGACGCGCCCCTCATCGAGCGGACCGCGGGCGACCTGTGCGACCGGATCGAGCAGATCCTCGCCGACTACATCGAGCCGAACGACCTCGCGGAGGTCCGCGGCAAGGTGCTCTGGGCGGCGAAGGGCAAGGAGATCATCACCACCACGATCGACTCGGCCGCCCTCGGACCGACCACGGCGACGGGCGAGCGGGAGGGAGGCAACCCGCTGCTCGAGGCGATCTCGCTTCCCTTCTCGCCCTTCACCGCGGCGAAGAGCGTCGAGACCGGCGTCGCCGACATCGTCGACCAGGCGGAGAGCTTCAATGCCCAGTTCCGCCGCCTGCCCGAGCAGACCCGCCTGCAGGCGGAGAAGCTCCTCGAGTCCTTCTATCTCTCGCCCCTCGCGAAGTCGACGACGCAGACGCTCCAGGAGATCGGCACCGCGAGCCGCTCGCTCTCCGAGACCGCGGCGGCGCTGCCGAGCGCCCTCCGCGAGCAGGCGGAGACCCTGCTCTCGAACGCCGAGGAGACCCAGTCGTCCGCCCGCCAGACCCTCGCGGGCGTCCGCGAGACGCTCGACTCGGTGACGGGCACGCTCGCCGCGACTCGCACGACGACGACCGCGATCGACTCGAGCCTCGACCGCGCGACCACGACCGCGGCGGCGTGGGAGGAGACCGCGAACGCCGTGCAGCGGATCCTCGACTCCGTCGAACGGATCCAGGGACCTCCCCCTCCGCCCGACGCGCCGCCCGCGCCGCCCTCGTTCACCTTCGACAAGCTCGACGGGAGCGCCGAGCGGATCGAGGCGGTCGCGACCCGGATCTCCCAGGTCCTCGCGCAGGTCCAGCAGCTCGTGGACGACCCCACCCTCTCGGCGGTCGAGGCAGCGGCGGGCCGCAGCGTCGAGCAGACCTCGCTCGCCGCGTCGGACCTCGTCGACCGGATCTTCTGGCGAAGCCTCGTCGTGGTCGGCGTCGCGGGCGCCTCGCTCGTCGCGTACGGGCTGATCCGCGCCCGGCGGACCTGAGCTCCGGAGGGATCCCGCCGCCCGCGCGGTTCGACCCGCGAGCGTGGACCGTCGACGTCGCGACGCGTCCGTGCTGCGACGAGCGTCTCGAGTCGCACCACCCTCACCCGCCTCGCGAACTGCGTTCGCGAGGCGACCTCTCCCGCTCGTCGCGTGGCGACTCGCGGGAGAGGTGGAGCGATCGGGCACTCTCCCGCGAGCGGAGCGACGCGGGGGAGTCGGGCTTGTCGTGATGCGACAAGTCCGGCGGGCGTGGTCCGAAGCACGACGAGCTGCAACGGGACGACGGTCCGAGTGACGAACTTCCGCGTCCCGATCCACGAGCCTCCGCGTCAGTTCGGCACGGGACTTGGATCGTTCGCGAAGGGATCCTGATTCGCGTCGTCGCTCTGGATCACGTCCTCCTCCATGGTGCCGACGTTCTCCGTCAGCCCATACGCCCCCTGTGGTCCGGGCTCGTTCTTCGTCTGGTCGCCCGATGGCGCGCCGGTCGAGCTGCATGCGGCGAGGGAGAAGAGGCACGCGCCGAGCGAGAGAAACGCGAGGGATCGCACCGAGCGGGTCATGGCGGGCTCCTGAGGGACGGGAACGCATGCTAGTCCCGCGTCGATCCCGGCGAGCAGCGTCCGCGCCGCCATGACGCGCGTCGAGCAGGAGAGCCAGAGAGCCGGAGAGCCAGAGAGCCGGAGAGCAGGAGCAGGCATCCCACCGCGGGATCTCGACCCGCGTCCGGCTAGGAGGCTCTCGGGATCGGTCGACCCTGCGGATCGAGGCTCGCCCCGGCGGGATCGGGCGGCTCGATGCCGAGCGACCGCAGGTGCTCGAGCACCATCGCGGTGTCGTGGACGTGGTCCGCGCGGAGCCCGAGGTCCTCGACGAGGTAGCGCTCCCACAGGCGATGGCTGCGGACGAGGCGCCGCCCCTCCTCGAGTCCGCGCGGCGTGAGGGCGCCCTCGCCCGCCGACCACCACCCTCTCCGCGCGCCGTGGGCTTCCGCCGCTCGACCCAGTCCCGGATCGAGCGACGGCGGCTCCGGGCGATCACGGCGGGCGCGACGGGCGAGCTCCTCGACCCGCCAGCGCCAGCCGAGGAGGTCCTCCGCCGCGGTCTGCACCGCGACCTGCCGCCGCCGCCGAAGCCGAACGAGGATCCCGTGCTCGGGCGCCACGAGCGCCGCGATCGCGAGCATCGCGCCGAGCAGCGTCGCCATGCTGCCCGCCGAGGAGAGCGACTCGCCGCCGAGCGCCTCGGGCAGCACCGCGCCGAGGAGATGCCCGCCGATCGCGCCGAGGACGCCGATCGCCGCCGCCAGCACGACCTGCGTCGCGAGCCGGTCGGTCAGGAGCCTCGCCGCCGCCGCCGGCACGACGAGGAGCGCGACGACGAGCACCGTCCCCACCGCCTCGAAGGACGCGACCACCGCCGCCGCGGTCGCGGTCGAGAGCCCCGCGTGGACGAGCGCCGGGCGGCGACCCGCGACCTGCATGAACTCCGGGTCGAAGGTCGCGGCGCGGAGCTCCTTGAAGAGCGCCGCCGCCGCGAGCACCACGAGGAGCGCGACGACGAGGAGCACGAGGAACGCGCGGGGAAGCGCCGCGAGCGACTCGAGCGAGAGGAGCGGACGATCGACCGGCGGGATCCAGAAGAGCGACTCGAGCGAGCCGGAGATGACGCAGTCGGGGTCGAGGTCCACCGCGCGGGCGCCGGAGCCCTCGAGGAGCAGGATGCCCGCGGCGAGGAAGGCGGTGAAGGTCGCGCCCATCGCGGCCTGCGGCTCGACGCCGCCTTGCCGAAGCCACGCGATCGCTCCGACCGCGAGGAGGGCGCTCGCCGCCGCGCCCGCGAACATCGCGCCGCCCGCGAGCCCGCCGCTCAGGAGGAGCCCGATCACGAGTCCAGGGAGCACCGCATGGGCGATCGAGTCGCCGAGGAGCCCCTCGCGCCGCAGGAGGAGGAACGTCCCCGGCACGGCGCAGGCGACCGCGGCGAGCGAGGCGGTCGCGATCGGGACGAGGTCGAGGGTCAGGAACTCGCCGAGCGGACCGGTCATGATCGACCCCCGTCCGACGCGACCTCCTCGCCGAGCGACCGCTCGAGCTCGCGGACGATCTCGGGCGCGAGGAGGTGCTCGACCCGCTCCGCCGTCAGGTCGACATGGCTCGGCGCGACCTCGGCGAAGCGGACGAGATACGCCTTCCACAGGCGGTGGTTGCGCCGCACCGCGAGCCCCCTCGCAAGCCCGCGTGGGGTCGGTCGGAGCGCGGTCGAGGGTCCCGCGACGAGTCCCTCCATCCGCGCCGCACGCAGGACGAGCGCGGCGGTCGCGCCCCCCCACCCCCGCTCGCGGGCGATCGAGGCGAGCGGCCAGCCGCGGTCATCCCGCTCGCTCAGCGCCTCGACGAGGTGATCGACCGCGATCCGCCGACGCAGCGAGATCCGCGTCGCCGCCGTCGCCAGCACGCCGCGCCGAGGCGCGAGGAGGGCGCTCGCGACGAGGATCGACGCGGCGACGAGGACGATCATCGGTCCCGTCGGAAGCCGCGGCGCCGAGGCGGAGATCGCCGAGCCGATCCAGCCGCTCGCGCCGCCCACGAGCGCCGCGATCGGGACCATGCGTCCGATGCGGTCGCTCCAGAATCCCGCCGCCGCGGGCGGGATCACGAGGAGCCCGACCACGAGCAGCATGCCGACCGAGCCGAGCCCGGCGAGCACGACGAGAAGGATCAGCCCGAGCAGGATGGCATCGACCGCGCCAAGCGGACGACCGATGACCCGCCCGAACTCCTCGTCGAAGCAGAGGAGCCGCAGCTCCTTGAGGAGGAGGACCGCCGCGAGGACCGCGATCCCGGCGACGACCGCGAGGAGGACCACGTCCCCCGGGAGCATCGTCGCGGCGGCGCCGAAGATCGAGTCCTCGAGACCCGCCGCCTCGCCGCGGGGATGCCGCGCGACGACGCCGAGGAGCACCATGCCGGCGCCGAAGAAGACCGAGAGCACCGTGCCGATCGCGGCGTCCTCGCCGAGCCGCGTCGCGCGGACGATCGCGCGGATCGCCAGGACGCCGAGCGCCGCGGCGAGCCCCGCGCCGAGGAGGAGTCCCGGCGACCATCGCCCCTCGATGCCGAGCCAGCCCATCACGAGGAACGCCCCCGCGAGTCCCGGCAGCGTCGCGTGCGCCGCGGCGTCGGCGAGGAGCGCCCGGCGCCGCAGCAGCCCGAAGGTGCCGACCACCCCCGCCGCGATCCCGAGGAGCGTGGTGCCGAGGACCACGGTCGTCGCGTGGAACCCGCCCGAGAGGAGGAGCGCATCGAGGAGCCGCACGCCCGCCGGCGCCTCCTCGACCGCCGCGAGGATCGCGATCACCGCAGTCCCCCCTCCGCCCGCGCGATCGCCTGACCCGCGGAGTCGAGGAGCGTCAGGCGACCGCCGAAGGTTCGCTCGAGGTTCGCCGGCGTGAACGCCTGCGCGATCGGTCCCGCCGCGACCACCCGCATGTTGACGAGGAGGACCGAGTCGAAGTGCTCGCGGACGGTCGCGAGGTCGTGATGGACGCAGAGCACCGTGCCTCCGCGGGCGCGGATCGAGGCGAGGAGCTCGACGATCACCCGCGCCGTCGCGGCGTCCACCCCGGCGAAGGGCTCGTCCATCAGGGAGAGCTCCGCCTCCTGGGCGAGCGCCCGCGCGATGAAGACCCGCTGCTGCTGCCCGCCGGAGAGCCGCCCGATCGGACGGTGGGCGAGCTCCGCGAGCCCGACTCGCTCGAGGCATGCCATCGCCACCGCGCGGTCCGCGCGACCGACGCGGCGGAGGAGCCCAAGCGACGGATACCGCCCCATGCACGCGACCTCGAGGGCGGTGATCGGAAACTCCCAGTCGACGCTCTCCCGCTGCGGCACGTAGGCGACCCGGCGCCGCTGCTCGCGGTAGGGTCGCCCCCAGAACTCGACGGTGCCGCTCGCCCGCGGCAGCAGGTCCACGCACGCCTTGAGGAGCGTGCTCTTCCCGGCGCCGTTGGGTCCGACGATCGCGACGAGCGAGCCGATCGGCGCATCGAAGTCGATGTCCCAGAGCACCGGCTTCCGCCGGTACGCGACGGTCATCGCGTGGATCGAGAGCGGGCTCGCGGGCGAGTGCTCGGGACGGTCGCGGAGGCGGCTCGAGGGATGCTCGCTCATCGCGGCGCCTCCGCCTCGAGGATCGCCGCGTCGCCGCCGAGCCCCTCGACGACGACCCGCAGGTCGTGGCGGATCATGCCGAGCACCGTGTCCGCGCCTCGACCGGCAGGACCGAGCGCATCGGCATGCAGCGTCCCGCCGAGCGAGGCGCTCCCGCCCCGCGCCCGCACCCCCGCGAGCATCGCCTCGACCGCCCGCGGCGAGATCGTGCTCTCGAGGAAGACCGCGGGCACGCGGCGCTCGACGAGCACCTCGACGAGGCGCTCGAGGTCGGCGATCCCCGCCTCCGAGGCGGTCGAGAGCCCCTGCAGCGCCATGACCTCGAGACCGAAGGATCGTCCGAAGTAGCCGAAGGCGTCGTGGGCGGTGACCACGAGCCGCTGCGGCATCGGGATCGTCGCGACCGCGGCGAGACCCTCGGCGTGGAGCGCCTCGAGCCCGCGGGCGGTCGTCTCCGCCCGCCCCCGGAACTCGTCGGCGCCCGCGGGATCGAGCCCCGCGAGGCGATCGCCGAGACCGCGGGCGGTGGTCGCCCAGAGGAGCGGATCCATCCAGAGATGCGGATCCGCCACCTCCGGCGCCGCCGGATCGCGCCGCAGGCTCTCGGAGGGCACGAGGTCGCCGAGCCACCACACCCTTCGCCCCGACTCCTCGAGGCGGCGGAGCACCGGCGCGAGCCGCGCCTCGAGGCCGAGCCCGTGCGCGATCACGAGGTCCGCCCGGAGCATGCGACGGAGGTCGGAGCGGCCGGGGCGATGAAGATGGGGATCGACCCCCTCGCCCATCAACGCGATCACCTCGAGGCGGTCGCCGCCGACCTGCCGGAGGAGGTCCGCCGCCATGCCGGTCGTGACGACGACCCGGACCTTCGTCGCGAGTTCCGGCGGCGGGGCATCGAGCGTCGCGGCACCCGCCGTCGTCTCCCCCGCGGCGATCAGCAGGACCAGCCCGCCGATCGCGCGAAGCACTCGACGTCGAAGGCAGTCGATCGGGACCTGCACGGCGGCTCCGGGACGCCCGCCGGGGTCGGCGGGACCGCCCAAATGTAGCCTCGGCTACTTCCGGAGTCGACCCGGGCGGGATCCCCCCGCGAACGCCTCCATCAGACGGAGGGTCCGCGGACCCACGTGATGCTCGATCCCCTCCGCCTCGCGGTCGGCGGTGCGGTCGTCGAGCCCCAGCGCAAGGAGGAAGGACTTCACGATCTCATGCCGCCGCGCCGAGGCGCGGGCGAGACGCCCTCCCGCCGGGGTCAGCCGGACCGGTTGCCCCCGCGAGGTCGTCACCAGCCCGAGCCGCGCGAGCCGGGCGATCGTCTTCACCACGGTGACGTGGCTGACCCCGAAGCGGCGGGCAAGGTCCGTCACCCGCGCCTCCCCCTGCGACGCGGCGATCTCGGCGATCGCCTCGCAGTAGTCCTCCGCGACCTCGTCGGCGTGGTCCGCGCGGACCTGACGATGCCGCAGCGGCGCGCGGACCTCGCCGCGGCTCGGGGAGGAGGGCGAGGACGTGGCGCGTCGACGGTCCATGGCGGGTCGGCGGAAGGGTAGCGGGCGCGGCGTCCTTCCTGCAGGGACCAGCCACGACGACCGGGCGAGGTCGCGAGACCTCGCCCGGTGCGTTCGTGCCGCCGCGGCGCGGACGCGCGGCGAGGAGTCCTCGTTCGATCAGCCTGACGTCACGGGCACTCGTATCCCCACGCGCCAAGCAGGATCGAGAGGTCGCGCCCATCGACGTTCCCCGACCCGTCGAGATCCCCCGCCGGATCGTCGGTGCCCCACATCGAGAGGAGCGCCGAGAGGTCGTCGCCGCCGACCGTCCCGCCGCCGGCGACATCGAGGTCGCAGGCGAGGAGCCAGCGTGCCTGTCGCTCGGCGAGCTCGTGGTCCTCCTCGGAGAGCCCGAGGTTGAAGACGACGTAGCACGGCTCGCTCGGCGCGCGGAACGGCGACTCGCCCACGAACGCGAGCTGCAGCACGTAGATTCCCTCGATCGGATCGGTGCCGCCCGGACCAATCAGCGTGTAATCGAAGTGGTCATGCAGGCTGCCGTCCGGCTCGGTGCCGAAGGCGAATCCCGGCGCCGGTCCGTCGCCCGAGGTCGCCTCGGCGGGACCGAAGCCAAGCTGCATCGCGTCGCCCGCCACGAGGAACCCCGCCCCGTCCCAACGAAGCACCGGTCCGGTGAAGGCGAACGCGAACGTCGCGCCGATCGTCTGCTTCGACGCGAGGATCTGGAATCCGGGCTCGACCGCGGAGAAGGGAAACGCCGGGTCCTCGCCGAGCTCGGCGCCGAAGACCCGCTCCTCCTCGGAGACCGGCTCGCCGGGATCTCCCTCGGTGATCGACCCCGTCACGATCCGGTCCTCCACGATCCGGACCCAGAGGTCGAGGTGCGGCTCCTTCTTCCCGTCGGCGAGAAGGCTGGCGGAGAGGGACGCCGCGGCGGACGCCGCGAGCACGACTTGCCAAGACGAACGAATCATGCACGATTCCTTGTCGCCCCGAGGGCGGATGGACGCGGAGACGCCGCGTCGGGTTGGGTTCAGGCACTCACGCGAAGTCAGGCAAGGACGTGGAGTCACGGTCCGCACGCCCCGCCCCATGACGAGAGGAGCACCGCGAGATCGCTGCCCCCGACGACGCCGTCGCCGTCGAGGTCAGGCGAGGGACCGCCCCAGCCGGCGAGCAGCACCGCGAGGTCCCCGCCGCCGACGACGCCGTCGCCGTCGAGGTCGCCGGGACAGGGCGGCACGAGAAGGTGCTCGGCGATCCACTCGATCGCCTGCTGCCGCGCGAGCGAGCCGGCGCCGAAGTCGAACGCGATGAAGAACGGCTCGCTCCGCTCGACCGAGGGATCGGTCGAGTACATCTCGAGCTCGATCACGTAGATCCCCGCGGGCGGCGCCGGGACGCCCACGCCCTCGAGCGTGAAGTTCAGATGACGGTGGAAGCCGCCGTTCGACTGGACCGCGAGGTCGAAGCCGGCGAGGGGCTCCGAGGCGATCGTTCGGGAGAGCGTGAGGAAGGAGACGACGAGCTGCGCATCCGGCGCCGGGGCGAGACCGTCGCCGACGAAGCGGCGAAGACCCGCGAGGGCGTCGAAGCCGACCCGCGTGCCCGGCGCGAAGGTGCCGGGCAGCGCGTCGAAGCCGGGATTCGCGGTGAAGCCCGCGAAGCCGCTGTCCCCGAAGGTGCCTCCGAAGACGCGTTCGGGGACGACCTCGCCGGAGCCGGGGGAGAAGATCCCCGTCTCGATCGCCCCCTTCGGCACCGCGAGGACGATGTCGCCTTGATGGAGCTGCGCGGAGGCGACGGAGGTCGCGGCGACCAGGATCGCGGCGGTCGCCGCCGTTCGGAGACGAGAGGTCGTGCCAGGCGAGGAAGGTGTTCCGAGGATTCCGTGATCGCGGTTCATGGCTGGGGGTTCTCCGGCGGCGCCGCGACGAGGAGGTCGAAGGCGCCGCTGCACGAGGGATCGAAGCGGTTGAGGTCGGCGTCCCGGTAGACCGCGGCGAAGGAGAGCGTCGCGACGTGCCCGTCGAGGAAGGCGTAGTTGCTGCGGGCGCCAGGGCTCGCGGGCGATCCGCCGACGAGGGCGGTCGCGCACTGCCCCGAGGCGACCGCGGGCGCCTGCTCGGCGGAGCCCCACTCCTCGACGTGCACGTGGTCCGCGGCGGCGAACTCGCCCGACTCCGCCATCAGCAGGAAGTGGACGGTGCCCGCGGGCGCCGGCACGAGCGAGAGGCGGTCGGTGATGCGCGCCGGATCGATCGCGCCCCACGGCGAGAACTCGCGGCAGAGATGGTTGTTGAGCCCGTAGCTCGTGAGCCGGTAGCGGTTGCCGGGGAGCGGCTCGCCCTCCTCCTTCCAGTGGCGGCTACGGTCGAGCGGCGAGCGGAGCGCGAGCGGCGAGCCCGCGTAGTCGGCGAGCGTCGTCACGAAGGACGCCTCGCCATCGAGCGGAATCGAGCCGTGCGGAAGGCGGGCATCGACGAAGAGCCCGCGGTGGTCGGTCGCATAGTTCGCGGAGGCGATCGCGAGCTGCCGGAGGTTCGCGAGGTCCGCGGTCGCCTTCGCGGCGCGACGCACGGGAGCGATGGCGGTCGAGACGAGTCCGACGAGCACCGCGACCACCGCGAGGACGACGAGGAGCTCGACGAGCGAGAAGCCTCGGGCACGCCTCGACGTTCGAGGCGAGAAGAAACGGGGGGATGAAGGCGCCATCGACGACTCCGGACTCCTGACTCCTGAACCACTCCAGACCGACTGCTGCGCGGCTCCCGACCGACTCCGGCAGGAAGACGCTGGCGGAGCGCCGCAACGTGCGCGACTTCACGCGTCGCGGGAACACGGACGACGAGGGGTTGTGGCGGGACGCCGCCTCAGGGACCCGCCTATCGCTCGGAGCGAAGTCGCGCACTCCCCTCGATGCGAGTGGGACGAGACGCCACGACGCGCTGGCGATCACGCGAGGCGTTCCTCGGATCGATACGAGGGGGCGCCTGGAACTCGTGCAGGGCGCACGAGCGACGACCGCCGGCATCGCCGGAGAGGAACGGAGGCGGGAGTGATCAGAACGGGGGTGGACGGGCCCGCTCGACCTCGGGCGAGCCGATCGAGAAACGATCAACCTCGCGAGAGGGCACGGCGACCACGACCATGACGCCCGGGGCATCGTCCTCGCTCGAGGAGGCGGCGCCGATCGACGCCGCGAGCAGGTCGCAGTCGCGGCAGTCGCCATCGCCGGGCGAGGAAGGCGAGTTCGGCGTCGAGGACGTCGTGCGCGTGGAGGGCGTGGACTCTTGGTCGACCTCGCGGGTCGAGCCGCGCCGGCTCCCACATGACCCGTGCCCGCCGCAGTCGCCCGAGTGCGCAGAGCCGTCGAAGGACGCCCCATGGGCGACGACCTCGTGACCTAGCCGCAGACCCGCCACCCCCGCCGCGAGCAGCGGCAGCAGGAGGATCGAGAGCATGGGTCGGAGTCGAGGCATGGGGTCGTTGAACCTAGGAGACGGTGCGCCGCCTGTCAAGGTTCGCGCCGCCTCGCCGGGCGGATTCGCCCGAGTCGTGCCCCTCGTCCGCGAGACCTCACGTCGCGCGGAGGAACTCGTCGATGCGGGCGATCACCTCGCGCGGACGGTCGCCATGCAGCGTGTGCCCGGCGTCGGGCACCACCTCGACCGTGCCGCGCGGAAGGAGCGCCGCGAAGACCTCCGCGGCGCTCGGATCGAGGATCGCGTCCTCGCCGCCCCAAAGGACGAGCGTCCTCGCCTGCACCCGCGGAAGCTCCGTGCGGAGCCCGTCGAGAAGCAGCGCTCCGATCGCGTCCACCACCGCCTCCTGGGCGGCCTGACGCGAGCGAAGGTCGCGGGCGAGCGCCGCACGGACGACCCACGGAATGGAGGGCGGACGAACGAAGTTGAGCCCGATGACCCGGTCGAGGTCCGCGACGGTGCGGATCTCGAGCGGGTTGCGGTCGGACTCGACCTCCCGCATGAACGCGTTCACCCGCGGCGCGCGGATCCCCGCAGGACCAAGCAGCACGACGCGCCGCGCGAGCTCAGGTCGCCGCGCCGCGAGCCACGCCGCGATCGCGCCGCCCATGCTCGCGCCGAGGAGGTCGACCGGCTCGCGGGCGACTGCCTTGAGCCACGACTCGATCAGGGCGAGGTATGCCTCGCCCGACGCCCCGAGCGAGCCCGCACGGACCTCCGCGAAGCTCGGCCGACCCGGCGGACGCTTGGCGAACGCCGCGGGCAGCCGATGCTCGCCGAAGCCCGGTAGATCGAGGGCGACCACGCGGCGACTTCCGCGGAGTCCGGCGACAAGCGAGAGCATCGTCTCCTTGCGCACGCCGAGCCCGTGGATCACGACGAGCGTCGGCGCTTCATCGGCGCCGCCGCGCATCGTCGCGGAGAGCGTCGGCCACCCCCCGAGTCGATCGCGACGGAGACCGAGGAGACGCGGCACGATCCGAAGCGACGCCGCGAGGATCAGCGTCGGCGCGAACCAAAGACCAGCACCGAGACCGAGCACCGCGGCGACGAGCCCGATGACCCACGCAGCTTCCGGCATCGCCGCAGGCTATCGAACGCTCAAAAGAGCAACGGGACCCCGAAGCCGGGGTCCCGTCGCGATTGAACCGGTCCGAGACCGGGGGGTGCCGAATCAGGCGCTGCGGCGACGACCACGGGCAAGACCCGCGATCGCGAGGAGCGCCACCGCGCCCGGGGCGGGCACGGTCACGGTGAAGAACTGATCCCCCGCGAAGTTGTTCAGGTTGATGCCGGCGAGGTTGCCGGTGTAGTTGCCGTTGCCGTCGCCGCCGAGGTTGCCCTGGAAGGCGGGGAGGCTGCCGAGGAACTGGTTGCTCGCGTAGTCGTGTCCGCCGCCGTTGATGAAGGCGCAGATGCGGATCGTCGAGCCGGTCGGGTTGAGCCACGACAGGGCGAGCGAGAACTCCATGCCCGTCGCCGCGGTGAGCGGATCCACCAGCGCACCGCCGGGGTTGCCATCCACGCCGAGGACGTTCGAGTTGTTGATCGCCGCCCAGACCAGCCCGCCGGCGTAGCCGCCGCCGCTGAGGGCGCCACCGCTCTGACCATCGTTGCTGCCGGCATAGCCACCCACGCCCGCGACGAGGTCACCGGCATCGACGTAGTAGCCGTAGGGCCCGCCGCCGCCGTTGGCGATGATGTAGTGGGTGGCGTTGAAGCCGGCGTCGAAGGTGAAGCCGGTGTACTGACCGGGCAAGCCAGCGCCGCCCGAGATCGTGTTCTGACCGGCGCCGGAGCCGTTGTCGATGAAGATCACCAGCTTGTTGAAGTTCGCCTCGAGGTTGCCGGTGAAGAGCAGGTTCGTGAAGGCGGCTCCGGAGTAGGTGGCGGTGTAGGAGAACGCCGCGTCAAGCTCCGAACCGTTGGCATACTGCAGGTTGCCGCTGTTGGAGTTGCCGAAGCCGGTGTTCACTCCTTGCTGAGCGATCGCGCTTCCGTAGGAGGCGTTCCACGCTCCGTTGAGCGACTGACCACCCGCCATGCCAAGGGATGCGGACGCAGCAGCGCCGATGATCGAGGTCGCACGCAGGACTCGGTTCATGATCTCTTTCTCCGAAGGCTGAAGGGACGACACGACCTCCGCGGCAAGCCCGCGGATCGCTCCCCCTTTCCCAGACTCTGCCTCCGGGGTCGAAGGTAGATCAAAACCAGCGTCGGGCAAGCGGAAACCACCGCCATGTGGAGATTTGCCGCCCAGTAGCATCCGCGGTTCCCCGACGCCTTGATTCTCGACGAGATGTCCACCCGCCAACGCCTCCTCCTTGTCCTGCTGGCGTTTGCGGCGCTCTACGTCATCTGGGGCTCGACCTACCTCGCGATGAAGGTCGCGATCGCCGAGCTTCCCCCCCTGCTGATGGCGGGCAGCCGGTTCGTCGTCGCCGGAGGGATCCTTCTGGGGTGCCTGGCGGCGTTCGGAAGGGTCCGGGCGTCCGACCTGCTTCGCCCGCTCCACTGGCGCTCGGCGTTCCTGATCGGCGGCGGGTTGATGCTCTTCGGGAACGCCTTCGTCGCGTTGAGCCTTGCGCGGGTGCCGACCGGCGTCGCGGCGCTGATGGTCGCGACGACCCCGATGTGGCTCGTCGGTCTCGATTGGCTCAGCGGTCGAAGCGGTCGCCCGGCGCCGCAGGTGATCCTCGGGATCTTCGTGGGTCTCGGGGGGATCGGCGTCCTCTCCGGCGTCCTCACGCCGGGCGCCGGACTTGACGTCGATCCGTGGGGCGTGCTGGGTCTCCTCCTCGCGACGCTCGGCTGGGCGGTCGGCTCGATCTACTCACGGCATGCGCCGCTTCCGAAGTCGATCCTCGTCGCGACCGCGATGGAGATGCTCGCGGGCGGCGTCCTGGTCCTCCTGCTCGGTGCATGCCTCGAGGACTGGTCGGGCTTCACGCCGGCGAACGCCTCGTGGTCGGCCTACGCCGCGTGGGGCTACCTCATCGTGTTCGGCTCGCTCATCGGCTTCACGGCGTACCTCTGGCTTCTGCGGGAGGTCTCCGCCGCGAAGGTCGCGACCTACGCCTACGTCAACCCGATCGTGGCGGTGTGGCTGGGATGGGGCTACCTCGGCGAGCCGGTCGGCGTCCGCACCTTCGTCGCGGCTGGACTGATCCTCGCGGCGGTCCTCCTCATCAACCTCTACCGACGACCTCCGAAGGATGCGCCGGCGACCGAGCCGGTCGCGTCGATCGACGCTCCTGCCGCGGAGGAACAGGTGCTCGAGGAGGAGCACCACGCCGCCGAGGTCCATGCGTCGCGCGGGACCGAGCCGACCTCGGTCAACCCCACGACGCGCTGAGCGTGGCGGCCGCGTCGAGCGCGGTGGTCCGCCGCCGTACCATCGCGCTGATGAGCTCACTCGACTTCCCGCTGACGACCGCCCACGCCGCCCGCGAGGTTCTTCGCGAGTGGATCTCGAGCGACGCCCTGCGCGGGCACTGCGAGGGCGTCGCGGCATGCATGGAGGGCCATGCCCGGCGCCTCGCCCCGAGCGAGGTCGAGCGCTGGACGATCGCGGGATTGCTCCATGACCTCGACTACGAGCGGCATCCGACCCCGGCGGAGCATCCGCGGGTCGGCGTCGAGTTCCTCCGCTCGCGGGGCGTCGACGAGGAGATTCTCGAGGCGATCCTCGGTCATGCCGAGCACGCCGGCACGCTGCGTCGCACGCCGATGGCGAAGGTCCTCTTCGCGGTGGACGAGCTCAGCGGCTTCATCACCGCCTGCGCCCGCGTGCGCCCGAGCCGCTTCGACGACCTCGAGCCGCGCAGCATCCGGAAGAAGCTCAAGGACAAGGCGTTCGCCGCCGGGGTCAGCCGCGAGGACGTCGCCAAGGGCATCGCCGAGATGACGTCGGCGTTCGACCTCGACGAGGATGCGCACCTCGCCGCGTGCATCGCGGCGCTCCGCGAGGCGGCGCCACGGCTCGGACTCGCTCCCGCGGGCTGAGCGGGCGCCGTCGTCGCGGGACCGTCGGCCTCGCGACCTCGCCAGAGGCTCAGATCGCGAAGTACTTCGCCTCGGGGTGGTGGACGATCATCGCGCTCGTCGACTGCTCGGGATCGATCTGCCAGTTCTCGGTGAGCGTGCAGCCGATGCGGGCGGGATCGAGCAGGCGGAAGAGCTTCTCCTGGTCGCTCATCTCCGGGCACGCCGGATAGCCGAAGCTGTAGCGGCTGCCGCGGTAGGTCTGGGTGAAGAGGTCGCGGATCCGCGGCGCGTCGTCGCCGCCGATCCCGAGCTCCATCCGCATCCGCTTGTGCCAGAGCTCCGCCAGCGCCTCCGCCGTCTCGACGCCGAAGCCGTGGAGGTAGAGGTAGTCCTGGTAGCGGTTCGCCTCGAAGAGCGCCCTCGCGCGGCGCGACGCCTCGTCGCCGACGGTGACGCAGTGGAAGCCGACCACGTCGCGCTCGCCGGCGTCGATCGGGCGGAGGAAGTCCGCGATGCAGAGCCGCTGCCGCGAGGTCTGGCGAGGGAAGGAGAACCGCTCGATCTCCCGCGCCGGGTCCTTCGGGTCGAAGATCACGAGGTCGTTGCCCTCGCTCGCGCAGGGGAAGTAGCCGTAGACGACCTTCGGGGCGAGGAACTTCTCCGCGATCGCCTCCTGCTTGAGGCGCTCGAAGGTGGGCTCGGCGACCTCGGCGATCTTCCGCTCGTAGGTCGCGTCGTCGTCCGCCTGCTTGCGGAATCCCCACTGCCCGCGGAAGAGGGCGATCGTGTTGATGAAGGGGAACACCTGCTCGAGCGGCAGTCCCTCGACCACGCGGCTCCCGAGGAAGGGCGCGACCGGCACCGGCACGTCGCGGCGGACCGAGGAGGTCTCGACCGTCGCGGCCGCGACCGCCGCCGGCGGGCAGGCGCGGCTCCGGGCGATCACCTCGCCCGCCGCCGCCCGCTTCGCGAGGCGGGCATCGACCTCCGCGTCGAGCTCGCCGAATCGCCCGGTGACGAGGTGCTCGCAGACGCGGAGACCCTCGAAGGC
>VGXO01000023.1 GCA_016873275.1 Phycisphaerae bacterium
GAGTTCCAGAGCGCACCACGTCGGGATCGCGCGTTCCGACACTCCGGAACTCCTCCTCGACCGAGCACCGCGAGGTCGGGGAGGTGGCTCGCTGGCGAAGCCAGCGAGACGGAGGGGAGGTCCGATCGACGGGTTGCCACCATCGCGCAGCGCTCGCACTCGCAACCCGTCAGACCACCGCCCCTCCGTCCACTCGCTCCGCGAGGAGAGAGGTGTCGCCTCCGAACGGTGGGTTGACGCGAGTTGCCTTCTTCCCGCGTCCCTCCGACGATCGCCCGCCGCCTCCCGGAGTTCCGCCATGACCACCCCCGCCGGCATCGCGTCGATCCTGCAGGAGCACCGCGTCTTCCCTCCGCCCGCGGACCTCGCGTCGCGTCTCGGCGGCGCCGTCGTCGGGTCGATGGAGGACCTCCGCGCGATGCACCGCCGCGCCCTCGACGATCCGGAGGGCTTCTGGGGCGGGCTCGCGCGGGAGCACCTCCACTGGTTCACCCCCTTCTCCAAGGTGCTCGAGTGGAGCTGCCCCGACGCGCGGTGGTTCGTCGGCGGCACCACCAACGCCTGCTTCAACTGCGTGGACCGCCACGTCGAGGCGGGTCACGGCGACGAGGTGGCGATCCTCTGGGAGGGCGAGCCGGTCGGCGCCGGCGGTCCCGAGGTTCGGCGCCTCACCTACGGCGACCTCCAGCGCGAGACCTCGCGCCTCGCGAACGCGCTCGCCTCGCTCGGGGTCCGGACCGGCGACGTGGTCACCATCTACATGGGGATGGTGCCGGAGGTCGTGATCGCGATGCTCGCCTGCGCCCGGCTCGGGGCGGCGCACTCGGTGATCTTCGGCGGCTTCAGCGCGCCCGCGATCGTGGACCGCGTCAACGACGCCGGCAGCCGGGTGATCCTCACCTGCGACGGCGCGTGGCGGCGCGGCAGCGTGGTGCCGCTCAAGGCGCACGTGGACGAGGCATGCCGGTCGCTGCCGGAGGTCGGGCAGGTGATCGTCCTCCGCCGCTGCGGGAACGAGGTCTCGACCACCGCCGGTCGCGACCTCGACTGGCACGCCCTCGTCGCGTCGCAGCCCGATCATCGCCCGTGCGTGCCGATGGACTCCGAGGCGACGCTCTTCCTCCTCTATACCTCGGGCTCGACGGGGAAGCCGAAGGGCATCGTCCACTCGACCGCCGGCTACGGGCTGCACGTCGCGTTCACCGCCCGCGCGACCTTCAACCTCCGCCCGGACCGCGGGCAGGTCTTCTGGTGCACCGCCGACGTCGGCTGGATCACCGGGCACAGCTACGTCGTCTACGGGATCCTGCCGAACCGGGTGCCCTGCCTGATCTACGAGGGCGCCCCGAACTTCACGCGGGAGGACCGCTTCTGGGAGATCGTCGCGCGGCACCGCGTCACCCACTTCTACACCGCGCCGACGGCGATCCGCGCGTTCATGAAGTGGGGCGACGCGCACCCGGCGCGGCACGACCTCTCGAGCCTGATGGTCCTCGGGAGCGTGGGCGAGCCGATCAATCCCGAGGCGTGGATGTGGTACCGCGAGCGGATCGGCGGCGGTCGATGCCCGATCGTGGACACCTTCTGGCAGACGGAGACGGGCGGTCACGTGATCACGCCGCTGCCCTGCGCGACGCCGACGGTGCCGGGCTCCTGCACCCTGCCGATCCCCGGCATCGACGCGGCGGTGGTGGACGAGTCGGGTCGCGAGCTGCCCCCCGGTCGGGGCGGGCTCCTCGTCATCCGACGACCCTGGCCCGGCATGCTCCGCGGCGTGCGGGGCGACCGCCAGCGGTTCATCGACACGTACTGGTCGCGGGTGCCCGGGATGTACGTCGCCGGCGACGCGGCGCGCCGCGACGAGCGAGGCTACTTCTGGATCCTCGGTCGCATCGACGACGTGATCAACGTCAGCGGGCACCGCCTCGGGACCGCGGAGGTCGAGAGCGCCCTCGTCGCGCACGAGGCGGTGGTGGAGGCGGCGGTCGTCGGCATGCCCCACGAGATCAAGGGCACCGGGATCGCCGCCTTCGTGACGCTCGGACCCGGCGCATCGCCGAGCGAGGCGCTGAAGTCGAACCTCCGCGAGCACGTCGCGAGGGAGATCGGCGCGATCGCGAAGCCAGACATGATCCGCTTCACCGGCGCCCTGCCGAAGACCCGCAGCGGGAAGATCATGCGGCGGCTCCTGCGGGACGTCGCCGCCGGTCGCGAGAGCGCCCAGGACGTCACGACCCTCGAGGACTTCTCGGTGCTCTCGCGGCTCCGCGAGTCCGAGGAGGCGTGACGACGCGGGGGTCACGGCGGTCGCGGGCTACCATCGCGTCATGACCCTCGACGACGTCCGGCACCGGATCGCCCCGATCCGCTCGCGACTGGAGGAACTCGGCGTGACGCGGATCCGCGTCTTCGGTTCCGTCGCGCGGGACGAGGCGACTTCCGCCTCCGACGTCGACTGCCTGCTCGACTTCGACGGCGCCCCGTCGCTCTTCACCCTCGCGCGGGCGAGGTCGCTGCTGTCGGAGGCGATCGGCGTCGAGGTCGACGTCGCGACGCCGGGGATGCTCCGAGGTCCGCTGGTGAAGGCGGTCGCGCGGGACCTTCGCGATGTCGCGTGACGACGCGGAGTGGCTGGTCGAACTCGAAGGGTCGGCGCGGCGGATCCTGGAGATCCTCGGCGACCGTGACGTGGCGGCGATGATCGCGACGCCCTTCCTGCTCGAGGCGATCCTCCACCACCTCGCGGTGCTCGGCGAGGCGGCGGGGAAGGTGAGCAACGACGTTCGACGCGGGATGCCCGAGCTCCCTTGGCGGGAGATGCGCGACACCAGGAACTTCGTGGTGCATGCCTACTTCCGGATCGATCCGGAGGTGATCTGGCGCACCTGCCGGCAGGACGTTCCCGCGCTGGTCCAAGCGATCGATCGGCTCCGTCGAGATGGTCGGTGGTCCGACGCGTCCTAGGTCCTGGACCAAACCTCGCCCCCTTGCCCCCGCCACCGCCCGGACCCCCCCCGCCATGCGCATCCTCCTCATGCTTGCCGTGTTCGCCGTCGGGTTCCTGCAGCCGGTGCAGGCGGGGTTCAACGCCCACGCCGCGGAGCAGACCGGCTCGCGGCTCCAGTCCTGCCTCGTCAACGGCATCGCCTACTTCGTCCTGATCCTTCCGGTGATGCTCGTGGTGCAGGCGGCGGGCGGGAAGGTGCTGCCGACCCTCGAGTCGATCAAGGCGGTGCCGTGGTGGGCGCACGCGGCGGGACTCTTCGGCGCGGCGATCGTGCTCACCCAGCTCACCGCGGCACCGATGCTCGGCGCCGGGCTCCTCGTCGCGATCTTCGTGGCGGGTCAGGCGGTGGGCTCGATCGCCGCCGACCACTATGGCTTCCCCGGCTACCGGGTCCTCGTGACCCATCCCGAGCGGTGGATCGGTCTCGGTCTCGTGGTGATCGGGGTGATCCTGGTCGCCCGACCGTGGGCGGGATCCGCCGCCCTCGAGTGAGACCGCCCCGGGAGGCATGGGGAAGCGCCTCCGTCCGACCGGCGGGGAGCCGATCTTGGTCGATCCGTTCCTCGCCGCGGGACGGGAGCCGCCGGGCGGCTCATCCGACCCGACGGCTCATCCGATCCGACGGCTCATCCAACCCGACGGCTCATCCAACCCGTTCAGGCGCTGCGGAGGCTCTCGAGCCGCGGACGACCGGCGAGCGCCGTCCGCACCCGGGCGGCGGCGGCGTCGAGGGTCCGCTGGACCTCGACCGCGGTGAGGCGGGTGACCGAGGCGATCTCCGCGACGGTCAGCTCCTCGGTGTAGCGGAGCGCGACCACCAACCGCTCGGTGCGGTCGAGTCCGGAGGCGAGATCACGAATGAGGGCGGCATCCTTGCCGTGCAACGAAGCGTGCATGGGCGACTCCCGGCGGTGACGGCATCCTGCCGTCGCCGAGGACCCGATCGTCCGCAGGTCGTCCATCCATGAACCACCCACGCGGTCGATCCGCGTCGGATGCTACTGGCACCCCATCGCGCGGCAACTCTCCCTGACAAACCCCGACCATCAGGCGGCGCGGCTCGAGCGCTCGTCGGAGCTCGATCGCCCCTGCCCGGCGCCGATGCCGGCCGCGTGCTCCGCGCGACGGAGCTCCTCGAACGCGCGGAAGTCGAGCCCAAGGAAGACCGGCACCATCTCCGGGTCGAAGTGGGTGCCGCGACCCCGCCGCAGTTCCGCGAACGCCTGCTCGTGGCTCAGCGCCACGCGATAGGGACGGTCGGAGACCATCGCGTCGTAGGCGTCTGCGATCGCGACGATCCGGGCGAGCCGCGGGATCCGGGCGCCGCGGAGTCCCTTCGGATAGCCGAGCCCATCCCACCGCTCATGGTGATGCCGCACGGCGCCGAGCACCGACTTCATGCCGAGCCACCCCCGCAGCAGCCGGCAGCCGATCTGCGGATGGCGGCGGACCTGGGCGTACTCCTGCCGGGTCAGCGGTCCGGGCTTCCGGAGGATCCGGCTCGGAAGCGCCACCTTGCCCACGTCGTGGACGAGCCCGGCGAGCTCCGCGCGGCGGACCTGGGTCGCCGAGAGACCCAGCGCCTCCGCGAGCATCCGGCAGAGGAGCGACACCCGCCGCGAGTGACCGCGGTTGGTGGGATCTCGGCGGTCGATGCCGGAGACGAGCGCCACGATCGGCGCGTCGCCGGGATCGGCAGAGTTCAGGGACGAGGTCATCGCGGTCGAGTCGGGAGTGCCGAGGAGTCCGGTCGCCTCCCGCGAACGGTCCACCAGCGACCAAAGCCGCCGGAGCATCCGGACCTGGCGATCGAGGTCGCCCTCCGCGACCAGACCCGCCCGACGCATGAGCGACTCCATCGCCCGCCGGTCCGCGCCGGCGGTCGCGCAGAGCTGGTCCATCGCCTCGCCCCGAAGGAGCGCGTCGGTGCAGGCGATCGCGGCGATCCAGCCGCCGGAGGCGACCTGAAGAGGGACCGCGACGCAACCCTCGGCGAGGGTCGCGACCTCCGGCTGCGGATGGCTGGTCCACCGCCGCGCGGCGTCCGCGAGGCGGCGGGCAAGCATGGTGCTCCGCTTGAAGAGCTCGATGCGGAGGGCGTCCGCGGCGCGGCGACCCTCGGGCCAGCGGACCTTGCCGTCCGCGCCGACGCGGACCGGCACGAGACCGACCTCGAGCAGGGTCGTCAGCGCATCCTCGATCACCGACGGCGCGGCGCGGAACTCCACGGGCTGGTTCATCTCTTCTCTGCCTCTCTGGTTCATGGTTCTCGATCGCCGCGGGAGGACTCCCTCGGCATCCTCCTCATCGGCACGGCTTCCGACCCGCTTCACGACCCGACCCGGCTCCCGCGAGGTCCGTCCGATCGGCGCTCCGCGCGAACGGCGCGACCCGCGCGGACGGACCGCGGGACCACCTCAGTTCGTCGCGGGTCGGCTCTCCGACACGAGCCGCTTCGCCACCGGATGATCCGGCTCGATGCGGAGCGTGCCCGCGAAGGTCCGGTAGGCATCGTCGTGTCGGCCGGCACTCCGCTGCTCGAGCCCGAGCACCAGGCGCGGCAGGGCGTCGCTCGGGTTCAGCTCGACCGCCTTGGTGAGCGCCGCGATCGCCTCCTCGTGGCGACCCTCCGTCCGGGCGAGCAGTCCCTTGAAGAACCACGCCTCCCAGCGGTCGGGCGCCAGCATCACGATGCGGGCGATGCACTGCGACACCCGGCGGTCATCGCCGAGCTGGTGGGCGGCACCCGCGAGCTCGACCCACGCGTCGACGTCCTCCGGGAAGAGCCGGGTGATCTCGACGAGGACGTTCCGCGACTCGCTGGTGCGACCGAGCTCCGCGAGGCAGCGCGCCTCGAGGCGGAGGAGGTCGATCGAGGGCTCGGGGGAGGCGTTCTGCAGGCGCCGGCAGCTCTCGAGGGCGCCCTTCACGTCGCCGTTCGCCTGCTGCGCCCGGCAGAGCTCCTCGAGGAGGATGCGGTCCTCCGGCTGCAGGAGCTGCGCCTTGCGGAAGCGGTCGACCGCGGTCGCGGGGTCGCCATCCATCATGGCGATCTGCCCGAGCAGCTGGTGCATCGCCGCGTTGTTCTCGAAGTAGGTGAGCTTCGGCTCGAGCAGCATCCTCGCCGCGTCGAGGCGCCCGAGGGCGACCTCGCACTCGGCCGCGGCGAGCAGGTACTGGACCTTGGTCGGATCGGCGTCGAACGCGGCGCGGTGCGCCTCGGACGCCGCATGGTCGTCCGACCAGCGCTCGAGGACCACCGCCCGGTAGTAGTGCGCCTCGTGGCACTTCGGGTCGAGCTTGATCGCCTCGTCGAAGGCAAGCTTCGCGCCCTCGAGCCGATGCGTCTCGAGCATGATCCGACCGAGAAGGACCTGATACGCCGCCTGGTCGGGGCTCTTCGCGATCGCCCCGCCGACCTCCTTGAGTGCGCGGTCGAACTGCCCCGCGTGGAAGGACTGGAGCGCCTGCTCGTACCCCACCTTGCTGCTGACGAGGTTCATCCGCGCGTTGGCGGCGGCGCGGTTCTCCTTGCCCTTGGGGCTCGGACCGTTGCAGCCGGCGGCGAGGAGGAGGGCGGTCGCGGCGAGGGCGGAGGCGATGAGGCGCATCGAGGGTCCTTCCATGGCGGAGGCGCGGGCGCAGCAGGCGTGGTCGGTCACTCCCTCACCGAGCCGGGATCGACGGGCTCCGCGGCGAGCAGCGGGTCCTCGTCGGGCATCGCCGACTGACCGGGCGCCGGCTCCTGGCCGCGGGCGACCTCGACGTCGAGGATGCGGTCGAGCATGCTGCGGATCGGAAGATCGCTCCCCTGCTTCGCGGTGATCTCGTTGCGGAGCTTGATCATCTCCGGCTGGTTGGGGTTGATCCGGAGCGAGCTGTTGATGTGGAAGAGCGCCGTCTCGTAGTCGCCCTTCTCGTAGGCGGCGTACGCGTCCTGGTTCTGGTTGCTCGACATCAGCTCGCGGCTGAAGGGCAGCAGGCCCGCCCGGGCGCCGACCCGCACCGCGTCGACGAACTCCTGCGCCTCCTTGCTCCACGCCTCGACGAGGTGGTCGTGCACGATCGTCGGCGTGATCAGGAACATGATCTCGCGGCGGACGATCTTGTCGGCCTGACCGGAGAACGCGGCGCCGAGGATCGGGATGTCGCCGAGCCACGGCACCTGCTTGCGGCTGATCGAGGTGTCCTCCTGGAAGAGACCGCCGAGGACGAGGGTCTGACCGTCCCGCATGCGGACGTTCGTGGTGATCTCGCTGGTGCGCTCGTCGGGGATCTCCTGACCGAAGCCGCGGACGCCGGTCGAGGAGCGGAGCTTCGCCTCGGAGACGCTCGGGTAGAGCTCCATCCGGATCGACCCGTCGCTCGAGATGAACGGCCGGAAGATCAGCCGGATGCCCGTGTCGAGGAACTGCACCGTCTGGGTCGTGGAGGTCTCGGTCTGGGTCGTCGAGAGGTAGGCGATCCGCTCGCCGACGAGGACCTGCGCCCGCTGGCGGTTGAGCGCCATCACGCGGGGTCGGGCGAGCACGGTCGTGTCGCTCACCTCGTCGAGGACGCGGAGGAAGACCGCCACGTCCCCTTGGATCACGCCGACCTTCAGCCCGCCGGGACCGGTGGTGCCGCCGACGGTCGAGGTGATCGCCTCCGCCTCGTTGTTCGCGGGCACGAAGCCCTGCTCGGGATTCGTCGGCGTCGCGCCCGCGGTGTTGTTGCCCTGGAGCAGGTTGTTCACCGGGGCGAGCGGGTTGAAGTAGTTGGTGAACTCGGAGTTGAAGACGAGCGAGAAGTCGACGCCGAAGGCGTTGTCCTCGTTGACGACCGTGGAGACGACCGTCGCCTCGACCACCACCTGCGTGGGCGGCGTGTCGAGCTCGCCGAGGAGCTTGCTGATCGACTCGAGGTTGTCGACGTAGTCGTTGACGACCAGCATCGCCCCGTACGCCCAGCTGTCCTCGCCCGCCTCGGTGTCGTCGGGCTTGAAGCCCTTCTCGACGGCGCCGAGGAAGGAGATCTTGCCCTTCTCCGAGAGCAGCGGCTTCACGAACTCCGCCGCGTCCGCCGCGGAGAGGTACTCGAGCACGTAGCGGCGGCTCTCCCGCTGCATCGCGTTCTTCTCGAGCTCGTCGATCTCCTCGAGGGTGTAGACGTAGACGAAGTTCCCCTGCTCGAGGTAGCCGTAGCCGTTGACGTGGAGGATCGCGTCGAGCGCCTCCTGGAAGGTCACGTCGTAGAGGTTCGCCGTCACCCGGGCGGAGACCCGCTTGCTGGTGATGATGTTCTTCCGGCTCTGGAGCGAGAGCATCTGCAGGACCTGCGCAAGGTCGGTGTCCTGCACCGAGATGTCGACGGTCCCGAAGTCGTCGACGTCGACCTCGCCCGCGGATGGCGCAATCCCGCCGCTCGGCGCCGCCTGCGTCTTCATGGGCGCGGCGGCGTCCTGGGCGAGGGTCGACGGAGGCGCGGCGAGGAGACCCGCCGCGAGCGCCGCGAGGGCGGCATGCCGGAAGTTGTCCATGACTCGTCCGCTCCTGGTGGAACGGAGCAGCCCCTGCAGCGAGGCTCCCGCGCCGGAACTGAGGGCGTCGGTCGATCGCGGGTCGAGATGATCGTGCACGGGTCCGCTCCGATCGGTCCGCGAGCGCGGACCGCCGGAACGACCGGACGGAACGCGATCACGTGGTCTCGGGTTCCTCGGCGCGTTCCCGGTCCGACTTTGCCTCTCCCTCCGACTTGCCGGACGAGTCGGCGCACGGCGTGGACTGCTCCGACGGCGCCCGGTCCGGGAACCGCGGCGCCGCCTCGCGAGGCTCGGCGATCGCGGTGCGGGGGATGTTGGTGAGGATCCGAAGCCTCGCCCACATCAGGAGACCCATCGGCTTCAGCCAGAGCACCGTGGCGATCGCGGCGAGCGGCACCGCCATCCTCGCGAGCCGCCCCAACTGCCGCCGCCTCGTCGTCGTGTTCGTCCTCATCGCCCTTCCTCCCTCCGCATCGCCGCGTCGTCGAGGACCTCGGCGATGAGCCGCGGTCCGCCCTCGTCGACCGCCACCACCTCGAGCCGAAGCCCGCCGCGTCCCGCGGGCGCCTGCCGCTCGAAGGACCGGATCCACTCGAAGACCTCCGACGCCGAGCCCTCCCGCCGGACGAGGACTCCCTCCGTGCCGGCTCGCGCGAGGACGTCCTGGACCGCGACCGCCCGGCGCTCGAGGCGGGACGCCTCCAGCGACGCAGGCACTGCGACGCACGCCGCGATCGCCACGGCCGCGAGCACGCGGAGGATCGGCGACCTCCGGGATGCCTGAGGCTCGACGCCACCGCGAGCCAGGTCGTCCGACCTGACGTCCTCGCTCATGACGACCTCCCGTCCGCGAGGACCGAGGTGCCTCGCTCGCTCGTCCGCTCCGGACCTCCGAGGTCGAGGAGGAACCGCCCCGCGGATCCGCCCGGCTCCGGCAGGAAGAGTCCGTGGCGCACGCCCCCGAGGAAGCGATGCTGGTCGAGCGCCTCGCGGAACGCCTCGAAGCGTCCGCGGGAGGTCGCGGTGCCCGCCACGCGGATCTCGAGGGACCGTCGCGGGAGCTGCCGCGCGATCCAGCCGAGCTCGAACCGCTCGCAGCGGACCCCGTCGCCCGCGGCGGAGACGATCGTCGAGATCGCCGCGGTGAGCGGAGGGGCGGGCGCCGCGCCGTGCTCGACCATCGCCCGCTCCGACGCGTCCACGCTCGACTCGATCCGCGCGAGGCGGTCGAGCGTCGAGAGCCCGACGGCGGCGAGCATTCCCGCGACCGCCGCGATCCCGAGCGCCGACGCGGCGATCCGAGGACCGCGACCGCGCGGCGATGAGCAGCATCCGGGCATCCCTGCCTCCCCTCTCCGAGCGCGTCATGGCGCTACGGTGCCGTCGGATCCTCGGCGGCGGCGACGCTGATCTTTCCGGTGAACGCATCGAACCCGACCCGATAGGTCAGGTTGTCCGAGCGCACCACGAGGACTCCGCCGGTTCCCGGAACTCCTCCCTCGGAGATCGTGCCGCCGAGCGGATCGAAGGTGATCCAGGTGCGGCTGCCGTCGATCTCGATCCCCTCGAGCCGCACGCCGGCGTAGCGGCGGTCGGCGGCGAGGTCCATGACCATCTGCTGCTCCCCCGACGCGAGCGGATCCCGCACGAACTCCGCGGTGTCCGGATCGAAGGGAAGCCCGAGCTGCGACTCCTCGAGGCGCACCACGCTCCAGCCGAGGCCCGTCGGATCGAAGTAGACCCGGCGATATCCCTGGTCGGCGAGGGCATCCGACTGCGCGAAGGTCACGTCGCTCACGAGGCGGCGGAGCACCGCCTCGACGGCATAGGTGTCCCGCCGCACCAGGCTCGGGACGAGCAGGGTCGCCGCGATCGCGAGGATCGCGATGACGATGATCAGCTCGAGCAGCGTGTAGCCCGCGCGGCGCACCTCAGCGGTCCTCGTCGGGCAGGATCACCCGCACCGGGAGCGGCGCGGCGGAGAGCCGCTTCTCCATGGCGCCGAGCCGCGCGTCGATCGAGCGGAGGAGGTCGATCATCGACTGCCGCTGCCGTGGCGGGATGTTGTTGACGCCCTCGTTCGAGTAGACGTCCGCATCCTGCGCCGAGGCGCCCGCGGGTCCGAAGGGTCCGGCGCCGCGCATCCAGAAGGACGCGGCGACCGCCGCGAGCAGCACCGCGTTCGCGAAGAGGAGCCCGCGGACGGGACGCAGCGCCCGCGCGAGGAACGCGTCGGTCGTGGGTTCGGTTCGGTGCATGGGAGGATCTCCTCGAGGGCGCGGCTCATCGCCCGCCGTCGGGTTCTTCGGTCGGCGAGGGAGGCGGCATGACCTCCTCCGCCCGCCGCGTGGCAAGCCAGACCGCGATCGCCTCGTCGAGCGGCGACGGCTCGCTCGACGGGATGGGGACCGCCCGCACCCGCGGGCTGCTGCGCCACGCCGCCAGCGCGCCGAGGTCCGAGAGCGCACGTGCCTCGAGCGGCGGCGGCGCCTCGCGCGGCACCCCGAAGTAGGCGATCCAGATCCCGAGCCGCTGCAGCCGGACGAGCATCGCGACCTCGACGTCGCGTCCCGCGTCGTCGATCGAGGTCACCTCGCCCGAGGCATCGGACGGGAGAGGTCGATGCCGCAGCAGGATGCAGCGGTCTCCGCCCGCGAGCGTGCGCTCGCCGATCAGCTCGAGGCGGTCTCCCGCGCGGCAGCGGTCCGCGACGAGCCGGTCGACCTCCTCGATCGGAGGATCGTCCGTCGGCTCGTCGACCTGCGGTCGCGCCGCCAGCACGACCACCGCGAGCAATGCGATCCCGCCGCTCCGCAGGACGGTGCGCCGGGCGCGCGGCTCGACGGGATGTCCAGTTCCTTCTCCCGATCCCATGTCCGGTCCTTCGCTCCAGCCCCGACCGCGCGATGGCGGTCACCGGGTCCGACGCACCGGGCGTCGCCCTCCCGACTCACCAGCCGAGCACGGTCTCCTCGTCCACCAGGTCGCCGCCGACCGTGGGGTCGTAGGAGAGCCGCAGGAGCCCGTTCGACTCGTAGTAGCCGAGGTCGATCGAGAAGCCCGTGGGCCACTCCGGAACGCGCCGAATCAGCCCCGAGTCGACGAGCGACTCCATGAGCGACGCGGCGGGCGGAAGCTGACCTCGATGGATTGCGCGGTAGCTCTCGACCTGCGCCCGCATGGTCTGAAGCTGGTTGCGGACCGACGCGATCGTCGCCTCGCGTCGGGCATCGGCGAACTTCGGGACCACCATGGCGGCGAGGATCCCGATGATCACCACCACCACGAGGATCTCGATGAGCGTGAAGCCGGTCCGACGATGACGAGCCCGCATGCGCCTGCCTCCTTCGTCGAGCCCCTCCTGTCGCCGCGCCGGGCAGGGCCGCGGGACCGTCGCCGATCCCGCGGCCCATCGCCGGGCGTCAGGGGCCGTTCCGTGCCGTCGCGATCACCAGCTGGCGATGTCGTCGGCGGTGAGGTCGTTCGGAGCGTCGCCGGTGCCGACCCACTCGGCGGTCACGACGCCCGCGTCGCTCATGTTGATCTGCCATCCGGGCGGGACCTCGGGGAGCCGCTGGAGGTAGCCGCCGTCGACGAGCTCCTGGAAGCCGCCGGGGAGGTTCGCCTCGTCGTCGCTCGAGATCGCGCCCGCCTCGGGATACGCGTTGTTCTGCACGCGGAAGAGCTCGACCTGGCTCCGCAGGGTCTGCAGCTGGCTGCGGACGCTGCTGATGCCGGCCTCCTGGCTCGCGCTCGAGAACTGCGGGATGACGATCGCGGCGAGGATGCCGAGGATCACCACCACGATCAGGATCTCGATCAGCGTGAACCCACGATTGCGGTTCCTGACGTTGCCCTTCATGAGAAGTCTCCTGGGTCGGAACAGGGCGTTCCTGACGGCCCGAACGAACCGGACGAGGACCCACCGCGGGTCCTCTTCAAGTCCCGACAGGACCTTTCGGTCAGGTCGGGCGGCGACTTTCGTCCGCGCGGTCCGGATGCCCATCCCTCCAACGGCATCCGTCGCGCGACGTCGGTGCGCACAAGGAGGTCATCGACGCGCGACGACGCGACTTGAGCCGCCCGCGCAGGCAGGGCGCGACGAGGCGCCTCGCGATCCTCAGGGACCGCGCAGGTCGTCCGGATGCGGCACGGAAGTCACGCCGATCGGTCGCCGTCGCAGGGGCGAGAACCTGTCGCTCACGCCGCGAGGCGCTGCTCGAAGCGGATCGCGACGCGGAAGCCGGCTCCCTCGCGGCGGCTCGCGATCACCTCGCCGCGGCGGGCGGCGTAGCCGGTCGCCTCGAAGCCGAGCGAGATCCTCGTGCCCGGCTCGAGGTCCTCGGTCGTGGAGGCGAGCAGACCCTCGTGGCCGTAGGTCAGGTCCACGAGGTGCGCCATCCGCCCGAAGGCGTCGGCGCCGAGGCAGAAGAGCGTCGCGCAGCCGGGGATCGCCCAGAGGTCGCCCTCGAGCCGAAGCGGCGCACGATCGGCGAACGAGAGGTCGATGGTCGAGGGGGACGAGCTCGAGCGCGGCGAGGTCGAGGGTCCGATGGTGGCGAGGATCGGGGAGTCGTTCGGGCTCATGTCGGGCTCCATCCGCGTCGGCGGCGATCAGGTCCGTGCCGGGACTCCGACCTTGGAGTCCCGACGGTCCTCTCCCCGAGCACTTCCTCGTCCAGCGCCGCACGCGACTTCACGCCGAGGCATCGATTCCCGGTCGATGCCGCAGGATCCACGCCGCCCGCCCCGTCCCCGCGACCCCTTCGATCACGCAAGGTCTCCCCGCTTGCCTTGCTAGCATGACCCCTCGCCCGTCGGGATCCCCGGAGTGCCCCCGCCGTCGGCGTGCCCGCACTCGTCCCTGGGAGTCCCCGCGGTGATCCGCATCCACCCCTTCGCCGCCCTTCGACCCCCCGGCAGCCTGGCCGCGGAGGTCGCCTGCGATCCCTACGACGTCATCTCGACGGAGGAGGCGCGGGAGCGGGCCGAGGGGCGGACCCATTCGTTTCTTCACGTGGTGCGGTCGGAGATCGACCTCGACCCGGGAGTCGATCCGCACGTCCCGGAGGTCTACCGCACCGCGGACCGCAACCTGCAGTCGATGATCGACGCGAAGGTGCTCCTCCGCGATCCGTCGCCGACCCTGTACCTCTATCGGCAGGTCCGCGAGGGTCGCGAGCAGCTCGGGCTCGTCTGCTGCGTCGAGGTCGAGCAGTACCGCACCGGCGAGATCCGCCGGCACGAGAAGACCCGCCCCGACAAGGAGGACGACCGCACCCGCCACCTGCTCGCGACGTCGAGCCACGCCGAGCCGGTCTTCCTCTGCTTCCGCGATCCGGGAACGATGGCGGGCATGATGCTCGGCGACACCGCGACGCGACCGGTCTTCCACTTCGTCGCCCTCGACGGCGTGACCCACACCGGATGGCGGATCGCGAACCCGGCGCCCTACGTCGAGGCGTTCGCGCGGCTCGATCGGCTCTACATCGCCGACGGGCACCACCGCTCCGCCGGCGCCGACCGTGCCGCCCGCGCCGCGGCGAAGGCGAACCCCTCCCACTCCGGAGGCGCGGAGTACATGCGGTTCCTCGCGGTGGTCTTCCCCCACGACCAGCTTCGGATCATGCCCTACAACCGCGTGGTCAAGGACCTTCGGGGCATGAGACCCGACGCGTTCCTCGAGGCGCTCCGGAAGGTCGGCGAGGTCTCCCCCGCCGCCGCCGGCGTGCCCGCGTCGCGGGGCGAGGTGCTCGTCTTCGTCGACGGCAGGTGGTGGCTCCTCCGCTTCCCCGCCGGCTCGATCGACCGCCGCGATCCCATCGCCTCGCTCGACGTGTCGCTCCTCCAGGACCGCGTGCTCTCGCCGATCCTCGGGATCGGCGACCCCCGCACCGATGCGCGGATCGAGTTCGTCGGCGGCATCCGCGGCTGCGGCGAGCTCGAACGCCGGGCGGGCGCCTGCGGCGGCGTCGCGTTCTCGATGCACCCCACGAGCACCGACGAGCTGCTCGCGGTCGCGGACGCCGGCGAGATCATGCCCCCCAAGAGCACCTGGTTCGAGCCGAAGCTCCGCAGCGGCCTGTTCGTGCACGAGTTCGAGCGAGTCCCCGAGGCGGTCCTCGCCTGACGCCCCCTCCGAGTCCCTCATGAGCACCTCCACCGCGATTCCCGCTCCCCCGCCCGCCTCCTCCGAGGGCGGCTCGGCGCTCCGCGTCCTCGTCGCGGACAAGTTCGAGTCATCCGGCGTCGCCGCCCTGAAGGCCCGCGGCTTCGAGGTGATCGTCGACGCCGAGCTCTCGCCGGAGACCCTCGCCGCCGCGGTCGCGAAGCACGCCCCCAAGGTGCTGGTGGTCCGCTCGACGAAGGTGAAGGCGGACGCGATCGGCGCGAGCGAGTCGCTCGAGCTCATCGTGCGGGCCGGCGCCGGCTACGACAACATCGACGTCGCCGCGGCGAGCCGCCGCGGGATCCTCGTCAGCAACTGCCCGGGCAAGAACGCGATCGCCGTCGCGGAGCTCGCGTGGGCGCTGATCCTCTCCTGCGACCGTCGCGTGCCCGACCAGGTCGCCGAGCTCCGCGCCGGCACCTGGAACAAGAAGGAGTACCAGAAGGCGCAGGGGCTCGCGGGCCGCACCGTCGGCATCGTCGGCTTCGGGCAGATCGGCCGCGAGGTCGCCAAGCGGGCGAAGGCGTTCGGCATGCCGGTGATCGCCTGGAGCCGCAGCCTCACCGAGGCGCAGGCGGCGGAGGCGGGCGTCGGCTGGTGCGGCAACCTGCTCAACCTCGCGAAGCTCGCCGACGTCATCACCGTGCACGTCGCCGCGACGCCCGACACCGAGAAGCTCTGCGGCGAGAAGTTCTTCGCCGCGCTCAAGAGCGGCGCGACCTTCGTGAACACGAGCCGCGGCACCGTGGTCGACGAGCAGGCGCTCGCGAACGCGGTCAAGACCAAGTCGCTGCGGGTCGGGCTCGACGTCTTCGCGCAGGAGCCGAGCGGCGGCACCGGGCAGTTCGCCGACGCCATCGTCACGCTGCCGGGGGTCTACGGCACCCACCACGTCGGCGCCTCGACCGACCAGGCGCAGCAGGCGATCGCCGCGGAGACCGTGCGGGTGATCGAGGTCTTCGAGCGGACCGGCGACGCGGCCAACTGCGTGAACCGCGCCGCCGCGACGCCCGCGACGGTCCTCCTCAGCATCCGTCACCTGAATCGACCGGGCGTCCTCGCCCACGTCTTCTACACCATCGGTCAGGCGGGGATCAACGTCGAGGAGATGGAGAACGTGATCTACGAGGGCGCCGAGGCCGCCTGCGCCCGCATCCACCTCGACGCGCCGCTCTCGAAGGAGCATCTCGACGCGATCCGGCGCAATCCCAACGTGCTCGCGATCGCCACCACGACCCTCGCCCGCAAGTCCGCCGGAGCCAGCCGATGACGACCACCGCCGCGCCCGCCCGTCCCTCCGCCTCGCCGAACGCGACCCACCGCATCCTGAACTTCTCCGCCGGGCCGGCAGTGCTGCCGGAGGAGGTCATCCGCCAGGCGCAGCAGGACCTGTGGGACGTGCGCGGCAGCGGCATCGGCATCTGCGAGCACAGCCACCGCGGTCCGGTCTTCGACGCGATCATCGACGAGGCGGTCGCGGACTGCCGCCGCCTCGCCTCGATCGGCGACGACCATGAGGTGCTCTTCCTCCAGGGCGGCGCGACGCTGCAGTTCGGGATGATCCCGATGAACTTCCTCGCCGCGGACGCGGTCGCCGACTACCCCGACACCGACGTGTGGACGACGAAGGCGATCAAGGAGGCGCAGCTCTTCGGTCGGACGAACCTCGCCTTCGAGGGCGCGAAGTCCGGCTACGACCACGTGCCGACCACGTCCGAGCTCTCGCTCTCGCCGAACGCGGCGTACCTCTACTACTGCTCGAACAACACGATCTACGGGACCCGCTACGACGCGCCGCCCAAGACGACGGCGCCGCTCATCTGCGACGCGAGCAGCGAGATGTTCTCGCGACCGGTGGACATCGACCGCCACGCCCTCATCTACGCGGGCGCGCAGAAGAACCTCGGTCCCTCGGGCGTCGTCCTCGTGATCATCCGCAAGGACTTCATGGTCAAGAAGGTCCGCAAGGTGACCGTGATGATGGACTACGAGGTGCAGGCGAAGAACGGCTCGCGCCTGAACACCCCGCCCACCTTCGGCATCTACATGATGGGGCTCGTCTTCAAGTGGATCCTCGCCCAGGGCGGTCTCGCCGGCATGGAGCGGCGGAACGACGAGAAGGCGAAGGTGCTCTACGACGCGATCGACGGCTCCGGCGGCTTCTACCGCGGGGTGAGCCGCCCCGAGTGCCGCTCGCGGATGAACGTCTCCTTCCGGCTCCCGAGCGAGGACCTCGAGAAGAGGTTCCTCAAGGAGGCGGCGGCGCAGGGCATGGACGGACTGAAGGGGCACCGCGACGCGGGCGGCATCCGCGCGTCGATCTACAACGCCTTCCCGAAGTCCGGCTGCGAGGCGCTCGCGTCGTTCATGAAGTCGTTCGTCGCGAAGAACGGCTGACCGATCCTCCCCGGAGGGGATCCGGTCGGTCGAGCGGTCCGAAGACGCTCCGCGGTCGCGCCGGGCGCCAGCCCGGCGGCGGGCCCCGTACCATCCACGGTCCGCCCTCGGAGGTGCCTCCATGTCGAACCTGCTCCGCGTCCTCGCCCACGGCGCCTGCCGCGTCGCGGGCGCCGTCCTCGCGCTTGGTCTGACCCTCCCGACCCTCGCGCAGTCCGCGCCGTCGAAGCCTCGTCTCGCGATCCGCTCGATCGAGGCGTCGGCGGCGGTGATGGCGGAGGCGAGGGCGCAAGGTCAGCAGGCGGTCCTTGCGCAGGTGCTCGAGGGCGCCGACGGACTCCTCGTCACCGCCATCTCGCGCACCGGTCGGTTCGACCTCGTCGCCCGCCGCGACCTCCCCGACGTCCTCCGCGAGCAGGACCTCGCCGACTCCGGCAACGTCGATCCGAACGATCCGCAGACCGCCCGGAGCGGGCGCCTCGCGGGCGCCGCCTACCTCGCGACGGTCACCATCGAGAACTTCCAGCAGGTCGTCCGCCGCGGCGAGTTCGACGACCAGTTCGGGCGCACCGCCGCGGAGCGCCGCAGCCTCCAGATCCTCGCCACGGTCAGGCTCTTCGACACGACGACGGGCGTGCTCGCGGCGAGCGCCACGATCCCGCTCGAGGAGTCGGTGGTCAGCGAGAACCTGCCCGGCGTCGCCGAGGAGGGTCGCCCGAGCAACATCCTCATCGGTCGCGCGACCGACGCCCTCGCGCAGGACGCCGCGAACCAGCTCATGAACTGGCTCGCGCCCGCGAAGGTGCTCGCGTACACCTCCGGCGTCGTCACGCTCAACCGCGGCGCCGGCACCGGCATCCGATCCGGTCAGTTCTGGCAGGTGCTCCATGCGGGCGACCGCCTGATCGATCCGGAGACCGGCGAGGACCTCGGCGCCGAGGAGATCCCCATCGGCTGGGCGCGAATCACCGAGGTCTCCGAGCGCACGAGCCGCGCCGAGGCGATCGTCGACTTCGGCATCGACCGCGGCGCGATCATGCGCTGGTCCCGCGAGGGTCTTCCCGCGGAGGTCGATCCGAACGACCGCGCGACCGGCAGCGCGAGCCCCGGCGCGATGGGTGATGCCGCGACGAAGGGCGTCGCCCGCGCTCCGACGCCCGCGGCTCCTCCCGCCGCGGAGGGCGCCGCTTCCGCCTCGGCGGTGCGGCTCGCGATCTTCGTGCAGGACGTCGCGCCGAACGTGCCCGACCAGAAGGTCGAGGTGCTCGGCTCGATGCTCGGCTCGCTCCTCTCCTCGCCCGACGTCGAGGTCATCGGTCGGGAGGTCGTGCTGAACGCGGTGAGCGAGCTCGCGAGCGCCGGACCCAACCGCGGGACCGGCGATCCGAAGGTCACCGAGGTGCAGCGTCTCCTCTCCGACCAGGCGTCGGCGCTCGCGCTCTCGCGGATGCTCGGGGCGGACGGCTTGATCCTCGCGACCATCGACTCGCTGACCGAGGACGAGCGCCGCTTCGACGATCCCTCGATCGGCACCGCGACCACCGTGGTGATCTCGACGCTGATGACCTCGTGGTCGGTGGTGGACGGCTCGACCGGAGGCAGCGTGGACTCGGGCATGGCGACCGCCCGCACGCAGGTGCGGAACACCGCGGAGCTGCGGCGCTCCCCCGCCT
The DNA here is from genome assembly GCA_016873275.1 of Phycisphaerae bacterium. GTDB lineage: Bacteria > Planctomycetota > Phycisphaerae > Phycisphaerales > SM1A02 > VGXO01. The sequence continues at coordinate 18,768 of VGXO01000023.1, forward strand.
TCCTCGACGACCTCCTCCGCGACGCCTCGCGGCAGATCGCGCCCTCGGTGCAGCGGGCGCTCCGCCTCGGCGCGCGGCGTCCCGCCGCAGCGGCGACCTCCGAGGTCGCGGTGCGGTTCGGGATCGAGATGCTCGACATGACCGTGCCGGAGGTCGTCGACCGCGGCGGCGAGTGGTTCATCACCGCGAACCGCTTCCCGCTCGTCCCGGTCGGATGCAACGTGCTCGTCGACGGCGTCCTCGCGGGCACCGCCCCGGGCGAGGTGCGCATGACCCGCGGTCCGCACCGCCTGCGGATCGAGCGACCCGGCATCGACCCGGTCGATCAGTTCATCGTCGCCCGCGAGGGACTCGCGGTGACCATCCCCGTGCAGCCGGACGCCGCGGCGCGGCGGCAGTGGATGGAGCAGGCGACGTTCTTCGAGGCGCTGAAGGACGACGCGGCGCTCCGCGAGGACCAGCGGACGCTCATCCAGGGCTACGCCGAATTCCTCCGCCGAAGCGGCGTGAACGTGGACACCTCGTCGCTCCAGAACCTGAACATCGGCGGCACGACCCTCTGGGAGCAGCTGCTGCTGCCGTGACACCGGGACCCGCCGCCGCTCGGGAGGTCGTCGCGCGCCCCGCCCGCCGCGGGCTCGCCGGCTGCCTCGTCGCGCTCGCGGGACTCTCGATCGGATGCCAGAGCGGCTACCGCTCCTTCGAGCGTCAGCTCGTCGCGTCCCTCGATGCCGGGCGCTACTCCGAGGCATCGCAGCTCGCCGCCGCGACGCTGCGGAAGGTGCCGGCGGACGACTCCGATCGCGCGATCTACCTCCTCGAGGCGGGGCGAGCGGCGCAGGTCGCCGGCGATGCCGCGGCGAGCCGGGCGATCCTCGACGAGCTGCAGGAGCGGCTCCGACCCTACCTCGACGAGAAGGCGGAGGCGTCGGTCGGCGAGGCGATCGCCACCACCCTCGTGAACCAGACCCTCGCGGAGTACCGCGGCACGCCGCCCGACCGCGTGCTCGCGAGCGCCCTCAACGCGGTGAACCTCATGGTCCTCGGCGACCTCGACGCCGCCCGGGTCGAGCTCAACCGCGCCGAGGACTGGCAGCAGGACGCCGTCGCGCGGGAGCAGTCGCGGATCGACGAGGCGATGAAGCAGGTCGAGAAGGACTCCGACGCCAAGGGCATCTCCTTCGAGACCGACGCGGTCATGCAGCGGGCGTCCCGCTACTTCGAGAACCTCGAGCCGCTTCGACCCTACGCCGACTTCGCGAATCCCTTCGTCGATCACCTCCGCGGCGTCTACTTCCTCGCCGCCGCGGCGGACGAGTCCGACCTCGACAAGGCGCGCTTCGCCTTCCGCCGGGTCGCCTCGATGGTGCCGGACGCGGCGCCGCTCCTCGCGGCGGATCTCGAGGCGGTCGATCAGGCGCGAACGGGCGGGCTGCCCCCCACGACCTGGGTCTACTTCCTCACCGGACTCGCGCCTCGGCTCGAGCAGTTCCGGCTCGACATCCCGATCCCGGTCGGACCGGTGAACTACGTCTCCGCGGCGTTCCCGATGATGAAGTTCGACCCGCGGTTCTCCGAGCCGCTCGTCGCGCGGCGGGGCGACCTCGCCGCGACCTCGGTCACCCTCGCCGACATGGACCGCATCGTGGGCACGGAGTTCCGCGGTCGCCTGCCCCTCATCGTCACGCAGGAGGTGCTCTCCTCCGCCCTCAAGACCGCCGCCACCTACGGGCTCCGCGAGGGACTCGGAACCTGGGGTCAGGTCGCCGGAATCATCTATCAGGCGGCATCGACCTCCGCCGACACCCGCTCGTGGCGGAGCATCCCGAAGCGGATCGCCGCGCTCCGCATCCGCACCCCCGAGGAGGGACGTATCTCCCTCTCGACGGGAGGTCGGTCGCTCGGCGAGGTCGCGCTCGAGCCCGGCACCTCGAACGTCGTCCTCGTGACGCTACCCTCCTCCGCCACGCCGAACGCCTCGATCATCTCCGCCCGTCTCCGCGAGCCGACGCGGACCGCCCTGGGGAACCCGACGCCATGACCCGACGATCCATCGCCCCGCGCCTCGCGGTCCTCCTCGCCGCCTCGACCGCCGCGTCGCTGCTGCTCGGCGGCTGCGGCACCGTGAACACGACCTCGACCCGCGAGGCGCCGAGCACCGACTCGGTGCCGGCGAGGACCCGCGTCAACGACCTCTTCACCGAGATCTTCCTGCACGTCCGCGACGTGCGGATGTTCCCGGCGAAGAGCGGCGTGATGCAGGCGCAGATCGACGTCGCGAACGACGGCTTCGAGACCCGCGGCTTCTCCTACCTCATCACCTGGCTCGATGCCCGCGGCAACTCGATCGAGAGCCCGATGTCGACCTGGAAGACCGCGCGGGTCGCGGCGGGCGGCAGCATCACGATCTCCTCGGTCGCGCCCGGTCCCGAGGCGACCGACTTCTCGATCCAGGTCCGCCGCGCGAGCTGAACCCCGCGCCCTCCACCTCCACCGCCGGAGAACCCCGATGACCGCGTCCCGCGTCCTCGCCACGAGCTCGCTCCTCCTCGCCCTCGCCGCCTGCGGCTCGCCGGGCAAGTACATCGAGACCGGCGGCACCGACTCGATCGTCAGCGTCGGCGAGGTCGACATCCAGGACCTCCAGACCGCCGCGTCGGGCATGCTCGAGTCGCTCGTCGCGCAGGGCGTGCTCTCGACGGCGCCGCACCAGCCGGCGCGGCTCCGCATCGAGCGGGTGGTGAACGACACCTCGAGCGCCTTCGACGTCGGCGAGCTCACCTACCGGATGCGCGAGCAGCTGGTGAACTCCGGGCAGGCGACCGTCCTCACCGCCTACGGCGCCGACGCCGAGAGCCCCGAGGCGCAGGAGCGGCTGAAGCAGGAGGCGTTCCGCCAGGGTCAGACCACCGTGGACAGCCTGCAGCCCGACTTCTTCCTCACCGGCAAGATCACCCAGCTCAAGCGCTCCGCGGGCAGCACCAAGCAGGTGACCTACACCTTCCGGCTCACGCTCACCGACTCCCGCACCGGGCAGGAGGCGTGGACGAAGGTGGTGGACGTCACCAAGCAGGGCACGAAGAACGCGGTCGGGTACTGAGCCGGCGGCAGCCGCGCGAGGTCCCGGATCAGCCGCGGCGCAGTGCGGTCCGCGCCGCGACGCCCTCCGCGAGCCACGCCGCGAGTCCCTCGACGCCCCGCTCGATGAGTTCCGCCACGCGCTCGTGCGCGGCGAGGTCGCGACCGTGCGGATCGGGCACCTCGAGCCGGCCGAGCTCCGGCGCGAAGGAGAGGAGCAGGCGGACGAGAGGTCCGGGGGCACCCGGTCGCGCCGCGAGGGCGAGGTCGCGCTCGATCTCCTCGCGATGGTCCTCGTCCATGCAGACGATGACGTCCGACGAGGCGAGTCGCTCGGGCGTGGCGAGGGTCGCGACCCCGCCGACGACCGCGCCTCGCCGGCGCCCGACCTCGATCACGCGACGCGAGGGCGGCTGTCCCAGCCGGACCGGGCGGAGCGCGGCGGAGTCGATCACGACGTGGTCGGCGATCCCCCGCTCGCTCGTCCGCTTCGCGAGGAGCGCCGCCGCGAGGGGACTCCGGCAGTGGTTCGCGGTGCAGACGACGAGCACGCGGAGGGCGAGGATTCGTCTCGGCATCGCCGCCGGCGCGCCGGATGACGACTCGACCGCCGTCGAGGGCGGCGCGACGAGCGATGGGGATGGTGGCTCGTGATGCATCGCAAGGAGCGAGGATCACGCCGCAGGGCATGATCCCCCGCGGAGTGAAGCATGCGTCGAGATCGAGGTCCGGCACGCCGAGGTCCGCGAAGATCGTCGAGATCGGTGCGAAGACCTCAAGGGGCAGCGTCCGAAAACGCGGGCGAGGTGCTCCCCGCCGAGACGCGGCGAGCGGTCCGCCCCGCGGAGCGGGAGGCACTCGGAGGGCTCGTCCGCATCCATCGGGTTCGGGGAGTCGGAGGTCGGCAGGTCGGTCGCCGGGTCGCGGCGTTGATCGAGGCTCGTCCTCGTCTCCGCGCCACGCTCCACGACGCGCCTTCGCGACCGCGCTACACTCCGCTCCCCCGCCGGCATGGTGCCGGCGAAACTCGGGGCCGATCGGCATCGACCGGACAGCAACGGACCGTCGTGGCGCGCCGTGGAGCATCCTTGCCACGTAAAAAGGATGCACCCTTACGACTGCCAACACGCAGTACGCTCTCGCGGCCTAACTGACCGCGCAGTGCACCACCCGACGCCCGATGAGGCGGTGCACTGACGACCATCGGGCTGGTTCCAACGGGCTGGCATGCCTCCGCGGAACGAGACCTTTGCATGCCTGGATCCGCGGCGGCCGTCGCCGGCCCAACCGCGGATCGAGATTCATTCGGCGACTACGCGCGTAGAGGCGACGGCTCGTCTGTTCCGGCACGGGGGTTCGAATCCCCCCGGCTCCATCGATCGACCTGCGGGGCGCGACCACCCGTCGCGCCCCGCGGTCGCTTGGGCGAAGACCTCGACCCACCCGCACCCGCTCAGCGGCTCGACCCATCCTTCTCGAGGATCACCACCACCGCCTCGGCGACGCCGGTCGCGGAGGCGGGGTTCTGCCCGGTCACGAGACGCTCCGAGACCGCGACCTTCTTCTCGAAGTTCGGCGACTCGACGAACCTCGCGCCGCGGTCGCGCAGTCTCGACTCGAGCGCGAACGGCACGACCGTCTCGAGCCTGACCGCGATCTCCTCCTCGTCGGTGAAGGCGGAGACCTCCTTGCCCGCGACGAGGAGCTCGCCGCTCGAGAGCCGCGCGTTCACGAGCGCCGCCGGACCATGGCAGACCGCCGCGACGACGCCGCCCCGCTCGTAGACCGCGCGGATCAGCGCCTGCACCCCGGGATCGTCGGGGAAGTCCCACATCGTCCCGTGACCGCCGGAGAAGAACACCGCGTCGAAGCGCGCGGGATCGACCGCACCGATCGGCGTGGTCTGCCTCGTGCGGGCGACGAGCGCCTCGTCGGCGAGGAACGCCGCGTTGATCGGATCGCTCGCATCGACGCCATCCATCGGCGCGAGCCCGCCCTTCGGCGAGAGGAACTCCACCTCGTAGCCCGCCTCGTGGAACACCTCGTAGGGATGCGTCGCCTCGGAGAGGTAGAACCCGGTCGGCTTGCCGGTGTCGCCGAGCTGCCCGTGATTCGTCAGGACGATCGCCACCCGCCTCGGAGCGGGCGCCGCCGCGTTGGTCGCGCCGCGATCCGGCGTGCCCTCGCATCCGACGAGGGCGGTGATCGCGATCGAGGCAAAGGCGGTCGCGAGCCGGGTCGTCCTTCGCCGGGCGGCGGCGTCATGGGTCGAGTTCATCGAGCGGTCCTCACCGGGGGGTCGTTGGGGCGGACGGGCGAGCCGAGAGACGTTCGGCGACGCACCGGCGCGTTCGTACACCCGAGCGGAGAGGTCGCTCGCGGGACGCTTCATCCCTCACGGTCCGCTGCAGCCCCACTCCGCGAGGTTCGGCGAGAGGATGCCGCCGGAGGTCGTGAACTGACCGCCCACGAACAGTGATCGGGTGCCGCCAAACTCGAACCCCCTGAGCGTGTAGACCTCGACGGTTCCGCCCGACGGCGAGCCGAGGCCGCCGCCGAACGGCGACCACGACCCGCCGTTCCACTTCCAGAGAAAGGAGGTGCCGCCTGCGTAGAGCGCCGGCCCCGTGCCGTCGTCGAAGCTCGCGAGCGAGAAGACGGACAGGAACGAGGTGGGGAACCCGACCGCCGACCACGCCTGACCGTTCCACCGCGCGAGCTTGTTGACCGGCACCCCGCCCGCGTTCAGGAAGTTGCCGCCCGCGTAGAGCGCCGGTCCCGCTCCATCGTCGTGCACGACGAGCGCCGACACCGCGTCGCTGACGCCGCCTCCGACCGCCGACCACGTCGAGCCGTTCCACCGGGCGATGCCGTAGCCGATGTTCACGCCGCCGGCGCTCGCGAAGCGCCCGCCGACGAAGAGCGCCGGTCCGGAGCCGTCGTCGTGGACCGCGAGCGTCCGCACGCCCTCGTCCCCGCAGGACGGGCAGGATCCGACGCCGCTCCCGAGCGGCGACCACGACGACCCGTTCCACCGCGCCACCCGCCTCACCGCGGTCGACCCCGAGAGGATGAAGTCCCCGCCGGCATGGAGCGCGGGCCCGCTTCCCGAGTCGAACACCGCGAGGGCGTTGACCGCGCCGTTGAAGCCGCTGCCGACCTTCGACCACGTCGAGCCGTTCCACCGAGCGATGCCGTAGCCGATGTTCACGCCGCCCGCGGTCGAGAAGATCCCGCCCACGTAGAGCTTCGGTCCGGAGCCGTCGTCGAAGACCTCGAGCGCCCGGACGTCGAGGTTCGTGCCGCTCCCCAGCGCCGACCACGTCGTGCCGTTCCACTTGGCGATGCAGTTCGCAGGAACGCCGCCGGCGCTCGTGAAGCGGCCGCCGACAAAGAGCGCCGGTCCGGAGCCGTCGTCGAAGACCGCCAGGGCATCGACCCAGTAGTTGAGACCGAGCGGCGAGAACGTCGGACGCCACGCGAAGCCCCCGGGGCAGGAGAACTGCGGCTCGAGGGTGATCGCGCCGACCTCGTTGGTGGCGCCCACGGCGACGTCCGACACGAGCAGGTCGCCGGCGTAGGACGCCGAGCCGATCGTGGCGCTCGCGGAGAGCGTCACCGAGGTCGCACCGATCGGGAGCGCGAGCGCGAGCTCGAACGCGCCTTCCTTCCCGCTCGTCGCCCCGCCGCCGAGGTCGGTGATGATCGAGGCGCCCGCGACGGGCGTGCCGTCGGAGAGGACGACCGTGCCCACGAGGATCGTCGCCGGCGGAGGAGGACACGCGCCCCATGCCGCGAGCAACAAGGTCAGGTCGATCCCATCCACGCGACCGTCCTCATCGAGATCGGCGGGACACCCGCCCGACGGGCAGCGACCCCACTGCGACAGCAGGCTCGAGAGGTCGGTCGAGTCGACGACGCCGTCGTCATCGAGATCGGCGGGACACCACGGCGACGCCGTCGCGAGAGGGCTCCCAAGCAAGGTCGCGACGATCGCGGCCGTGATCCCGGCGCGGGGGGAGGACGCAGGGATCGATCGGGTCGGGCGGTGACGCGGGGGCACGTGCAGGCTCCGAGGATGCCCGCCGGATCGGGCATCCGAATCTACGTCCGAAACGACTCCCGGCAAGCCGCAGGCGCTCGAGACGGGACGAGATGCGTCCGGGGAGCGAAGCCGCCGCCGGCGGGCTCAGACCTGCCGCGAGGGCGTCGAGCCGGATGTCGCGGGCGCCGTCGCGACCGAGAACGACGCGAGGTCCGCGCCCGCGAACATGCCGCGCACGAACCCCACGGTGCCCTTGATCCCCCGCAGGACGGCGCCGTCCCGGACCGCGGCGGCGAGCCGCCGCGCGACGACCGGCTCGTGTCCGCGGTAGCGGGGCGGAAGCGCGAAGCGCGCGGCGCGGTCCGGATCGCGGTCGGTCTCGACGACGCTCCAGATCACCCCGCGGGTCAGCGCAGGACCGCGGAGCGCGACCTCGCGCGACTGCTCGGGCATCACGAACATCGGGCGCCAGCGGAAGGTCGCGCCGCCGGGCGTCGGCTCGAGCGTGCCCATCGTGCGGACCGCCGGACCAAGTCCCCGCGACGCGACGAAGGCTCGAAGCGGTCCGCCCGAGGCATCCGTGCGCCGCCAGCGCCGCGTGAGCATGTCCCACGCGCAGAGGAGCGCGAAGAGGTTGAGCCTGACGCACGCCCCCGCGACGAGCCCGCAGGCGAGGACGATCGGCAGGCAGACGAGGAAGGTGAGCACCGGGATCCCGACGAGCGAGTCGATCGCGAGGACTCCGAGGACGAGCCAGAGCACCGCCGCGCGGGCGAGCGTCAGCACCGCGTCGATCGAGGCGAGCGGACACAGGAACCGGAGCGCATCGACGGTGTTCGAGACGATCCACACCGAGCCGAACGCCGCGAGGAGGAGGAGCCCGATGCTCCAGGCGCCGACGCCCGCCCGCGCGACCTCCTCGCCGCCCCCGGCGAGACCGACCGCCTCGAGCGAGGCGACCACCGAGGGCAGGAAGATGCCGACCGCGATGAGCCCGGTGATCTTCGAGTGCACCTGCTGCGGGACGTCGACGAGGTACTTCGCGCCGGGGACGGTCAGGCACCCGGTGCGGGCAAGCGTCACGAGCACCGAGAGAAGAAGGAGCGGCGCCCACAGCCACGGCTGCGCGTGGAGCGGAAGCGCGTCGCCGTCGAGCCGCAGCCAGTCCCACAGCCCGAAGAGCCCCAGCACGAGGACCGGCGAGAGCGCGAGCCCGGTCATCTGACCGAGGGCGATCGAGACCGCGACCGCCCGCGTCTCGAGCGAGCCGCCCGAGGAGCCATCGAGCGCCGAGATCAGACCGCCGTCCTGGATGACGGGCGGAGCAGCGGCGGCGAGGAGCGGAATGGAGACCCCGAAGGGCATGGTCGGCACGGTACTCGGTGTGCGTCGGGAAAGAGCCGCGTCGGAAGAGACGCGCCAGGAACTTCTTGGGAATCCGAGGATCGGAGTTGCGCCCCGCGCGCCCCCCACCCTCCGCCGAGCGGATCCCTCGCCACCTCGACCAAGAAGGACCCTCTCGCCTCGGGAATCAGTTGCTTCGCCGGCTTCTGTTGCCGGCACGAGGCACGGGATCGTCGCCCCGGCGACGACCTCGACCGCGGTCGATCACGAGGGTCTCGGGCGATCACGACGGATTCGCGGCCGAGGATCGAGCGCGGCAGGGTCGAGCGCGGCAGGTCGCTAATCTCCTTCGATGCCTGCCGTCTTCTGCGCTCCCCTTCGCTACACCCAAGGTCCCGACGCCACCCTGCTCCTCGGTCGCGAGATCAAGGGACTCGGACTCGCCGGTCCCGTGCTCATCGTGTCGAGCGCATCTCCCCGCCGGCTGCTCGGACCCGCGTGGAGCACCTCGCTCGGCGAGGCGTCGATTCCCTTTCGCGTGCACGACTTCGCGGGCGAGTGCACCGACGCGGAGGTCGCCCGCATCGCCGCGACCGCGCGGGAGACCGGGAGCGTGGTCATCCTCGGCGCGGGCGGCGGCAAGGCACTCGACGCGGCGCGGGCGGCGGCGTGCGACCTCGACCTCCCCTTCGTCAGCTGCCCCACCGTCGCCTCCACGGATGCGCCCTGCAGCGCGGTGTCGGTCATCTACGACGACGCGGGCGTCTTCCTCCGCGCGAGGATCCTGCCGCGGAATCCCGAGCTCGTCCTCGTCGACACGAGGGTGATCATGCAGGCGCCGGTGCGGACGCTCGTCGCGGGGATGGGCGATGCCCTCAGCACGATGTTCGAGGCGAAGGCGTGCGTGCGGGCGGGCAAGCCGAACTTCCGAGGCGGATCCTGCACGCGCACGGCGCTCGCGATGGCGGAGCTCTGCCATCAGACGCTCATGACCGACGGCGTCGAGGCGCTCGCGGATGCGAAGGCGGGTCGGCTCACGCCCGCCCTCGAGCACGTCATCGAGGCGAACACGCTGCTCTCGGGACTCGGCTTCGAGTCGGCGGGGCTCGCCGCCGCCCACGGCGTGCACAACGGGCTGACCGCGGCGCCGGGCACGCATGACTTCATGCACGGGGAGAAGGTCGCGTTCGGGGTGCTCGCGCAGCTGATGCTCGAGCGAGCCGACGACGCGACGCTCGAGCAGGTGCTCCGCTTCTGCACCGCGGTCGGCCTGCCGGTGACCCTCGCGCAGATCGGATGCCGCGACCTCTCGAAGGAGACGCTCGCGAAGGTCGCCGCCCGGGCGACGGCGCCAGGCGAGGTGACCCACAACATGCCCTTCGAGGTGACCCCGACCATGGTGGAGGCGGCGATCCTCGCGGCGGACGCCCGGGGGCGGAAGTTTCTCGAGCGGCGATGACCGGCGTCATGCCTCGCTGGCAACGGACCGTCGCGTCCGAGGATGCCTCACCATGACGTCGCTGGCGTTGGCGAGGAGTCGACTCTCTGATCGAGACGCGGCCGGGAGACGCGGTCCGGGCAACGCCGCCCACGCAGCGCTGTCCCAGCAACACTCTCCGAGCAACACGCTCCTCCCACGACGCGTGAAGGCCCATCGATGACGCAGGACGGCTCACGCACGCGACTCCACGCGCTTCTTGACTGCGCCCATTCCACCCTCATCCCTCCATCGGGGAGGTCACCACGACATGAGGACTCCATGAGAACGAAGGCGAGAACGAAGGCGAGACCGACGCGGCTGCTCGCCGGCGTCGTCATCACGGGGTTGTGCCTGACCATGACTGCCTGCAGATCCGACGCACCTCAGGGCAAGGTCAATCTGCCGGAAGGCTTCGACCTTCAGGCGCACCGGGGTGGTCGGGATGCTCGACCCGAGAACACGCTGCCTGCCTTCGCCTACGCGCTCGCCATCGGCGTGACGACCATCGAACTCGACATGGTGATCACCGCCGACGGCGTCCCGGTGGTGCACCACTCCAACAAGCTGATGACCTGCCTCGCGAGGAATCCGTGGGGCAAGTTCCTGACGATCGACGAGCAGCCGGACATCCGTCACTGGACTCTGGAGGACTTGAGGAAGTTCGATCTCGGCTCGATGAGCCCGGATGCTCCCCATGGCTACTGGGAGGCGCACGGCAGGACCCAGAAGGCGATCCCCGGCACCCGGATCGCGACGCTAGAGGAGGTGCTGCGGTTGGTTCGGGACTGGGGGAACGACCGCGTCTTCCTCAGCGTCGAGACCAAGTCGACGCCCTATCCCGTGAGTCCCGACAACCCGAGCCCCAAGGAGTGGGTCGAGGCGTTCTACCGGCTGGTCGTCAAGCACGGCATGCAGGATCGAGTGATGCTGCAGTCCTTCGACTGGCGAGTCCTGCAGGAGATGAAGAAGGTCGATCCTCGAATCGCCACGGTCGCGCTCACCGCGAATCAGCCGTCGTGGCGCCTGGAGGGAGACGAAGGGGACTATCAGTGGCGTGACGCGGATGGCGCGGCGCCCTGGATGGCGGGTCTGAAGCTCGGCGAGCTGGACGACGATCCGGTCCGCGCCGCGGCCGAGATCGACGCCGACGTCTACTCGGCGTACTACGAGGAGATCACGCCCGAAGTCATCGCCCGGGCGCACTCCCTGGGCATGCGCGTCGTCCCCTACACGGTCAACGATCCTGAAGCGATGAGGACCTTGATCGAGATGGGCGTCGACGGACTCATCACCGATCGACCGGCGACCTTGCGCGGCGTCATGCAGGCACTCGGCATGCCGGTCCCGCCGAAGGATCCAGACCCCGCCGGCAAGCCGTACTTCAGCGGGACGGACGGTCCGTGACGTCGCGGAGCCCGACCTCGACGCCGAGACCGACCTTCAGGGACCCGCTCGGTCGAGCCGCTCCGAGGGCTCGGTCGCGAGGGGACTCCACGGAACGGACCGAAGTCCTCCGTGCGGACCCGTAGACTGCCGCGGATGCCCACCCGCCACGGGAACCACCGCTCGATCCTGCTTGGGCTGATCCTCGGCGCGGTCGCGGGACTCCTCGCGCACTGGTGGGGCACGCGGCGCGAGGACGCGGCGCCGATCATCGACGGCTTCTCGAGCGTCGTCGCGTATCCGATCGGGCAGGTCTTCCTGCGGCTCCTCTTCCTCGTGGTGGTGCCGCTCGTCTTCGCCTCGATCGCCGCGGGCGTCGCGCGGGTGGCGAGCCCCGCGGTGCTTGGTCGCATGGGCGGTCGGACGCTCGCCTGCTTCCTGCTGACCACCGCCTTCTCCGCGGTCCTCGGCGTGACCGCGATGCGGCTCGTCGCGCCGGGCGAGGGCTTCGATCCGGCGCTCCGCGACCAGCTGATGGCGTCGTTCGCCTCCGACGTCGCCCGGATCGACTCCGGCTCGAAGCCGGGCGGAGACGCGCCGATCAGCCTGCAGGCGCGGGTCGTGCAGGTCCTCGACGCGGTGCTGCCCCGCAACATCCTCGGCGCGGTCACGCAGCTCCAGATGCTGCCGCTCATCGTCCTCGCGCTCCTGACCGGCGTGGGGATCTCCACGCTGCCCGCGACGACCCGCGACCGCGCGGCGTCCGCGCTCGACGTCGTCGCGGACGCGATGGTCGCCATCGTCGGCATCGCGATGCGCCTCGCCCCGCTCGCGGTCTTCTGCCTGATCTTCGTGGTCGTCCAGCGGTTCGGGATCGACCTCCTCGGCAAGCTCGCGCTCTACGTCTCCGTCGTCGTCGGCTGCTATCTGCTGCAGCTCCTCGTCCTGTATCCGACGCTCATCCGGATCCTCTCCGGACGCGACGGCTTCGCGACGCTCCGCCGGTGCATCCCGCTGATGATCACCGCGTTCTCGACCTCCTCGAGCAACGCGACCCTGCCCACCACGATCCGCACCGCGGAGAAGGAGCTCGGCGTGCGCCCCGCGGTCGCGGGGTTCGTCCTCCCCCTCGGGGCGACGATCAACATGAACGGCACCGCGCTCTTCGAGGGATGCGTGGTGCTCTTCGTCGCGCAGATCTTCGGCATCGACCTCTCGATCGCGGAGCAGGCGACGGTGGTGCTGCTCGCGGTGGTCACCTCGATCGGCGCGGCGGGCGTCCCGGGCGGCTCGCTGCCGCTCCTCATGCTGGTGATGGCGCAGGTCGGCGTGCCGGCGGAGGGGATCGCGATCATCCTCGGCGTCGATCGGCTCCTCGACATGGGTCGCACCGTCGTCAACGTGATGGGCGACGTCGTGACGAGCCTCTACGTGAACGCCGCCGAGGATCGCGCGGCGGCGAGGACGGCGTAGCACCTCGCGGATGCCGCGGTCGAGGCTCCCGGGGGCGACGAGGGTCTCCGCGAGCTCGTCCGGATGCGGCGTCCTATCGACCGTGGCGTCGCGCCCAGCGCCGACGCGATGACGCGATGACGCCGAGCGTGCCGAAGTAGACGATGAGCGGCAGCGCCACCGCCGACGCGAGGCCGATCAGCATCATCGCGGGGAAGCCGAGACCGAGACCGTCCTTGGACCACGCGATCATGATCGGCAAGGCGACGCCCGGCACCACGTACCCCGCCACGAAGACCACCTTGAAGAACCGCCCCCGCGCCCGGGGATCCGAGAGGGGCGCCCGCGGGAGGTCGCGAGGCGCCTGATCCGCGGAGATGCCCACGTCCTGCTCGAGGCGCGACGCGAGCATCGACGCCTGCCCTCCGGAGGAGTCGAGGGGTCGAAGACCATCGAGGGTGTTGATCGAGCTCGGGACGAGGTCGATCGCGCGCCCCCCGGCGTCGAGCTTCCATGCCCACGCGGTGAGGAGCGCCGCGTCGCGGACCTCCGGCGTCCCGTCCGCGCCGCGGATCGTGACCCGCGCGGGCGATCCGGTCACCCGGTGGATCCGCGACGCGGGGATCATCGAGATCGTCGGCGGCTTGAGAAGCCTCCGACGGTCGATCGACCCGAGTCCCGCCGGCGAGAACACCCAGCGGATCTCGCGCCCGGCGGGCGCCGCCCGCGCGGCGCCCCTCGCCCGCCGCGAGCGGCGCCAGAGGTCCCATCCCAAGGAGAACGCGACGCCTCCGGAGCTGACGGCCAACCCGAGCGACGCGATCCGCGGCATGGGCGAGAACCCCCCGATCACCGACGAGATCACGGCAAGGAAGGCGACGGCGTTCACGGCGAAGAACACCTTGACGATCGTCGGGTTCGCGCCAAGGTTCACCGGGTGCAGCGAGCCCTCGATCACCCGACCGCCCGCGGGCACCACCAGCCCGCACTCGGGACATGCGACGCGGTCGGTGAAGACGCCATCCGAGGTCGTCGGCGCCCCGTCGAGCGCCGCAAGGTCGTACTCGCACTTCGGGCAGTGCGGCGGCACCGCGGGGAGCGTGGTGATCATGGGGCGGAGGGTAGTGGCGACGTCGAGCCGCCGGACGAGGCATCCCCGCGGGTCTGCCAATCGCTTGATCGCGCCTCGAGCGCGTCGAGAGCATCGAGCGCGAGGAGAGCATCGAGCGCCGCGAGAGCATTGATCTCGCCTACATTGATCTCGCCCATGCGAGGTCGATCCTCGCCGCGGCCGCGGGCCCGCGGCGGCGTCGCCATGCTCGCCGCTCCCGGAGCCCCGCCATGCCCGTCCGCGCCTACGCCGCCCAGTCACCCACCTCGCCGCTCGCGCCGCATCCGATCGAGCGCCGCACGCCGCTCGCGACCGACGTCGAGATCGACATCCTCTACTGCGGCGTCTGCCACTCCGACCTCCACTTTGCGCGGAACGAGTGGGGCTTCACGCAGTACCCGGTCGTGCCGGGGCACGAGATCCTCGGTCGCGTCGCCAAGGTCGGCGCGAAGGTCGGTCGCTTCAAGGTCGGCGACCTCGCGGCGGTCGGCTGCATGGTCGACTCCTGCCGCACGTGCGGCTCGTGCCGGCAGGGACTCGAGCAGTTCTGCGCGACCGGCGCGACCTTCACCTACAACGGCGAGGACAAGCACCTCGGCGGACTCACCTACGGCGGGTACTCGGAGCGGGTGGTCGTCGACGAGGCGTTCACGCTGCGGGTTCCCGGCAACCTCGATCCCGCCGCGGCGGCACCCCTCCTCTGCGCGGGCATCACCACCTGGTCGCCGCTCCGCCACTGGAAGGCGGGACCGGGCAGGAAGGTCGGCATCAACGGGCTGGGCGGGCTCGGTCACATGGGCGTCAAGTTCGCCCGGGCGCTCGGTGCGCAGGTCGTCCTCCTCACGACCTCGCCCTCGAAGGTCGCCGACGGGATCCGCCTCGGGGCGCACGAGGTGGTGCTCTCGAAGGATCCCGACGCGATGGCGAAGCACGCGATGTCCTTCGACCTGATCGTGGACACGGTCTCCGCGGACCACTCGCTCGATGCGCTGATGGCGCTGCTGCGGCTCGACGGCGTCATGTGCATGGTCGGCGTGCCGCCGACGCCGCAGCAGCTCGCCGCGATGAGCGTGATCATGCCCCGCCGGATCCTCACCGGCTCCCTGATCGGCGGCATCCGCGAGACGCAGGAGATGCTCGACTTCTGCGGGACGCACGGCATCGCCTGCGACGTCGAGAAGATCCGGATGGACCAGATCAACGACGCCTACGAGCGGATGCTGAGGAGCGACGTCAGGTACCGGTTCGTGATCGACATGGCGTCGCTCGGGAAGTGACCGCGCCGCGGGACTTCGGCGTGATTCCAGCGGGACTCCGGCGGGACTCCGGAGTCATCACCGCGCGGCTTCGGCACCATCCAGCATCAAGCGGCGACGCCGCCCCCGCGAGGGAGGGCGGCGCCGGGGTCGCACACGCGAGTCGTCGCGGGATGAGCTCCGCCGGATGGCGGCATCCGCGGGCAGTCGATCCGCTCAGTTCGGCGAGAAGGGCAACGCCGACTTGTGCACGCAGAGGCGGAGGTTGCCCTCCTTGTCGCGGCGGAAGACGAAGGTCTTGTCGACCATGATCTCGGTGCCATCGGGACCGGTCAGGTAGACGTTGCCCATCGTGATGGCGATGTCGCCATGGATCTGGATCCCGTTCTCGGCGGCGTTGTTGTTGTAGCGGACCTTCGTCCAGCCCTTCAGCGCGAAGCCGGTGTCCTCGGGGAAGCTCGGGTTCCCGCCGACGAAGTAGGCGAGGGCTCCCTCGCGGGTCGGGCGGAAGGTGCGGGGACCGAACGCGAGCGTCGGCTTGAAGAACACCTTGCCCTCGGCGTAGTCGTAGAGGGCGTCGATCATCGTGGCGGCCTCGGCGCTGGCGTCGCCGCCCTTCGCGTGGGTCTGCGCGACCCGCACGAGACCGTCGCACCACGCCTGCTGCGCGGCGTTGACCTGCGCCTCCGTGATGGGTCCACGGGGCTTCGCCGACTGGGGAAGGAGACCGAAGCCGACCGCTCCGAGGACCGCAGCGGCGAGCAGGAGCATCGTGAGACGACGAGCGCGGGGACCGTGGACCATGGCGGCACTCTCCGAGTGAGGTGGTGGGGCGGAAGGATCGGTGGACGGTCTCGGCGAAACTTCCGAGAGGACCTTCCGCCGATACCTACCGCCGTTGCGGTCGGGAGTCTACCGACCTGATGTCGTTGTTTGGCGGTCGTGCGGTCGTGCAGTCGGACGTGCAGTCGTGGACAGGCAAGGACCCATGACGGCTGCCTTCCGTCGTCAAGGGACTTCGATTCGGTGGACGTGGACCCGGTGGACCCAGTGGACCCAGTGGACAGGTGGGTAGGCGAAGCGCGACTCGACTCGCGGACTTCCAGACTTGTCCAGTCTTGTCCAGTCTTGGACAGGCATGTCCAGTCTTGGACAGGCAAGGACCCACGACGGCTGCCTTCCGTCGTCAAGGGACTTCGATTCGGTGGACGTGGACCCGGTGGACCCAGTGGACCCAGTGGACAGGTGGGTAGGCGAAGCGCGACTCGACTCGCAGACTTCCAGTCTTGTTCCAGTCTCCAGTCATGTTCCAGTCTTGGACAGGCAACGACCGGGGCAGTCGTGGACACACGGGCGCCTCCGCTCCTGCAGCACGTGGCGGCCCACCCGTCGTCGCGCCGCCGGGATCTTCATCCGAGTCGTCGATCGCGCCCGCGCCCGCTCGAGGCACGAGACCGACCGTGCGGCACGTCGAATCCGGGTTCGCCGCCGTCCACTTCGCGCCGCAGCCGCGATCGCGTCCGACGGTCGTCAGGCTCGACGACGAGTCGCTGCTTGCCTTGCTCGACGAGGCAGGTCTCTCGGCGATGCTTCGCTGCATCGAAGGTCCGGCGCCGCGGTGCGAACTGCGGCTTCTCGCGGCGGACCAAGGACCCACCTCCGATTCGACGCGCTGACCCGGACTCCGTGCGGTCGCCGGTGACTCGACCGCGCGCCGATCAGAAGCCGGTCACGGCTCCGCGCCGTCCCACTCGGCGACGTTGCCGCCTGCCCGCGGCGCGCATTACCATCCGCCCCCATGCCCCGGACCATCCTCGCCGCCCTCCCCTCCCGCGCCCCGCGCCTCGCGACACTAGCCTGCCTTGCCTTGCTGCCGCTCGGCGGCTGCGCCTCGATGACCGCCAACCAGATCGAGGAGGAGCACGTCGCCTTCAACACCGCCGTCGCCGACGCGATGAACCGGCAGATGCTCCTCAACATCGTGCGGCTCTGGCGCGCGGAGTCCACGCAGTGGATGCAGGTGGCGTCCATCAACACCACCGCCGAGTACAGCGTGGGGATCGGCGGCGCGGCGTTCTTCAGGGACGGTCAGACGACCGGCGACCTTTCCGGGCGCGGCGGATACTCCTACCGCCCCACGCTCACCTTCAACCCGCTCGAGGGCGAGCAGCTCGCCCGCGAGCTGATGTCGCCGGTGCAGGTCGAGAACATGGTCAACCTCGTCAGCGCCGGCTGGCCGGTGAGCTGGCTCCTCTTCCTCGTGGTGGACCGCTGCGAGGACCTCGAGTCCTTCGACGTCAGCGAGCACTTCGGGGTCATCGCGGGCGATCCGCGGTTCGGTCGCCTGCTCGAGATGTGCGACGACCTCGAGAGGCGGCAGCTGATATCGCTCGTGCTCTCCCAGATCCCGGTGACGTGGAACGCGAAGCCGCTCGGTCCCGAGCAGGTGACCGCCGGGGCGATCTCCTCCGCCCGCGACGACAACTGCCGCTTCATCCTGCGGGAGGATGGCGCGTACGACTACATGTCCGTCGAGGTCGCGCCGGTCTTCGTGATGTACCCGGGACTGGAGGATGACGAGGTCGGCAAGGAGTTCGTCTCGCTCATGCGGCTCGACCCCGGACCGAACTCCTACCGACTCGTCACCGTGGACTCGCCGATCATCGCCGACCTCACCGTCTCCGTGCAGACGCGGTCGATGCTCGCCATGCTGCGCTTCCTGAGCTACGGGGTCGCGGACTCGCTCGACCAGCCGCAGGTTCGACCGATGAGCCCGAGCGAGGTGTTCCGGTCCCTCACCGAGTCGGAGAGCCATGACCGCGTCGTCAAGAGCGCCGTCCGGAACTTCTTCCGGGTGAACCGGTCGACCTCCCGGCCGACCCGCGCGGCGGTCGAGGTCCTCCACGAGGGCTCGTGGTACTGGATCGCGGAAGACGACCTGCTCTCGAAGCAGCTCTTCTCGCTCATCCGCGACCTCTACGACCTGCAGGTGAAGTCGCAGTCGGGCGGTCGACCGATCCTCACGATCCCCGTCGGCTGATCGGGGCGACGGGAGTCCTCGCGGCAAGGATGCCGGGCGGGACTCCTCGAGTCGGATCCATCGACTCGGCGTACTTCCGCTCGCACCGCTCGCACTCGCCAATCCCTCATCGCTCGTCGCCCTTCCGTCGTCACGATCCCCACGCCGCGAGGAGCGTCGCGAGGTCGCTTCCGCCGACGAGCCCATCGGCGTCGAGGTCCGCGCTGCATCCGTCGCAGGATCCCCAGTCGGCAAGCAGCAACCCGAGGTCGGCGCCGCCCACCTCGCCGTCGCCGTTGAGGTCCGCGATCGGACCCTCGCAGGCGTCCGGCAGGAGGTTGCCGTTGCGGTCGGTCTCGCTCGCGGGAGCGACGACGATCGCGGTCGCCCTCGGCGCATCGATCGGATAGACGCGGAGCGTGCGCTCGACGTAGCCGTTCGCGACGACGTAGCCGTTGATCGACGCGCTCGAGACCGGCGAGGTCGCGACGACGCTGCGGTCGTCGCGGGCGAAGGCGATCGCCTGCACCCGCGCGGCAAAGCCGCTCCCCTGCACGTCCCAGCGACCGAGCCATTCGCCGGTCGCGCTCACCCGGTGGATCGCGTCGAGGGCGCTCGCCGCGACGAGGATCGACCCGTCATGAAGCGGCAGGATCCCACGCAGCTCCGGCGCCATCGCCTGCATGTCGGCGAGGATCGTGCGGGTCCCCTGCGGCCACGCCAGCCGATGGACGAGCCCGCCTCCCGTCGAGACGAGCGCCTCGTGGGTGCCG
The DNA here is from genome assembly GCA_016873275.1 of Phycisphaerae bacterium. Lineage (GTDB taxonomy): Bacteria > Planctomycetota > Phycisphaerae > Phycisphaerales > SM1A02 > VGXO01. Next base: position 37,709 of record VGXO01000023.1, read on the forward strand.
TCCGCGAGCCTGCGGAAGGCGAGGTCGCGGGCGTCCCCCTCGGCGAACGCCGACGCGAAGGGCTCGACGCTCGCGCCGTCGGTCGAGAGGAGCACGATCCGTCCCGAGCCGAGCATCACCGCGAGTCGACCATCCGGCGCGACGGCGACCGAGCGCACCTCGCCCTCGAGCTCCGGACCCCACGGGCGTGCCGCCTGATCAAGCACCGGATCGAACGCCCACGCGCGGCTCCCCGACGCCGCGTAGAGGCGACCATCGGCGGCGAAGGCGAGGTCGAGGATCGGCGCGGTGCCGACGACCACCGTGCGCCGCAGCACGCCCGACCTCGGATCGAGCTCGCGGAGGAGCGCATCCGCCTCGCTTCCCACCCAGCGCGACTTCGAGCCGCGGAGCGCCTGGAAGTCGTCGATCCCGTCGCCGTCGCAGTCCTCGCAGGCGTCGATCCGGCCGTCGCGCGATCGGTCGAGCGTCATGTCCGCGTTGATCGCGTCGGAGTCGGCGACGCCGTCGCCATCGCAGTCCTCCTCGCAGGAGGCAAGGACGCCGTCGCCGTTTCGGTCGAGCGTCGGGTCCGCCTGCGCCTGGTCGTGGTCGGGCACGCCGTCCGAGTCGCAGTCCTGCTCGCAGGCGTCGGGTCGGAGGTCGCCGTCGGCATCGACGAGCTCGCCGGAGGCGATCTGCACCGGATCCGGCACGCCGTCCGAGTCGCAGTCCTGGCAGGCGTCCAGCACGCCGTCGAAGTTCTGGTCGAGCGAAGGATCGGCGGCGATCTCCTCGGCGTCGGGCAGCGCGTCGTCGTCGCAGTCGGAGTGGAGGCACTCCGCCGCGGCGAGCAGACCCACGATCGGCGCGACCGTGCCGCGGTGCAGGTAGAGGTCGATGTTCGCGCTCGCCCCGGACCGCACGTGGCAGTAGCTCATGATCGTGCCGCGCTGGACGACGCCGGAGGCGCAGCCGTCGATCCCGTAGTCGTGGGTATGCCACGTGCCGAGGTTGTGACCGAGCTCGTGGGCGACGACGTTGGGATCCCAGCTGCCCGGGCTGGTGCGCGATCCAGCGACGAAGCGACCGAACATGTAGCCGTTGACCGAGTAGCCGTAGTCGGGATTGCAGGCGGCGTTGAGCCACGCGACGCCGCCGTAGGGAAGGTTGCGCCGCCCGGTGAGCAGCGTGAAGAGGTCGCGCTCGATCGAGCCGCCCTCCGCGACCCAGTAGTCGCGGAAGGGTCCGAGCGGATCCGGCTCGTTGAAGAGATCCTCCGGCGAGGGCTGGAGGCGCAGGTAGGCGAGGACGATTCCCGCGTCGCAGTCGCGTCGGTAGATCGAGGAGACCTCGCCGACGAGCGCCGCGACGTACTCGACGGCGGCGACCTCGCTCGGGAAGATCCGGAGGAACTCGTGGTCCGAGTCGACCGCGAGCTCGACGATCTTCCGCATGCCCGGCGGCACCGCGGCGAACCCGGCGACGGCGCCCTCGTCGCCCGGCGCCGGAGCGAGGCAGCGGCAGCGCTCGACCTCGGGATCGGCGGCGCCGGCGATGCGCACGAAGCTGCTCGGTCCGGCGCAGAGTCCCGCCGCAGCATCGTCGAGCCCACGGAGACCGAAGAGCCCGCGGCCAGCGCCGAGGTCGATCATCGCCGCCACGCCGGTCGTGCCGACCGCGACGAAGGCACGCGAGCGATCGACTCCCTCGACCACGCCCTCGAAGTGCGCGACGCCCTGCAGCGCCCGCGTGAGGTCCTCGTCGAGCGACCGCTTCATCGAGCCGACCTCCACGACCGCGTCCGGCGCGACCACCGGGATCGGTCGCAAGGTCAGCGAGACCTCGCCGACGCCCGGCAGCAGGACTCGCGCGACGCCGCCGTGGGCGGTCACGCTCGAGAGCGCCGCGACCGGATCGAGCGGGACCTCCGGGCGGGGCAGGCCCTTCGACGGGGGGAGCATCGCGACGCAGGCGAGGAGCACGCCGGGCAGGCTGGTCATGGTTCCTGAAGGTAGCCCCGCCTTGCTCGCCTCCCAAGCGGATCGGGCGAGGTTCGGTCGATCTTCGTCGAGCTCGCCATCTCGACCCATCGCCAACCGACCATCTCGCTTGCGGTCAGGAGGAACGCGCCGGAGACGAGTGCAGGTTCCGCCGCGAGCGACCGTTCCGCGAGCGCGGAGGCGGCTCGATCGCGCGGAGGTTCTCCCTGCGTGGAGTCCGTACGGACACTCTTCATGAGGGAGTTCTCCATGCGGGAGTTCCCCCTCCGACACTTCTCCATGAGGGAGCCTGATGAGGTCGCGGTCGAGGCGCTCTGCCGACTCCTCCCGTCTCCTCGCGCTCGACGCGCGATCGCGCGGAGATCGCGCGAAGATCGCGAGCCTCAGCGTCGTCGCGCGCCGCGGCGTCCGACCTGGCTCCGCAGCGTGCAGCCCATCAGCTTGTAGAGCACCCGCGCCCCGACGCTGCCGTCCCAGTCGACGCCGCGCGGTCCCGGGGCGACCTCGCAGAGGTCGAATCCCACCACCCGTCGCCCGCTCGTCGCGAGCATCTCGAGCAGATGGCATGTCTCCGCGAAGGAGAGCCCGCCCGGCACGGGCGTCCCCGTGTGCGGGCAGAGCTCGGGCGACAGCCCGTCGATGTCGAAGGAGACGTAGACCTCGCGGGGAAGCGCCTCGACGATCTCCCTGCAGAGGGCGCCCCACGTCGCGCCTCCGAACTGCCGCTCGCGAAGCCGCTGGTCATGGAAGACCCGCACCCGCCCGCGCGAGCGCTCGGCGAACTCGATCTCCCTCGCGCCGACGTCGCGGATCCCGACCTGCACCAGTCGACCGACCCCGGGCAGGCGGGTCATCACGTTATGGAAGATGCTTGCGTGGCTCCACGCGAAGCCCTCGAAGGAGTCGCGGAGGTCCGCGTGCGCATCGATCTGCAGGATGCCCATGCCCGGATGGCGGCTCGCGAGCTCCGCGATCAGCCCGTACGGGCTCGCGTGATCGCCGCCGAGGACCGCCGCGATCGCGCCGCGGTCGAGGATGCGGCTTGCCTCGCGCGAGACGTGGTCGCGCACCCGCTCGCTCGCGGCGTTCACCTTCGCGACCGCCGCGGCATGTCGCCTGTTGCCCGGCTCTGCGCCGCCGGCGCGAATCACCGGCTCGGCCGCCGCCCGCGCCGAGCGAGAGAGCGCCGCGATCGCCTTCGGCACCGGCAGCATCGCGAGCCCGTACCGCCAGATCGCGCCGAACTGAAGATCCTCGAGGTCGACCTGCATGCTCGCCTCGAGCACGTGGTCCGGACCATTCGCCGTGCCGGGGCGATAGCTCGTGGTCGCGTCGAAGGGCACGGGGATCACCACGATCGCCGCGTCCTCCGGCGTCACGTCGAGCCCGAAGAGACCAGCGCCGGTGGCGGCGGCGTCGGGATCGAAGCCCGCAGGGACCACCGGCGCCGCCGCGACCCTCGCGCGATCCGGTCGCGACGCGGTGCGGGAGGTCTTGCTGGTTCGGTTCTTGGTCTGGCTCGTGGGTCGCCTCGTGGGTCGGTTCTTGGTTCGGCTCGTGGTGTGGCTCTTGATCTGGCTCTTGGTTCGGCGTGGCATGGGCGTCGGTCGCGTGGACGGTGGCGAGGTCGAGGGAGCGTCGCGGAAGAGATCTATTGAGAGGTCGAAGCGCGGATGCTACCGACGCCGACCAAGCCGACCGGATCGCCGATGCATCCTCCCTCGACCCGACCTCGCCCGCTCGGGACCACGTCGCCCGCACGCCGAGGCACGAGCGGACTTCCGGCTCCCGTCGCTTGCGAGCGAGTGCTGGACCGACCACGATTCGACGTGGACCGGGAGAGTGCCGGAAGTCGCAACGCCTCTCCCGCGAGGAGCCACGCGACGAGCGGGAGAGGCCGCCGCGCGAACGAAGTTCGCGTGGCGGGTGAGGGTGGTACGACTCGAGACGAGCGTCGCGCAGCCCCTCGATCGAGACATCGCGTGTCGATTCAGGACCTCGACCCGCCCGTCGTCCTTCGATCCACCCCCACCGGACTTGTCGCGTCGCGACAAGTCCGACTCCCCCGCGAGCGGCGCTCGCGGGGGAGTGCCCGAACGACTCCTCCTCTCCCGAGAGGAGCGCCGCGACGAGCACCTCGATGCCGGACGACCTCACCTCTTCCGCGAGTCGCCACGCGACGACTGGGAGAGTGCCGGAAGTCGCAACGCCTCTCCCGCGAGGAGCCACGCGACGAGCGGGAGAGGCCGCCGCGCGAACGAAGTTCGCGTGGCGGGTGAGGGTGGTACGACTCGAGACGAGCGTCGCGCAGC
>VGXO01000024.1 GCA_016873275.1 Phycisphaerae bacterium
TCAGGGCATCGAGCACCACCACTCGATCCCCCGGACGAGCCGTCAGCCAGTGCCGGACGAAGTTGACGCCGATGAACCCGGCGCCGCCAGTGACGAGGATCTCAGGCATGGGCACACTCCGCGAGGACCTCATCGAGCGTGTCGAGCCAGTGCCGGCTGGTTCGACCGAGGATCGACCAGGTCGAGGACTTGTCGAGCACCGAGCATGCCGGACGATGCGCCGGGGTCGGGTACTCCGAGGTGGAGATCGGCACGACCCGGGCGTTGCTTGGAACGAGCCCCCTTGTTTGCCCGAGGCGGCGTACCGCCTCCGCGAGGTCGTACCAGCTCGCGACCCCGGCGTCGGTCCAGTGATGCACGCCGGTCGCGTTCGCCGCCATGAGGTCCCATAAGGCGATCGCAAGCTCCCGCGCCGAGGTCGGGGTTCCGACCTGATCCGAGACCACGCGGACCGTCCCCCGCTCCCTCATCAAGCGGATCATGGTGAGGACGAAGTTCCGACCATGCGAGGAGTAGACCCACGCGGTGCGGACGATGAGCGACCGGTTCGGGATCTCGCGCAGGACCCGCCGCTCGCCCTCCAGCTTCGTGGCGCCGTAGACCCCCAGCGGCGCCGGGGGATCGTCGGGTCGATAGGGTCTCGAGGTCGCGCCGTCGAAGACGAAGTCCGTGGAGACGTGGACCAGGCGGGCCCCGACCTCCCGGCAGCCTTCGGCGAGGAATCCAGGTCCATCGGCGTTCCCGCGCGAAGCAGCCTCCGGGTCCGACTCCGCCTTGTCCACCGCGGTGTAGGCGGCCGCATTGACGACCACCGCAGGGCGGAGGGCGCGAAGTCCCTCCAAGACCGCCGTGCGATCTCCGACGTCGAGCGCCTGCCGATCCCGCGCGACGAGCTCCGCGCCGGCGGGAGCCATGCGGACCAGCTCTCGCCCAAGCTGTCCGCCCGCGCCGGTGACGAGGATCCTCACGGGAAGGCCTCGGCGTCGCGGAGGCTCCTTCCGAGCGTGCGGTCCTTCTCCGACAGGATCGGACTTCGTCCCTCGAGCGGCCAGGAGACGCCGACCTCCGCATCGTTCCACGCCAGCGTCCGCTCCGCCTCCGGCTGCCATCGACCGGTGACCTTGTAGAGGAAGTCCGCGGACTCGCTCAGCACCAGGAAGCCATGGGCGAAGCCGGGCGGAACCCAGATCTGGCGCTGATTCTCCTCGCTGAGCACCTCGCCGTGCCATCGCCCGAAGGTGGGCGAGGAGCGACGCAGATCGACGATCACGTCGAAGACGGAACCGCGGGCGGCCCGCACGAGCTTGCCCTGGGCCGCGTCGCCCGCCTGATAGTGGAGTCCGCGCAGCACCGAGCGGATCGAGCGGCTGTGGTTGTCCTGGGTGAAGTCGGCGTGGATCCCCGCCGCCGCGAGCTTGTGCTTGTTCCACGACTCCATGAAGAAGCCTCGGGCATCGCCATGGACCTGTGGCTCGATGACGTACGCCCCCTCGAGCAGCGTCGGCACCAGCTTCACGAGGCGACTCCGCCCGTCCCGGGATCGTCGAGGATCTTCAGCAGGTAGTCGCCGTAGCCGCTCTTCGAGAGCGCCTGACCAAGCCGACGCAACTGATCATCGCTGATGTAGCCCATGCGGTACGCGACCTCCTCGGGGCAGCCGATCTTGAGGCCCTGCCGCGCCTCGATGGTCTGGACGAACTGCGCCGCCTGGAGCATCGAGTCGAAGGTGCCGGTGTCGAGCCAGGCCGAGCCGCGACCGAGCATCTGGACTTCGAGCGTGCCACGGCGCAGGTACTCCGCGTTGACCGCGGTGATCTCGAGCTCGCCCCGCGCCGAGGGCTTGATCGACTTGGCGATCGAGACGACCTCGGCGTCGTAGAAGTAAAGACCCGTCACGGCGAGCCGCGACTTGGGCTTCGCCGGCTTCTCCTCGATGCTGAGCGCCCGACCGCTCGGATCGACCTCCACCACGCCGTACGCAGAGGGATTGTCGACGGTGTAGGCGAACACCGAGGCGCCGGAGGCGCGGGCGTTGGCGGCGCGGAGCCGACGCTGCAGCTCGGTGGCGAAGAAGAGGTTGTCGCCGAGGATCAAGGAGGCAGGTCCGCCAGCGAGGAACTCCTCGCCGATGAGGAATGCCTGCGCGAGGCCTTCAGGCCTCGGCTGGACCGCATAGGCGATGCGGATGCCCCACTCCCCGCCGTCGCCAAGCAGCCGCTCGAACGCCGGACGATCCTCCGGCGTCGTGATGACCAGGATCTCCCGCATGCCGGCAAGCATGAGCACCGACAGCGGGTAGTAGATCATTGGCTTGTCGTAGACGGGCACGAGCTGCTTGCTCACCCCCCGGGTGATGGGGTGAAGCCGCGAGCCGGTGCCGCCGGCGAGGATGATGCCGCGTCGGGTCATGGAGGTTGAGTTCTGGAAGTCGTGGAGGGTGCCGTCAGCGAGCGAACCGGGATCAGCCCTGCACCAGCGCCCGTACCCGCCGCAGCCTCTCCTCGAGCTCGCGGGACGGCCAAGGCTCTTGCGCCACCAAGTCCTGCACCCGATTCACCACCTGCACCGCGTCCTGGATGCGCCCGCTACCCGCCAGGATCTCCGCCGCGGTGAGCTGGAAGTTCGGGTCGAGCGGCACCATCCGCAGCACCTTCACCATGTCGGTCTCTGCTTCCGAGAGCCGACCGAGCGCGAGAAGGACCTGCGCCCGGCTGTCCAGCAGATTCGGCTCGTTTGGCAGCACCGCGATGCACTCCTCAACGAGCCGCAACGCGACGTCAAGGTCCTGCCGCTGCTCGACCAGCACCATGGCGAGGTTGTTGCGGGCGTAGATTCCCGGGGCGATCTGCTCGAAGAGGCTCTGCTGCTCCGGCAGGGGAAGCGTGGCAATCGAAGCGGCCTGCTTCCAGGCGTCGGCGGGGATCGAGTCGATCACCGATTGGAGGACTCGTCGCATCCCGCCCGGGTCCCCTTCGGCCCTGACGACGTCCGCCTTGGCGACCAGCAGCAAGCCCGACGAGGCATCCGTCGCCTGCACCCCATCGCGGGGGAGAAGGGCCCGCGCGCGGGCGAGACCCTCGCCATCCGGATGTCGTCGATGGAACTGGATCCAGGTCCCGATCATGGCGGCTCGCTCGGGCGCGGTGCTGGGCGTCGCAGCTTCCAGGAACGACATCGCCTCGAGACCCGAGTCGTAGGGCGCCAACGACGCAAGCCTCGCCCACACGTCGCGGGCCGTCGGCGACTCCGCAAGGCGCGCTCCCTCAAGCCGCATCGCCTCGCGGACGTTGCCGGTCATGATCAGCGCGCCAAGCAGGGAACGATACGGACCCGGATCGTCGCTCTGCATCGCCGCGATCCGCTCCTGATGAGGTCGAAGGAGCTCCAAGGCAAGGTCGGCACGCTTCCGTCCAAGCTCAAGCACGGCCTGTGAGTGATCCACCGACTCCACGTCGGGGAAGGCCGCCCGCCGCCAGTCGCGGCAGAGCCGGATCGCCTCGTCGACCTCGCCCAGCGCCGACGCCATGCGGACCTGCCACTCCCACGGCTCCGACTCCGAGGGAAACGCGCGGGAGGCCGCCGCCGCCAGGGCCCGGGCCTCGGCGACCTGCCCGGCCACCGCATGGAGGCTCATGGCGGTGCGCCACGTGATCAGCGTGTCGCCGGAGCGTCCGCAGAGCTCGCGAGCAAGGCGAAGCTCCTCCGGATCCGGCTGCAGCAGGTTCGTCTGAGGATCGATGCTCCGCTGCAGGAGACGCAGGCACTCCTGGAGCACCGCCGGAAGGTCATTGATGGAGGGCGACTCGACGAGGAGACGCAGCACGGTCCCGTCGCGGAGCGCCGACCCGAGCAGAAGACCCATGAGCTCCTCGGAGTCCGGGAGGTGCTTGAGTCCTTCGATCGCCGCCTGCATCGCATCCTTGTCCTGTCCGACGAGGGCGAGGCTGGTCGCCAGCAGCCGCCAGGCATCGCCCTCCTTCGGGACGACCTGAACCGCCTTGCGGAACCGAGCAATCGCGCCCTCGACGTCCCGTGCCTGCAGAAGGAGCACCCCGAGCACCAGCTCGCGGCGTCCGTCGGACAGTTCGTCGCCGTGCTCGGCGATCACGACCTCGGCATCGGCGGACCTTCCCTGACGGGCGAGGATGCTCGCCAAGCGATAGATGACCTCCGTCGGCGCGTCTGGATCGACGAGCGCCTGGCGATAGATGGTCTCGGCGCCGCGGAAGTCGCCCACGGACTCCTTCGCGAGTCCGAGCTGGAGCAGGTCGCCCGCGCCACCCGACTGACGGGCCAACTCGGTGAGGGTCAACACCATTCGATCAAGATCGCCCTCGCGGAGCGACTGTCGCGCTCGCTGTCGCGCCGAGGCGACTCCGGAGACATCGACCTGCTCGAACTGGGTCAGCATGGCATCGGCTTCATCAAGCATGCCCTGCTGCTGCATGAGGTCGATGAGGATCGGATACAGCTCGATCGCCGAGGGATGCCTGGCGACGATCTGCCGACCAAGGCGGATCGCGACCTGCGGATCGCTGTTCGGATCGCTGATCAGCAGCCGAAGCAGCGTGACGCTCGCCATGAGCGAGTCTGGCCGGCGGCTCGCCACGTCCGACAACTCGATCACCAGTCGATTTCTGCCCTCGACGTCCTCCGGCTGGAAGGCGAGGAGCAGGTTCGCCCGCGCCACGAGAATGACCACGGAGTCTCGCTCCATGAGCGACTCGAGGCGCGAGATGACGTCGCTCACCAACTCCTGCCGCGTCCACGAGCGAGCGTCGCCAAGCAGGACGTTCAACATCAGCGGGTCATCGGGGTACCGCTCGATGGCCTCGTTCGCCGCCTCCGCGAACTGCTCGGCATCGAGCGAGGGAAACGCAGACAACAAGGTCATCCACGCCTCGCGACGGACGGGGTCGGACTCGGCATCCAGCGGCAACACGGCTCGGATGGCCGGCAAGTCGATCGCTTGGGAGCCCAGCGTGCGGGCGATGACCGACGGTTCGTCGGGCGCAAGTTCGGCGAGCGTCTGCTGGAGCCGCGAGGTCAACTCCGGCGCAATGGCCCCCAGTCGATCACCGAGGACCATCAGGTACTGAACGTTCGGTGGTCGCATGGAGACGGCACTGACCACCACGTCCTCCGCGACCTCAAGGCGGTCCGCCTCAATCGCCGCGGAGACGAGGAGCACGCCGGACAATGGAGTGAGCCCGACGGACTCGACAATCGCCTCGGCGCACTGAAGCGGGGTCTGGAAGCCAAGCCCCGACTGGATCTGCTCGACGACGGCAGCGCTGAGCATCGGAGCATCGATCCATGCGTTGCAGATCAGCGACACCAAGGCGGGGCGACCTCCATATCGACGCACCCCCTGCAGCGCCAGGTCGATCGACTGCTCGACCTGACCGGTGCGCTGCATGAGCGAGGCCTGCATCACCACGCCGAGCAGCGTCGACTCGATCGCCTGCGCGCGTCCCACGTGCTCGAGCGCCGACACCGGATCGCCGACCCGGCTGGCGGCGTGCGCCGCCGCCAACAGCACCTCGACCGAGGCGCCGTCGGATCGTGCCGCCGCGGCGATCCGTCCCTGCTCCTCGCGGTCGAAACGCCTTGCGAGCTTTGCCGCCGACAGCACGACTCCCGGCATGGAGTCCGGATCGCGGGCGAGCTGCTGAAGTTGATCCATCCACTTCTGCCGCTCGAGCTCCTCGCCGTCATCAAGGCTGATCAGGACGATCCGAGCGGCGAGCTCGCCCCGCAGCGGGGAGTCGGTCGGGAGCGAGTCGTGAATCTCGGCAAGCCTCTTGGCGTCTCCCGCGCGGAACGCCAGATCGGCTGCGAGCGAGGCGATCCGCGGGTCGCGCGGCGACCCGTCCGCCATCGATGCGTCGATCAGCGCCCACGTCTCCTCCGTTCGACCGAGGTCGGTGAGGATCGAGCTCATCGCCTCGAGGCGCTCCGGATCGGCGGCGCCCTTTTGGATCGCCGCAGTTACCAGGGGTTCGGCCTCGTCAGCTCGACCAGCAAGCTGGAGGAGGGTCGCCTTGAGGAGGTCGTTGAGCCCGTCACCGGTGGGATCCTCGGGCCACTGCTCCGTCAGCGCGAGGACCTCCCCCGGCGTCGCTCCGCTGGCGAGTGCCATGGACAACTGCAACCGCCTCCAAGTCGGAGCGTCGGGGCGCTTCGCGATCATGGATTCGCACTCGTCGACCGCCTCCGACCATCGCCCGAGGGAGGCGAGGATCTGGATGCGGGTCTCCCGCGACTTCGAGTCATCCGGATCCACCGCGAGCACCTCGTCGGCGGCATCCATCGCCTCCCGGAGGAAGCCGAGCTTCGGGTAGATCTCGACGAGCTGCCGCCGAGACTCGACGTCGTCGCTGCGGAGCTCGGCGGCCCTGGCGAAGAGCGCGGCGGCACTCCCAAGGTGAGTGCCATCCTCAAGTGGCGACGCCAGCCGGGAGGTCGCCAGCGCGAAGATCACCTCGTGGTCCTCCCGCTGCGCCCGGAACACCGACGCGAGCAAGGTGATCGCCCGCTCGTGCTCGCCTGCACGGCTCGCCGCGAGTCCGTCCACGCGGGCCCGCTCCAGCGCCTGCGCTTGCCGCCATCGGAGGGCGTACCGGGTACCCACGGCGCCTGCCGCAAGCAGCACCACAAGGACCGAGACGAGGATCAGCCTACGCCTGGCGCGGCGGCTCAGGGGCATGCGCGGACTCCTTGAACACAAGGCCACGAACCGTCTGCACCACGATCCACGCGTCCAACCGGAGGCTGCGGTGCGAGACGTAATGAAGGTCGAATCGGATCCACTCCTGGAAGTCGAGTCCAGGCTGTCGGGTGCGGCAGACCTGCCAGAGACCGGTGATGCCGGGGCGGACGCTCAGGCGTGCATCTCGCCATGCCGGGCAGAGGCGGTTCTCGCGCTCCGGGCTGGGTCGCGGCCCGACCAGGCTCATCTCGCCACGAAGGACGTTGACGAACTGCAGGAGCTCGTCGAGGTGGAACCGGCGGAGCCAGCGTCCCACTCGCGTCACCCGCGGGTCGTTCTCGATGAAGACCTGCGGGCCGTCGCAGACGTTGGACGCCCTGAGCTTCTCGGCCATCGCCTCTGCATTTCGGCGCATCGTGCGGAACTTCAGGCAGCGGAAGATGCCGCCGCCTCTCGTCTGCCGCTCGTGGCCGAAGACGATCGGCCAGCCATCGTCGACGACGACCGCGATCGCGATGAGGAGCAGCAGCGGGGACAGGACGATGAGCACGGTGGCGCTGACGAGGACGTCGATCGCCCGCTTGAACACGTCGGAGAAGTCGCCTCCCTGCCCGCCTCGCTCCCGCTCGGGTCGGCGGGTGGGGATCTCCTCGAGCGGAAGGACTTCCGCCGGAGGCGCCGGACTCGCCGGATCGGGCAAGGACCGGTCGGCGATCCATGCCGGACCAACGACGCAGAGCGGATCGTCCTCGACTCCCCGTCGTCCGATCCACGACGGACCGATGAGGACGTCCGACGCTCCGGGAGTCCACTCCCCCTCCACGATCACGCCTCGACGGACCTCCCGCAGCGATGGAATCACCCGCTGCGGATCCGACCATCGTTCGATCAGGCAGGTCAGCATGGACCCTTCCTGCGACGGATCACCCGTCTGGAAGAACTCCCCCCGCAGGCGATGGTGATCGCTGCGGGACCAACTGCCGGTCCGGCGAACCTCGATCCACGCCGACCGGCGATCGGCGGCGATCCCCCAGCGCCTTGCCAAGGTCGCGCTCGGCGTCAGGAGGACCCGGCGGCTTCCGCGCCCTTGCGAGCGGTACTCGCGGCGGACGCCAATGATCGCGCCTGCTTCGCCCGTCACCAGTCGCTCGCGATACTCCTCCTCGTCCGCCGTCACGATCCGGACCCTCGAGACCGAAGGCTGGTTCCAGGTGAGGCTCGACACCAACTCGCCGAGGTCGAACGCCACCATCTGTCCCGGCTCGGTCAGGAGGTACAGGTCCGCCCCCGAGGTGTCGGGCTCGCCTTGCCCGCGCCGGATCCACGCCACGCCCTGCGAGCGCCACCACGCCTCGACCAAGGTCTCGACCTTCAAGCCCCACATGCGCGGCGCGACCCGCACGCTGCTCCACGCAGAGCGGTCCTCGGCGACGTCTCGCAGTTCCAAGGCGGTCATGGGCTCACTCGGGGATCTCGCCATTCGGTCGCCGCGCGCCGAGCGCCGAGACCACCGGGTGGGCGGGCATCGGCGCCGGCGGAGCACCCTCGCCGGCAAGTTCCGCGGAGACCCGCGAGAGCGAGGAGTAGCGCTGGCAGTCGGAGAGCGTGGCGTAGTTCAGGATCACGCCGAGGTAGTTCGCCCCGACGTGCTTGATGTCGTTGATGCAGTCGACGAGGCGATTGCGGTTGCGACCACGACGCAGCACCAGCACCACGCCGTCGATCGCACCCAGGATCGGAAGCGACTCGACGCTCGCCGTCATCGGACCGCTGTCCACCACGACGATCTCGTAGGAGTCCCGCAGTCGATCGAGGAGCTCCCGCATCGCCGCGGGCTGGAGGTGACCCGCCGACACGCTGCGGTCGCTGCCTGCCGGCAGCAGGTCGAGGTTGGGGCGGGCGGGTCGGACCCAGCGAAGCACCCCGCTCGGCTCCCGCATCGCCTCCCGAACGCCGGGCTCCGAGAGCACGCCGAACTGGAAGCTGAGGGCGCGACCAATGAAGTCGGCATCGACCATGACGGTGCGGTATCCCGCCTGCGCGTAGGACCATGCAAGCGCCGCCGCGACGGAGGTCTTGCCGTCCCCTTGGAACGGACTGCTGACCTTGAGGGCGACCCCGCGATCGGAGTGCCCACGGCGGACCTCGATTCGGTTGCGGATCCGATGCACGCAGTCCTCGAGCAGCACGCGCTCCTCGTCGGTGTCGCCGAGGCGCGACATGTCGGGGACCACGCCGAGGGGCTTGAGGCGACCGCGATCCGACTCGAGCTGCCGGGAGGCGAACGCCCTCCGGTCGACCGTGCCGAGCAGGAAGAAGCCGACGAGGCTGGCGCCGAGACCTCCGAGGAATCCGGCGGCGCCGTACTGCATCCGGCGGTCCCGGCTCGGGGAGCTCGGCAGCTGCGCCATGGCGCGGATCTGGACTCGTCCCTGGCGGATCGCCTCGCTCTCGGTCTGCAGTCCGCTGAGGCGCGACTCGTAGGAGGCGATCTCCGCGGCAATGCGGGCGGAGTCCCGGGTGATCTGATCGGCACGAGCCTGCTCGACGTTCGCCCGGTCGATCGCCGTGCGGAGCTCCGCGAGGTCGGCGCTTAGCTCCTCGATTCGAGTCCCAAGCGCCGCGTAGCCGAAGGAGGACGCCATCCGCTGGGACCACGTGTCCCGCGCCTCCTGCCGCCGCGCCTGAACGCTCGCGGAGATGTTCTCCACCCTGGACCGAGCCTGCCGCACCGCGGGATGCTCGTCGGCAAACCGCGAGACCAGTGCGCCGAGGTTGTACTCCTCGACCTCGAGCTCCTTGGCGAGCGACTGCAGCGTCGAGTCGGACTCGAAGAGCTCCGTCTCCGTGGGCGGAGCGACGTCCCCCGGCTGGACCGGCCGATTCTGGTTCGTCGCGACTTCCTCGATGCGCGTGCGCAGGTCACGGAGCTTGTTGAGCTCACCCTGCAGCACGGCGATCTCCTGCACGCGGGAGCCGAGGAAGGTGCCCAGCTCGAGCGTGCCGTAGAGCGTGGACTTGAGCAGCCGCTCCCGCTCCTGCTCCAGATCCGCCAGGCGTCGCCGGGCATCGGTCAGCAGCGACCGGATCTGCTGCGTGGTCCGCGTGTGCTGCGTCTCGGAGTTGGGACCGTAGATGCTGAAGTACGATTCGAGCACCGCGTTGACCGCCGCCTGGGCGAGGCGGCGATCGTCGGCGGTGAACTCGATGGAGATGAGGGTGGTGCCCCGGATCACGCCGACCCGAAGATCCGTGGACAGCGCCTTCATTGGATCCTCGCCCAGTTCGGCAAGGTGCGCCTTCAGCTGCTCGCTCTTGAGCGCATCCCCGAGGACGCGACCGTCCTTCATGAGTTCCGCCTGGGATCCGATGAAGGCCGTGAAGTCCGCAAGCTGTTCCGTCTCCGGCGTCTCGTTGACCAAGGTAGGCAGGCGCGTCTCGACCTGCACAAGTCCGCGCGCCGTGTAGGACACGCCCGCAAGCCGGAAGCCCACGACGGCGAGCGCCGCGCCGAGCACGAGTCCCGCGGAGATCGCCCACTTCCAGCGCCCGTGCATGCGGTCGACGACCATGCTCCAGAGATTGACCCCCTCCTGAGGGTCGCCCTCCTGCTGCCGACCAAACTCCCTCTCGAACATCGTGTTCTCATTCATGTCCTGCCTCCGTCCCTGGATCGGTGCGATCACCGAGCACGTCGATCGCCGCCCGCGGCAATGCATTCAACAAGGATGTCGCCGGCTCTGCGATGATCTCGACGCTCGGCCAACCCGCGAAGACGACCTGGATCTGCGCGACTCCTTCGCGCGATGCCCGACGTCGGGTCTGGACGTCACGAATCGCTCCCAAGTCGGAGTTCCAACTGCCATCCGGCAGGATGAAGGCGCTCAGGACGGTCATCTTGATCTCCGTCAGTCCCTCACCCATCCGAGAGAATCGATACGCCCGCATCGGCATCAGTCGACCGTCCAACGTCTTGACCTCCAGCGACTCGAACCTCTCCACGTCCACGGTGGGATCGGAGAGACCACCAGCCTTGGTCGATGCGTCGAGCGGTCGATCGAGCGTCCACCCATGGGACGGGTAGCAGATCGGCGGATAGTGCCCCGCCATGTCCCGCGCGTCGCTGCAGTGGATGAGGCTCATCATGACCCGCTCGTCGCCGCCGATCCTTCGGTAGGAACGGCTCAAGCTGGCGTTCGGGCGGAGCAGCTCGACGGCGGCCGGCGCGAGCGGCTGCTCCTCGCCGATCCACTCCCCACAGCGAAGGGGCACCCCCTCCAGCACCCGCCGGATCCGGTCGTGGTGCGCGACCAACTCCGCATCGACTGACGGAGGCTGCGGCGCCAGGATCCCGACTCCCACGACGATGACCAGCGACAGCCACGGACCGAGTCGACCCGCGCTTCGCCACGCACCCGCGATGGATCCCTCGAGCGAGCTCATGACGGCACCAGCCTCCAGTTCATGACCGGGACGTCAAGCCAACGGAGCAGCCGCACGATCCCCATCAAGAGCACCAACGCCAGCGGCAGCATCAGCCAGCCGCCGATGTCGTGGATCTGCTCGGCGACGGTCGGATCGAACCATCCATAGGCGATGCTCGTCGGGACCAGCCGCACGATGTTGCAGACGAGCGCCACGACCGGCGCGAGGACGATCAGCAACAGACGGGTCGTCATGCTGAAGGGGACGGAGAAGACGAACGCATACACCACCAAGGCAAGCGCGAAGACCATCCGCATCCCGTTGCACGCCTCGCCGACCGCCACGGGCTCTCCCGCGATCGTGATGACGTTGCCTGAACGGATGGCGTCGAAGCCGAGGATCTGCAGCACGCCGTGCGCGGTCACCACCGAGAACTCCTGCGCCGGAGCCGCCAGCATGTGCCGGACTCGACCCGGCACGGGAATCACCAGCAACAGCGCGATGATGACGGGGGCGAACTGCCGCACCACCTCCCATCCCGTCATGCCGTAGACGCACCCGAACATGGCGATCAGCACGCCGGCATGCCACGCCAACTGCACGCCGTTGAGGTCTCCCCAGGTCGAGGTCCACATCCCCAGGGCGATCAGCGCCGGACCGACGAGGTTGGGTCGATACCGGATGAACTGCAGCCGGGATCGGCGGAGCCACAGGAGATACGCGGCGACCATCGGGGCGCACAGGATGTAGCCGTTGTCCGTCTGCCCCACCGCGAACAAGTAGATGTCCTCCAACGCGCGACGCCCCCACCACGCGACCACCAGCAGGCTCGCTGCCATGAGCAGCAGCCGAGGCGTCGTCCAGCCTCTCGTCCGCATCTGGCTCATCGTCCGTGACTCCACTCGGCGACCGCTCCGACGGGGAATGCGGTAGATCCGCGGTCGACGGCCGACTGTTCGATCCATCGAGACGCCAGCGCGGGATCAGCGACGATGCCATCGACCACGATGGTGCCCTCGGGAATCCGGATCATCGGACCAATGACGCTGCGGGCGACGACGGCGTCGCTCGAGACTTCGGCACCGGGAAGCACCACGCTGTCGCGGATCACGGCGCGGGCATCCACGGTCGCACCCTCGCACACGACGCTGCTCCCAAGCAAGGTCGATCCCGCGTCCTTCGGACCTGCCGCCAAGCGCTCCTGCCAGATGCGGACGCCTCGGAGGTAGTCGCGTCGAGCGGCGAGGCGCAGGGCGGTCGCGGTGATCGTCGCGGCGATCGCCCGATGCCCCTTGGCGACCGCCTGCGGGATGAACTGCTCCTTCAGGTCGAGGTACCCGATCTTGGGCACGATCTCGAGCACCCGGCGACGCATCAGCACCACGCCGGCCGGACGATCGTCGCGGCTCGATCCGATCACCAGCGAGGCGGCGCCGTCGCCGGCATCCAGGACTCCCCCGACGCTCGGCGGGGGCAGGGTGCCCGCCTCCACGACCAGCACGTCGAGACCGGGGTCGATCTCGGCCGCCACGTCGGCGACCACTCCGCCGACGCCGCGGTGAGGTCGGCGATCAAGCATCACCTCCACCGGGCCGGTCCGCGCCATCCTCCGAAGCTCGGCGGTGAACCAGGCGCGGTCGAACTCGCTGCTGCATGGCACCAGCATGGTGGCGCCGGCGAGCCGAGGATCGGCCCGCAGCACGTCGATCCATGCCTGCAGCACCGTGCGTCGCGGCTCGAGCGGAAGACCCGGCACCGGGAAGCCGAGCGAGCGATGCAGCTCGTTCGCCCGCAGCCCGCCCGCGAGCAAGATGATCGCGAACCTGCTCACGCGGATGGACTCCCTCGACGGCGTCGCTCGGGGCACGGCACCACTCGGGCTCGGGCGGAGACCGCGACGAGCACCGGGCAGCACGGGCGACGCCCTCGGTTGGAACGCGGAGGCTTCATCGAGCTCGCTTGGGCAAGGCACCGGCTGGACTCAAGAACGGACCCCCACTGCTCCCGTGGACGCCACGAGAAACCTTCTTGAACGGTCCATCGGCGATCTCCCGCCGCCACCCGACGGGGATCCGGTCGCTCCCGGCGAAATTGGAGACCTTCGGACGCATCGCGCGTGCAAGGCGCTGGTCCGGGAGACCCTCCCCGGGACGCCCCCTTCGCCGGAGGCGCAGGGCGATCGCCGTGAAGCCAGTGCTGCATCCTCTCTCGATCTCCCCTTGAATCCGCGGCGATCACTGCCCGCCTTGGGTCGAGCCCTCGCTGCCCGCAGCGGGGGTGAACTCCCCAACGAGGACCCCCTACGAAGGCGGGACCGCCGGGTTCGTCATGGCCATGAAAGGTTTCATCGGGCGAGTCGGCGGGCGATCCAGCCCACGACCGATCGGTCCTTCAGGTCCGGGAGCGCGGCGTTCGACGTTGAACGTGGTTCTCCTCGCTTGGCGGAGCGGAGCGCGAAATCGAGGGTGTCCAGACAGAGTTCGAGTGGTCCGGTCGGAGAACCCATGATGAAGTCCACAAGTCATTACATCGGAATGCTTTACGTGACAGTCCTATCCGTCGCAGCGATCTCCGCGCCGACTCGCTCGGCGTCGGCGGACGGCGATCTGAACCTCGACGGGCTCGTGGATGGGAGCGATCTCTCCATCGTGCTCGCCTCATGGGGACACTGCCCTTCGCCCTGCGGCGCCGACCTCAACGGCGATGGGTTCGTCGATGGGGCGGACCTCTCCATCTGGCTGGGTTCCTCCACCTCGCCGAGCGATCCGGACCCAGGGACGATCGACTCGTCGGGGCTCTTCGATCCGGGCACGGATCCTCCGCCGGGCGAACCCGACGACTCGATCGAGCTCGCCGACGGCGGTGCCGATCCAGCGGATCCCTTCGAGGCGATGACTGTCCACGCCGTGCCGCTCCCGGCGCCAGCGTGGCTCACGATCGCCGGTCTGGTCGGGGCATACCTCATCCGACGCCGCCTGACCCCCTGACGACCGACCACCGGTCCGATCAGGCGTCGACGGGAGCGGTGATCGACTCTCGGACCTCTCGCCACCGCTCGATTCGACCTCATCGATCCGAACAGGGGCGAGGAAGGCGAGCGTCGCGACCTCTCGATCGCCTCTCGAGCTCGTTCCCGCGTCCCGCCCGCGCCGCAGGATCATCCGAGTCAAGATCGATGTACTCCCGCACCCCGTCCTCCGGCGGCACTTCTCGGACCTTCTCGCGGAGCACCTGCCGCTCGAGGCGGTCATAGAGCTCGCGATCGGACAGATGGTCGGTCCCAAGGAGATAGGTCTGGAGGCGGGCGAGACCTTCGATCACCTCCCAGAGCCGGGCGGCGAGTCGCTCGTCGTCGAGGGACGAGGCAGGCGGCACCTCGATGCCGAGCTCCTCGAGCTGCCGGAGGTTGGTGGTCAGCGGCGCCAGCTCGAAGTCGTGCACCATCGTCCAGTAGAGGCGGTCGGTGACGCCACCCACCCGCCTCGACTCCTCGATGAGCCGCTCGATCGCCTCGCGGCGAAGCCTCGCTCGCTCCCGACGCCGAACCTCGAACGCGTCCTGCAGGACACCGGTCATCACGGCACCTCCGATCCGCGACCGGGCGACCGCGGCACCCTACCGACGCCGAACCTGGCGGGACCGAACGCGGCGAAAGTTCCGGACTCATCGCGCGGACGCATCCAGATCAACGCCCCGCCGATTCCTCGGAGTGATGAGACGAGCTGCCGGTCGAGCCTCGGGAGGTTCATCCGACCACGCCGCGTCGAGCGACGAGTCCAAGCTCTGCCCGACCTGCGGGCGCTGGTTCTCGTGGCGGGCGAAGTGGGCGCGAAGCTGGTCCGAGGTGAAGTACTGCTCCGACCGCTGCCGCCGCGGCGTCGGGAGCGCAGGAGTCGCGGCGGAGCAGGCGATGATCGAGCTCCTGAGGGCGCGCGGCACCGGCTCCGCCTGCCCGAGCGAGGTCGCGCGGATGCTCGCCGCCCGAGACGGTCGAGCGGACGGCTGGCGCGAGCAGATGCCCACGGTGCAGGACGCGGCTCGGCGGCTCGCCGCCCGCGGTGAGATCCTGATCACCCAGCAAGATCGCCCCGTCGATGCGGCGACCGCCCGCGGACCGATCCGACTACGCCTTCGCTGATCAAGTCACGGCGCGAGGTCGAAGAGACCCCGCTCCGACCCGCCGGACTTCGCCGCCGGCGTGGCGGCGAAGAACCGCGGCTCGCCGAGCACGCGACCCGCGAGCGACTCGCCCGCCGCGAACGCCGTCGCGATGGTGCCGTCGCCGCACCAGTCACCACCGGCACCCAGCGCGAGCGCCGTGGACCACGCCTCGACGCGGTCGTTGGTCTTCGTCTGCGGCGCCGCGAAGCGCCAGCGATGCGGGATGATCGACTCGATGCTTGCCGACGCCGCGCCTCTCGCGCCAAGCACTCGCTCGAGCGCCGCACCCATCCGCGTCGCCACGTCCTCCGCCGGCAGTTCGAGATTCGCTTCGGTCCACGCCGGCGTCGCCTCGAGGACGAGGTCTCGTCCCCGAGGCGCATCGGACCCCGGCTTCGACCCCTGATCGACCACGCCCGCGATCGCCTCGTCCCCCTCGAGCACCAAGCGGTCGAAGGGAAGCTCCGACCTCGCGCTCATCCTGACCATCGCGACCCAGGCGGGACGCATCGCTTGCCCCTCCACGATCGACGCGAGCCGCGCGACCTCGCCGTCCGGCGGCGCCGACTTCAGGAGCTCCGCCGCCTGCGGCGACGGGAGCGCGAGAAGCACCGCGTCGAAGCCGTCGTGGGTGCCTCCCGACTCGTCGGCGAGCCGCCAACGTGCCCCGTCGCGTCCGAGCGAGGTGATCCGCGTCGAGGTCCGCACCGCGAGGCCATCCGCGAGATGCCGCGCCACGCGGCTCATGCCGCCGACGCCGCACCACCCTGACCATCCCGGTCTCGACTCCGAGCCATCGACGCCGACGACGAGCGTCCGCGGCGTCCACGACGCCACCACGCCGCGGTCGCGCCACGACTTGACCAAGCGCCGAAGCCGCGGCGTGGTCGCCTCGAGCGCGGAGGCGCCGTGATCAAACCATCCTTCCGGCGTGCGCCGCGTGCTGATCCGACCGCCCGGACCGCGCCCCTTGTCGAACGACACGACCTCGATCCCGTGATCGACGAGCACCCGCGCCGCCGCGAGTCCCGCGACGCCGGCACCGACCACCGCGACGCGGAGCGCCGCGCCGCCATCGCCGCGACGGGTGGTCCGATCGATCCGCCGCCGATACGCGTCGAGATCGAGCCGAGCCGCGTGGTCCTCGATCGGTCGGGGACGCACGCGACCAAGCACCGGCGTCTCGGGCTCGAAGGGTCGGTCGAAGAGACCCAGGCACCACAGCAGACCGCCGTAGCTCGATGGATCGCAGCCATCGAGGGCGAATCGATGGTTGAGCTCGATGAGCCGCCGCATCGCCTCCTCCGGCGATGCCGACCACCCGAGGAGCGCCTTGCCCCAGGTCATCCGGAGGTTGTTGTGGAGCTCGCCATGGCGGAGCAGGCTCTGCTGCGCAAGGTCCCACAACGGCTCGCCCGTGCGGCCGCGGGCGAGCGTCTCGTCGTCGAGCCGATCGCGCGGATCGCCTCGATGCGCGTCGAGCGTGACCCGCGCCCACGCGGGAACCGCGGTCCACGCCTCCGGATCCGCGACGTGCCGGCACCAGTGATGCGCGAGCTCGCGCCAGATGAGGAGCTCCTCCACGAACTTCTCCGCACCGGCGGCGTGCGCCTCCCGCGCCACGCGGAAGGGACTGATCATGCCGTAGTGGAGATAGGCGGACATCCGGCTCGTCGCGTCGATCGCCGCGTCGTTTCGGTCGCGGGCGTATCGAGCGAGGCGCCTCGCGCGGAACCCCTCCCATCGAGCCTGCGCCGCCACGAGACCGCCCGGCGTGTCGGGCACCGGCGCGATCGAGTGATCAAGGTCAAGCGAGGCGACGAGCTCGGCGAGGTCGGCGGTCGCGAGGTCGATCGAGCCCTCGACCGGCGGCGTCGCCGCGGCGGGCGGGCGGCGCTCGCCCGTGAGCATCGACCATGGCATCAGCGTGCGGCGTCGCCGCTCCTCCGCGAACGCGTCGCGGAAGGCGAACGCCCGGTCCGGCGCCCGGGTCGAGAGCGACATCGGCACCACGCACGCGGCATCGACCGCGAGCAAGGGCGCGATCCCCCGCGACGCGAAGGAGCCGAGCCAGCGAGGCCACGGCGGCGCCGGCAGATCCTCGGTCACGACGACCGCGGCGTCGGCGGCGAGCCTCCACAGCGGCGATGGCTCGCCGCGACCACGCCGAAGGACCAGGACGTCCTGCCCGCGCTCCCGCATCGCCGCCTGCAGATCGCGGAGACCTTCGAGGGCGAACCGCTGGTGGCGGTCGTTGTCGTAGGGATGCGGACCCCCGATCACCGCGACCGCCCGCAGCGGCAGGTCGAGCGACGCCGCGAGCGACTCCGCGACGTCGAGCGCCGGGTTCTCCTCGACCCGCATCGCGTGATGGACCCACCAGAGCACCGTGCGTCCGGACGCCACGGGCGAGTCATGCGCGGAGAGGAGCCGGGTTCGCTCCCGGAGATGCTCGGGCAATCGTGCTCGCATGGGTCGTCCGCGTTCCTCCTTCGCGGGACCGTAGCATCGGACGCATGAAGGACCTCCTCCTTGGTCTCGATCTCGGCACCGGCGGAACCCGCGCGATCCTCGTCGCGGCGGATGGCTCGATCGTGGCAGGGCACTCGGTCGATCATCCGCTCTCGACGCCTCGACCCGGCTGGGCGGAGCAGGATCCGGAGGACTGGTGGCGCTCCGCGACCGCCGCGATCCGAGGCGCGATCGCGAAGGCAGGACCTTCGGCTCGAGTCGTCGGCATCGGGCTCAGCGGGCAGATGCACGGGCTCGTGACGTGCGATGCGAAGGGCACGCCGCTTCGACCCTGCATCCTCTGGTGCGACCAGCGCTCGGCGGCGCAGTGCCTGGAGGCGGAGCGCCGCATCGGTCTCGACCGGCTGCTCTCGCTCGCCGGCAACCGCATGCTCGCCGGCTTCACGGCGCCGAAGATCCTCTGGTGCCGCGAGCACGAGCCGGAGCTCGAGCGGCGCGCCGCGGTCCACCTCCTCCCGAAGGACTGGCTTCGCCACCGCCTCAGCGGCACCTTCGCAACCGAGGTCTCCGACGCCTCGGGCACGCTGCTCTTCGACTGCCCGCGGCGGTGCTTCAGCGAGGAGCTCTGCGGGCTCCTCGGGATCGACCTCCGCACGATGCCGCCCTGCTTCGAGAGCCCAGTGGTCTCCTCGCGGCTCTCCCGCGAGGCGGCGGACGCACTCGGGCTCGCCGCGGGGACGCCGATCGTCGGCGGCGGCGGCGATCAGGCAGCGCAGGCGATCGGCACCGGGCTCGTCCGCGAGGGACCCGTCTCGCTCACCCTCGGGACGAGCGGCTGCTCCTTCGCGGTGCGCCACCGCTGGCCGGGCAATCCCGGCGGCGTGCTCCACGCCTTCTGCCACGCGGTGCCGGGGACCTGGCACCTGATGGGCGTGATGCTCTCCGCGGGAGGAAGCCTGCGGTGGTTCCGCGACGAGGTCGCCCGCGACCTCGTGCCGCTCGCGCGGTCGAAGGGCGTCGATCCCTACGAGCTGATCTGCGAGGAGGCGGCGAGCGTCCCGCCCGGCGCGGAGGGGCTCTCCTTCCTTCCATACCTCTCCGGCGAGCGCACGCCGATCTCCGACCCGCACGCCCGCGGCGCGTTCGTCGGGATCTCGACGGCGCACCATCGACCGCACCTCGCCCGAGCGGTCCTCGAGGGCATCACCTTCGGGCTCGCGGACGGGCTCGACCTGATCCGCGGGGCAGGAACTCCCATCGCGAGCCTGCGGCTCTCGGGGGGTGGCGCCCGCGACCTCTTCTGGCGGCAGATGATCGCCGACGTCGTCGGATGCCCGACGACGCTCGTCAACACCACCGAGGGCGCCGCGTACGGGGCGGCGCTCCTCGCGGGAGTCGGCGCGGGCGTTCATCCCTCGATCGAGGTCGCGGTGGACGCGGCGATCCGCGAGACCGACCGCCTCGAGCCCTCCGCCTCCGCCCCGGCGTATCGCCCGCCGCGCGAGCGGGCACGGCGGCTCTATCCCTTGCTTCGGGAGTGGTTCGCGAGCGGCAGCGCCTGAGGGCGATCCGCCGCGCTTGGAACTCGTGAGCGCCCGACGAAGGCGGCGCGAGCGTTCCGTGAATCGACCCGGCGATGGTCCAGGAACCTTGCCACGTCCCGCTCCGGCGGCACACTGCGGTCCGGGACGGAACTGGGTCGCGGCGCACCTCGCCGCGGTCCGACGACTCGTCGCGCCCCCGGGCGCTCATGTTCCCACCCCCCCCTCTTTGCTTCAGGAGAAAGACCGATGCCCCTCGCACGTCGATTCGTGTTCGTGCCCGCGCTCGCCGCCGCGCTCGCCGGCCCTGCGTCCGCC
This sequence comes from Phycisphaerae bacterium, assembly GCA_016873275.1. Classification (GTDB taxonomy): domain Bacteria; phylum Planctomycetota; class Phycisphaerae; order Phycisphaerales; family SM1A02; genus VGXO01. The sequence goes on from VGXO01000024.1 coordinate 19,630, forward strand.
GACGTCATCACCCAGTGGAACTTCAACACGATCACCCCCGGCAACATCGCGACGGCGACCCCCTCGACCGGCGCCGGCGCCATCTCGCTCGTGGGCGGCACCACCACGCCGACGAGCGGATCGAGCGGCACCGGCTCCTCCGATCCGAACTTGCCGAATCTCGCCTTCCAGACCACGACCTATCCCGCCCAGGGCGCCGCGAGCGGCACCGCCGGGGTGCAGTTCCTCGTCAGCACCGTCGGGTTCGGCTCGATCGGCATCTCCTTCGACACGCGGCACTCCAACACCTCGAGCGCCTTCCTGCAGGTGCAGTACACCATCGACGGCGTGAACTTCGTGGACCTCGCCGGCGGCGTCTTCCAGGCGAATCTCGGCGACACATGGTTCAACAACCGCTCGGTGGACCTCGGCGGGATCGCGGGCGTCGCGAACAACGCGAACTTCGGCTTCCGCATCGTCTCGATCTTCGCGCCGGGCACCTCGGCGTACGCCGCGTCGAACTCCGGCTCGACCTACGCAGGCGGCACGCTCCGCTACGACATGGTCACCGTGACCGGCGTCATCCCGGCTCCGGGCGCCGTCGCCCTGCTCGGACTCGCCGGTCTCGCAGGCACGCGGCGCCGTCGCGACTGACGCTCCTCGGGAGGAGGCTTCCGCTCACGGGAGTCCTCGGAAGACGACCGCGGCGCGCCTGGCGCGCCGCGGTCGTCTTTTGTCGGGACCCCACGGCTATCCTTCGCCGATGCTCTTGGGTTCGATCCTCGTCGCGACCCTCGCGTTCCTCGCGATGACCTTCAGCATGCTGGTCGTCGGATGGTTCGTCTGGACGCGCCTGCAGCGACAGGAGGCGGACGATCCGGCGCTCCGCCGCAAGCTCGAGGAGGACGACGAGCGGGCCCGCCTCGGTCGAGGGGGCTGAGCTTCCGAGGCCGCAGGATTCGAGGGGCAGCAGATCGCGGCGATCAGGCGCGAGCGACGTTGCGGCGCACCGAACCGAACTTGCCCTGCAGGTTGCGCCCGGGGCAGAGCGTGGAGGCGCCCGGCCACTCGCGGTGGGTCAGCACCGAGCGAGGCGGCACGCGGTAGAGCTGCATGAGGACGGCGAGGTGCGCCTCGAGCGCCGCGAGCTGCGCGGAGGTCGGGCGATCGACCTCGAAGTTGCCGAGGACCAGCACGCCGATGTTCCCCTCGTTGCAGTCCTTGACGTGCGCCCCCTGCCAGACGAGCGAGCGCCCCTGCCAGATCCGGCCCGAGGGATCGACCACGAAGTGGTAGCCGATGTCGCCCCACCCCTTCGATCGGTGTCCCTTGCGGATCAGGTCGATGCGGGCGGCGCACTGGTCGGCGGTCGCGAGTCGGCTCGGCGGCAGTCCGTCATGATGCACCGTGACGTGGGTCACCGGCCGCATGCGGTTCATGAGGCTCGGCACCGGACGATCGGATGCCCAGCGGTCGCGGGTGATCAGCCCCTCGATGCCGCCCGAGTCGGGACCGACCACGGTCTCCTGCGTCGGCTCCGGAACGCGCCGCGCGGGCACCGGACGAACGTCCTCCGGCCAGAGCGGCGCCGGTCGCCGCGCGGTGGCGGTGCTCGACGCGCACCCGGTCGCGAGGGCGAGTCCGGTCGCGCCGAGCGCCGCAAGGACCGCCCGACGAGGCAGCGTGACGAGACCCCGCACCGGACCCGGGACCATCGCCGGTCCGGTCAGGTCCGAGCCGGTCGGGGCGGTCGGCAAGCGGTCGTCCGAGGGGTTCATCGAGGAGGGTCGGGAAGCGCGGGGAAGGTATCGGCGGAACCACTCCTCCGCATGCACAGGCGGAGCCATGGCGTGGCGCGAGGATCGGCGCAGTGCACGCCATTCGAGCGGCTCCGGTTCGCGCTCGCCGATGGGTTCCCGAAGGGAGCCGACGAGAGGTCTTCGAGCGGTCGCCGGTGTAGACTTTCCGCTTCCCCGACGCCGGTCTTTTCGGACCGGTCGGGGACCCCGGAATCCTGCATGCCCGAACCGACCTCGACCGCCTCGGCGACGCCCGTTCCGGGCGCCTACACCTCGGAGTCCATCCAGGTCCTCGAGGGTCTCGAGGCGATCCGGAAGCGACCCGGGATGTACGTCGGCGGCACGGGGCTGAACGCCCTCCACCACCTCGTCTACGAGTGCGTGGACAACTCGATCGACGAGGTCATGGCGGGGTTCGCGACGCAGGTGCTCGTGCGGATCGGGGTGGATGGCTCCTGCACGGTGACCGACGACGGGCGCGGCATGCCCGTCGACCCGATGAGGCACGAGAACCCCTCGATCAACGGTCGCCCGGCGGTCGAGGTGATCCTGACCGCGCTCCACGCCGGCGGGAAGTTCGACGACAACGCCTACAAGGTCTCGGGCGGTCTCCACGGCGTCGGCGTGAAGTGCGTGAACGCCCTCTCCGAGTGGACCGAGGTCGAGGTCTCGAAGAGCGGTCGGCTCTACCGCATCGGCTTCTCCCGCGGCGAGGTGACGAGCCCCCTCCGCGAGATCGGTCCGGCGCCGGATCCCGCCCGCAGCGGCACCCGCATCAGCTTCCTGCCCGATCCGCAGGTCTTCCCCGACCCCGAGTTCCGCTTCGAGACGCTCGAGCACCGCCTGCGGGAGCTCGCGTACCTCAATCCGGGCGTGACGATCCGCCTCGTCGACGAGCGGGTCGACTCGGAGGGTCGCCGCCGCGAGGAGACCTTCCACGATCCCAACGGCGTCGCCGCCTACGTCGCCCACCTGACGACGGTGAAGCAGGTCGTCTCGCCCTGCATCCACTTCCGAAGCACCGACGAGGCGACCGGGCTCTCCGCCGAGCTCGCGTTCCAGTACACCGACGCGACCAACGAGAACCTGCTCGCCTACGGGAACAACATCTTCAACCCTGATGGCGGCACCCACCTGCAGGGCTTCAAGGCGGCGCTCACCCGGGTGATCGGGCACTACGCCCGCAAGAACGGCTTCGTGAAGGACCAGTCGCTCTCCGGCGAGGACCTTCGCGAGGGCATGACCGCGGTGATCGCGGTGCGCCTCCCGAATCCTCAGTTCAACAACCAGACCAAGGAGAAGCTCCTCAACCCCGAGGTCGAGGGCTTCGTCGCGGGCGCGGTGACCGAGCACCTTGGTCGGTGGCTCGAGGAGCACCCGACCGACGCGCGGCGGATCTGCCAGAAGGCGATCCTCGCCGCGGAGGCGCGGGAGGCGGCCCGCAAGGCCCGCGAGCTCATCCGACGCAAGGGCGAGATGGACGGCGGCGGCATGCCGCACAAGCTCGCCGACTGCTCCTCGAACGAGGTCGAGAAGACCGAGCTCTTCATCGTCGAGGGCGACTCCGCGGGCGGCTCCGCCAAGGGCGGGCGCGACCACGTCACGCAGGCGATCCTGCCGCTGCGGGGCAAGCTCCTGAACGTCGAGAAGGCGCGGCTCGACAAGGTCCTCGGCTTCGAGGAGATCCGCACCCTGGTGCAGGCGCTCCAGTGCGGGATCGGCGAGGACTTCGACATCGCGAAGCTGCGCTACGGTCGGATCATCATCATGACCGACGCGGACGTGGACGGATCGCACATCCGCACGCTGCTCCTGACCTTCTTCTTCCGCCAGATGCCCGAGCTCATCCGGCAGGGCAAGATCCACATCGCGCAGCCGCCCCTCTTCATGGTGAGCCGCGGCAAGCAGCACCAGTACGTGCTGAGCGACAAGCAGATGTCCGACACCCTCGCGGACCTCGCCCTCTCCCACGCCTCCTTCGTGATCCGGGACGACGCGGGAGCGATCGCCCACCGCGTCGAGGGAGATGAGCTCCGCCGCGTGCTGCGGTCGCTCCACCGCCTCGACGAGCTCCTCTCGATCTCGCGTCGACGCGGGCTCGTCTTCACCGAGCTCCTCGCCTGCCGCGGGAAGGACCCGACCGGCGCCCGCCGGCTGCCGACGCATCACCTCGTGCATCCCGAGGGCGACTCGCTCCACTGGTCGGAGGCGGACGCCCTCGCCGCCGCGAAGGCGCGGGGACTGGTGGTCGGCGACCTGAGCGAGGCGCTGGATGGCGTCGATCCGCGGCGCCGAGCGGTCCTGCGGGAGCTCCACGAGAACCGCGAGCTCGAGCGCCTCTTCGACGTGCTCGCCAAGCAGCGGATCTCGATCGACGACTACGGGCTCGTGCAGGAGGAGTCGGTGTGCGGCGAGAAGCTGCCGACCCGCTATGCGTGGCTCGTCCGGGACGCGCGACCCAAGCGCGGCGAGGGCGACGCCGAGAAGCCCGCCTCAGGCGGCGAGGAGACCGTGGAGATCGTCAACGTCCCGGCGATCCTCCGCACCCTCGGCGAGCTCGGTCGCCGTGGCATCGAGGTGAAGCGCTTCAAGGGTCTCGGCGAGATGGAGGCGGAGCAGCTCTGGGAGACCACGATGGATCCCGCCGCCCGCACCCTCATGCGGGTCACCTGGGACGCCGCGAGCGAGGCGGAGACGCTCTTCTCGACCCTCATGGGCGAGAACGTCGAGCGCCGCCGGACCTACATCGAGAAGCACGCCCTCGAGGTCCGGAACCTCGACATCTGATCGCGCGATCGACCTGAGCCTGCCGCTCGGGGACTCGCCGCGACCTCCCGCGACTTCCCGGTCCTTCCTCCGCCCGCGCGATCCGGCGTGACCGGACGACGCGAAGGCGTTGGTCGCCAATGTCCGGGGAATCCTCGGCACGCGGCGGGACCGGGTTCATCCTCGTCCTGCGGAGTCGCGTCCGGCGACTCGCCGTCTCGGAGGACCTCGAGGATGCTGCGCGTCGACAGGAATGCCCGACGAGCGTGGGGCACGGTCGCGGTGGTCGCCGCGGTCCTCGTCCGCGCAGGCACCGCGAGCCCTCCCTGCCTGCCGGACTGGGATCCGAACTTCGGCTCGATCGGCTTCGCGGGCTCGGTCGCGGCGCTCGCCCCCTTCCAGGATGGTCCCAACCCGATCCTGGTCGCGGGCGGGAGCTTCTCGCAGGTCGGCTCCCTCGCCGCCAACAACGTCGCGTCCTTCGACGGCGTCGCCTGGACGCCGCTGGGGATCGGCACCGATGCGCCGGTCCTTGCCCTCGCGGCGTTCGATGATGGGCAAGGTCCGGCGATCTACGCCGGCGGATGGTTCAACAACGCCGGCGGAGTGCCGGCGCTCCGCGTCGCCCGCTGGCGGGCGGGGCAATGGAGCCCGCTCGGCGCCGGATTCGATGGTCCAGTCTTCGCCCTCGCGGTCTTCGACTCGGGCGGAGGACCAGCACTGCACGCAGCTGGCGCGTTCACTCGGAGCGGGACCACCCAGGTCGCCCGCGTCGCCCGCTGGAGCGGCACGCAGTGGCAGCCCCTCGGCGCCGGGTTCAACGGCGACGTCGCGGCACTGGCGGTCCATGACGACGGCGCGGGACCGAGGCTCGTCGCCGGCGGCGCCTTCACCGCATCCGGAGGAGCGCAGGTCCTCCGCATCGCGCGATGGAGCGGCAGCCAGTGGCAGCCGATCGGCGCGGGGTTCAACGGCACCGTGACCGCGCTCGCGAGCGTCACCGCCGTCAACCTGACGGGGACCGGGCGGCTCCTTGTCGCAGGCGGCTCCTTCACGAAGTCGGGCGGCACGACCATGAACGCGATCGGTCGCTGGAACGGCACGGCGTGGTCGCCGATGGGTCTTGGACTCAATGCGCCGCCGACCGCGATCACGACCTTCGATGATGGTCGGGGTCCGGCGGTCTTCGTCGCCGGCGGGTTCACCTCCGCGGGCGGGCTCGGGGCAGCGCGGGTGGCGCGCTGGGACGGTCTCGGCTGGAGCGGGCTCACCTCCGGCGCGAACGGTCCCGTCGTCGCCCTCGCCCCCTTCGGAGGTCCGCTCGGCGCGACCCTCGTCGCGGGCGGCAGCTTCGCGACCGCCGGCAACGTGCCCGCCGCCTCCATTGCCCGCTGGGGAGCGTGCCCGCGGCGGGTCGTCCGCGTGTCGGGAGACGTGAATGCGGATGGTTCGACCGACGTCGTCCTCCGCGACTCGGCGAGCGGTCTCGTCTCGGCGTGGATCATGACCTCCGCCGGCATGCGGACGAGCCGCCTCTCGCTGCCGCGCGTCGCGGTCGGATCGACCGTGGTCGGAGGCGCCGCGTTCGGGCAGGCGCCCTTCGCGGCGCTCCTGACGAGGACCTCGAGCGGATCGCTTGGTCGGTCGATCTCCGAGGGCGCCGCGACGGTCGGTCGCGGCACGATCGGCGCGCCGAGCACCGCCGGCGCGACGGTCGAGGGAACCGCGGACTTCGACGGCGACGGCGACGGCGACATCCTGGTGCGGACCTCGTCGAACATGGTGCTCGTCTGGGAGATGCAGGGCGGCACGCGGATCGGGACGCGGAACGTGCTCGACTCGCCGGTCGATCCGAGCTGGGAGATCGTCGCGGTGGTCGATCGCGGCGCGAGCTCGGTCATCGCCTTCCTGCACGTCCCGACCCGTCAGGTCGGCGCGTGGCAGCTGCTCGGACCGAGGTTCCTCTCCTCGACGCTCGTCCGAAATGCCTCCGGCACGACCATGGTGGTGCCGAGCGATTGGTCGATCGCCGCCGGTCGCGCGGGCGACGCGGCGCTGCCGGTCCAGCTGGTCCTGCAGCGGAGCGATGGTCCGGTCGGAATCTGGGGACTCGGCGCGTCGCTCGCGTTCCAGTCGGCGTGGTGGGTCGATCAGGCGAATCCGGCGTCCCTTCGCGTGCAGCCCAACTGACGACCCGGTCGGTCCGGCATAATCGGGCGATGCCGACGATCCTCTCGCTGCGGACGTTCATCGCATCTCGCCGAGCGGTCCTCCTCGCAGGTCTGCTCGCAGGTCTGCTCGCCACGACCGTGGCTCCCGAGGGCTCCGCGTCGCCTCCGACGATGCCGCCGGTGGCGCGAGGCGCCGACGCGGCGCGCCTGCAGCGGTTCCACGAGATGCTTGCCGACGAGCCGCACGTCGCGGGCACGCCGGGCGACCACCGCCTCATCGAGCGCCTCGAGGCATCCTTCGCCTCGATGGGTCTCGAGGTCGAGGCATGGTGGTTCCGTCCGCTGCTCGCCCGACCGATCGCCGCGCGGCTCGAGATCGTCGGCGTCGAGATCCCCGCCCCCGGGGAGGCGGACGCCTCCTCGCCGCGCCGCCGCGGCGTCGTGCCGCTTCCCATCCGCGAGCGGAACCTCGCGGAGGATCCGGCGACCGCGCATCCCGACCTCACCTTCGGGTGGAACGCGTTCTCGGGGAGCGGCGTCGCGGAGGGCGAGGTCGTCTACGCGAACCTTGGTCTCGACGGCGACTACGAGCAGCTCCGGGCGTGGGGGATCGACGTCGCCGGTCGGATCGTCGTCGCCCGCTACGGCGGCGCGTACCGCGGTCACAAGGTCCGCTGCGCCGAGGCGGCGGGCGCCGCGGGTCTCGTCCTCTTCATCGACCCGGCGGACTCGGGCGACGCGAAGGGACCGACCTGGCCCGAGGGCGGCTGGGCGAACGAGACCTGCATCCAGCGCGGCTCCGTCCTCACGCTGCGGCAGCCCGGCGATGCGCTCACGCCCTTCGTGCCGGCGCTCCCCGACGCCGAGCGGCTCGCGATCGAGGACGTCGGGCTCTTCTCGATCCCGGTGCAGCCGATCGGCTACGCCGCGGCGCGGGAGATCCTGTCCCGGATGCAGGGACCCGAGGCGAGCTCGCTCCCGGGCGGGACGTCGTGGCAGGGCGGACTGCCCTTCCCCTACCGGGTGACCGGCGGACCCGACCTCCGCCTGCGGCTCGAGGTCGTGCAGGAGCGGTCGCTCGGCGACACCGCGAACGTGCTCGGTCGACTCACCGGACGCGAGCGTCCCGCGCAGGAGGTCATCGTCGGATCGCACCACGACGCGTGGGGCTTCGGCGCCGCCGATCCCGCCGCGGGGACGATGGTCACGATGGAGGTCGCGAGGCTGTTCGCGGTCCGCGCCGCCGCGGGCGAGCGACCGCGCCGCAGCGTGACCTTCGCGACGTGGGGCGCCGAGGAGTTCGGCATCATCGGAAGCACCGAGTGGGTCGAGGCGGAGCGCGACCGCCTGCGGCGCGACGGCGTCGCGTACCTCAACCTCGACATGTCGGCGATGGGCCCGAACTTCGGGCTCTCCGGCTCGCCGACGCTGTGGGCCGCGGCTCGCCGCGCCGCGGCGATGACGCCGGCGGCAGGCGATCCGGAGGGGCGATCGGTGCTCGAGCTGCTTGATTCCCGCGGCGGCTTCTCGCCGGGGATCAGCGGCGGCGGCTCCGACCACGTCGCCTTCCTCGGGCACGTCGGGGTCCCGGTCGCCTCGATCGGCGCGGGCGGCTCGCCCGGCGTGAGCTATCACTCGAACTACGACACGCTCGCCTGGTACCGCTCGATCGTGGGCGAGGACTATGCCCCCGCCCTCATGCTCGCCCGCTTCGTCGCGGCGCTCGCGTGGCTCCTCGCCGACGAGCCGGTGCTGCCGCTGCGGGTGCGCGACCTCGCCGCGTGGACCGAGTCGTCGCTGGGCGCGCTCGCGGCGCGGGAGGACGCGGTCGCGATCCGCGAGGACCTGACGGCGCTCGCCTCGCGGGCGGGGTCGCTCGCGGTCCGCGGCGCGGCGATCGACGCCCGCCTCGACGCGATCGCCGCGGCACCGCTTGGCGAACCGGCGCGGCTCCTCGCGATCGATGAGGCGCTCCGGGCCGCGGACCGGGCATGGCTCGACGACCGCGGGCTCTTCGAGCGACCTTGGTACCGGAGCCTCGCCGCGGTGCCCGACCGCCGCACCGGCTATGGCACGACCACGCTGCCGATCGTCGCGGAGCCCCTTGCCGATGGTCGATCGGAGCTCGCCGCGGAGGGCGTCGTCAGGCTCGGCGAGGTCATGGACCGCCTCGAGGCGGTCTTCGCCCGTCTCGAGGACCTGCTCCGCGAGGAGCCTTCGACGGGAAGCTAGCGCGGCGGCGCGTCCTCGCCCGTCGCCGGGGCGTCCGTCGCGGAGGCGTCCGTCGCGTCAGGAGGCTCCGGGCTCGGCGAGGTCGTCGGAGCGAGCAGCGCCGTGACCGACGACGCTCGCTCGAGCGCGAGCTGCCGCGATCGCTGATTCGGATCGTTCATGCGCACGACGACGCTCTCGATCGCGTCGAAGTCGATCGGGTCGCGACCGACGGCGCGGCTGACCTCGCGGGAGAGCCGCGCGTCCTCCTCGACGATGCTCGCGAGCCACGCCCGGAGCGCGCCGAGGTCGCTCGGGCGCCATGCCTCGAATCGATCCCGCCGGTCGTCCGCGTCGTCGCCCGGCGCGAGCCACGCGTCGATCGCGGGCACGACTCCATCGGGACGCCCGTCCTCCCCCGACCCAAGTTCGTAGCGACCTCGCTCGGCGTCGGCGAGCGCCGCGAGCACCCGCCAGCCGACGACCGCGTCGAGGCACGGCAGCAGCGACTCGACGGTCGACCGCTTGAGCTCCGACGCCCGCCGCGCCGCCGCGAGGAGCGGGGCGAGCTGCGCGGACATGGCGAGCCCCATCACGCGGGCGGGATCGAGATCCGGCTCCTCGCCCGCCGCGATCGCCTGCTCGGCGCGGCGCTGGAGCCACGACTGGAACCCAAGCGACACCCGTCTCGCCTCGGTCGGCACCGACAGCCAGCCCTCCTTGATCTCGCGGAGCGCCTCCCGCCGAAGCCTCCGATCCTCGAGGAGGATCGCCTCGCAGTCGCCGTCCGCGTCGAGACCCTTGCGGGCGAGCTCGCGGCGCACGAGTCCCTCGAGGTCGGTCGTGATGAGGGGTGCCAGGGGACTCCGCGAGGACCAGAACTCCGCGGCGCGAAGGGCGATCGCCCGCGCGACGACCCTCGCCGGCACGGCATCGCAGCGGTCGGCGAGGAGCGTGAACATCGAGGTCTCGACCGCGTCGCGGCGGTCGAGCCAGGTCATGATCGCCCGGGCGGTGGCGGCGGAGGGACCGGGCGTTCCCGCGGCAATGTCCTCGGCGAGGAGCGCGGCGATCTCCGCGCGGAGGTCGACCGTCGCCTCCAGTTCCCCCGCGACCTCCGCGAGCGCCGCCTCGCGGACCTCTGCTGGAACCCGCTCGTCGATCGCCTCGACGCGGAGCTCCTCCGCCGCGGCGAGGAGCAGGCGGTCGACGTCGCCCCGCGTGATCGGTGGCGGCAGGAACTGATCGAGCATCCGATCCATCTCCCGCGCTCGCCGCGCCGTCGCCGGATCCTGCGCCGCCGCGGGAGCGGTCGCGACGAGCACGGCGAGGATCGCCGGCGCCACCAGCAGGAGATGACCAATCGCGCGTCGGGTCACGGGCGGACTCCCTCGAGAGGTCGATCCGCCCTCGACCGGCGGGTTCCCCGAGAAGGTACCCTCCCCCGTGCATGCGTCCGTCGCGACTCGATGACCATCCAGAGCCCGGCGGTCGCGTCGGTGGTCGTCGCGGAGCCAGCGCCGCGGGACGGGTTCGGGGTTGGATCCTCGTCCTCCTCGCGCTGGTCGCGGCGTGGGGACCGATCGCTGGAACGACCCCGCCGGCGCTCGCCCAGACGGTCGAGCCCGCGATCGACGACGAGTCGCTGCGGGACCGGCCGATCGGCGAGTTCACGATCGAGGGGCTCGACCGCATCACCCGGCAGGAGATCCTCAACAACATCCGCATCGCCGCCGGGCAGCCCTACGACCCGCGGACCATCCGCGCCGACGTCGCGACGCTCTACCGGCTCGGGCACTTCCAGTCGGTCTCGGCGACCGCGGAGATCCTGCCCGATGGCTCGGTGCGGGTGATCTACCGCCTCGTCGAGCAGGCGCTCATCCTCGACCTGCAGGTCGTCGGCAACAAGCTCATCTCCGACCAGGAGCTCCGCAAGGCGATTCCTCTCTATGCGGGCGGACCGCGCGACGACTTCCTGCTCGAGCAGGCGGTCTTCCGGATCAAGGACCTCTACAAGCAGAAGGGGCACTTCCTCGTCGAGGTGACGGTGGACGAGACCCGCCTGAAGGACACGGGCATCCTGATCCTCCGGATCATCGAGGGTCCACGGGTCAAGGTGAAGGAGATCGAGTTCGTCGGCAACGCCTCGATCCCGGCGAAGCGGCTCGGCGCCCAGATCAAGTCCGCGGAGGCGTTCCTCTTCTTCGAGAAGGGTCTCCTCGATCCGGAGCGGCTCGTGGACGACGCCGCCTCGATCGACCGCTTCTACCGCGACCTCGGCTACGTGGACGTCCGCACCGACTGGCGCATCCAGCTGAGTCCCGACAATCGCGAGGCGAAGGTGACCTTCGTGATCTCGGAGGGTCGGCAGTACCGGCTGCGGCGGATCCTCATCCAGAGCATGGGCCGCGGCGGCCCAGCGCCGTTGAAGGTCTACTCCGAGGACCAGCTGCTCTCGCTCGTCACGCTGCAGCCGGGCGAGGTGTTCCGCACCGCGCAGGTGAAGGCGACCGTCGAGGCGGTCAAGAACGCCTACCTCGCCCTCGGCTACGTGGACGCGTCGGTCGTCGATGCGTACGTCCGCACCGGCGAGGCGCCGGAGGTGGACCTCCTCCTCAACATCTTCGAGGGCGAGCGGGCGACGACCGGTCTCGTCCTCGTGCAGGGCAACCTGCTGACCCGCGACCGCGTGATCCGACGGCTGATCCGCATCCGCCCCGGACGCACCCTCGACGGACGCGAGCTCGAGCTCGCCGAGCAGCGGATCAGGCAGACCAACCTCTTCAACGACGTCCGCGCGACCATCCAGGAGCCTCGCCCGGGTCAGGTGGAGGTGCGGGACCTGCTCATCGAGGTGAAGGAGAAGGACACCGGCTCGGTGAACTTCGGCGTCGGTCTCGGCTCGGACAACGGCATCTTCGGCGAGATCTCCCTCAACCAGCGGAACTTCGACATCGCCGATCCACCCATGAGCTTCTCGGAGTTCGTGCAAGGTCGCGCCTTCCGCGGCGCGGGGCAGTCCTTCACGCTGGCGATCTCGCCCGGCACCGAGGTGAGCAACTACACGATCTCCTTCGCGGAGCCGCACCTCTTCGAGACGGACATCTCCTTCTCCGCGGATGCGCTCTACCGCACCCGCTTCTTCGAGAACTACACCGAGGACCGCTGGGGCTTCAGCACCGGCTTCGGTCGACGCCTCGGCGACCGCTGGAGCATCGGCACCATCCTCGGCTGGCAGCGGATCGAGCTCAGCCAGTTCGACATCGACACGCCCGTCGAGGTCGCCGCGGACGCCGGTCCCACCAACCTTCCGACGGTCGGCGTGAACCTCGTGCGCAGCACCCTCGACAACTTCACGAAGCCCACCTCCGGCACCCGGATCACCCTCGGCGTCCGACAGGTCTTCGGCGACGGCGGGGCGAACTTCACCAACGCGAACGCGGGCTTCGTGACCTACTTCACCGTGGACGAGGACTTCATGGGTCGCAAGTCGACCCTCCGCCTCTCGACCGACGTGGGCTACATCTTCGGGGGCGACTCGCCGGTCTACGAGAAGTACTACCTCGGCGGACGCAGCTTCCGAGGCTTCGAGTTCCGCACCATCAGCCCCAAGGCGACCGGCACCATCGCCGCGCCGACCACGCCCTCCAACCAGCCCATCGGCGGCGACTTCCTCTTCTTCACCGGACTGCAGTACGAGGTTCCGATCTTCGACAAGTTCATCTCGGGCATCGCGTTCGTGGACAGCGGCACCGTGAACGCCACGGCGGGGCTCGAGGCATACCGGCTGTCGGTCGGCGTGGGCATCCGGCTCTCGCTGCCGCAGCTCGGTCCCGCCCCCATCGCCCTCGACTTCGGGTTCCCCATCCTCGAGCAGGAGGAGGACCTGAACCAGTTGATCAGCTTCTCGGCGGACGTGCCCTTCTAGGTTCCGTCCGGCGGATCACCGAAGCGACGCGGTCCGTCGCGGCGCCCGGGGTGGCAAGAAGGCGAAGACGACGCTGGCGCCGCAGCGACGAGGCGACGAAGCGAGTCCATGCCGACGCCGCCTGACGGGATGCCGTGCGGTTGGACGTCCGGGGATCCGCCAGACGGGAGCCGGAGACCGGGACTCCTGCCCGGCGTTCCGAGGGACGCCCCCACTACAATCCGCCCCCCGCGGCGACCCGCCGCCCCCGGAGCTCCTCTGATGGCGATCCGACACGGTTCCCTCGCGATCCTCGCTGCCTCCGTCCTCCTCTCCGGCGCCCTCCTCCTGCGCCCGCTCGACGCCCGCCCACAGTCCTCCGGCGGCGCCGCCAAGATCGCCACGGTGGACATGCCGAAGGTGCTCGACCGCCTGAACGAGAACGCCGACTGGGAGATGCGGATCGGGGCGCTCTCCCGCAGCATCGCCGAGGAGTTCCAGGCGCGGCAGGCGAACCTCGAGGCGAAGATCAAGGAGCTCGAGGCGCTCACCGATCCCGCCGAGCAGAGCGCGATGCGCGAGCAGCTCGCCCTCGAGCGGCTCCGCTTCGAGGAGTGGGGTCGGCTCAAGCAGATGGAGCTCGACCGCGAGCGAAGCCTCAAGTGGCAGACGCTCTACCGGGCGATCCGCGACGAGGCGACCCGCCTCGCCGAGGGCGAGGGCTACGAGGTGGTGCTCGTCAACGACAGCCTCGGGCCCATCAACATCAACCGCGAGTCGGAGCTGAGCCAGGAGCAGCAGGTCCGCATCCAGATCGAGTCCCGCCGCCTGCTCTTCGCCGCCAAGGCGACCGACATCACCGAGCAGCTCGTGGTGCGGATGAACAACGCCCGCGCCGTCCGTCCCTGACGCCCGCGCCCCGGAGCCCTCCATGACCCTCTGCCACCTGCCCGGTCGCTCGATCCTCCTTCCCCTCTCCCTCGTCCTCGTCGGGGCGCTCGCGGCGTTCGCGGCGATCTCGCCCTCGCGTCCGGCGGTGGTCGCAAGCGTGGACCTCGAGAAGGTCTTCAACACCATCGACCTGCAGAAGCAGACCGAGGCTCGCCTCGAGGTCGTCCGCAAGGAGCTCGAGGCCCGCCGCGAGAAGCTCCGCACCGGCATCGAGGACCTCCAGGCGGAGCTCGACAGCTTCCAGCCCGGTTCCACCGCGCAGCAGGAGGTCGCGGTGCGGGTGGAGGAGGCGATCGCGGAGTTCCGCGCGGTCGAGAACTTCGCCCGCCTCAAGCTCGAGGCGGAGCAGGCGAAGGCGATGCGGGAGATCTACCTCACCATCCGCACCGCGGCGAGCGAGCTCGCCGCCCAGCGCGGCTGGGACTACGTCATGATCGACGACACCATTCCGGCGATCGACCCGAGCGACGCGAACCGCATGCTCCAGCAGATCTCCTCGCGGCGGCTCCTCTTCGCGAACCCGAGCTTCGACGTGACGCAGGAGCTCATCGACCATCTCAACGCCCGCGCGGCGACGCAGGGCGGCTGAGCGGCGCCGACCGAGGATCCGACCGATGCCCATCATGACCGCGTCCGCCCAGACCGCCCGTCCGCGTCCCGCCGAGGCGACCGCCGCCGAGATCGCCTCGCTCGTCGGGGGCGAGCTCGACGGACCCGCGGACCTCCGCATCGTCGGGCTCGAGAGCGTCGAGCGCGCCCGCGAGGGCGAGCTCACCTTCATCGCCGACGCCGCGTGGGCGGCGGCGTGGCCGAGGTCGAAGGCGTCCGCGGTGCTCGTGAGCCGCGCGGTCGAGCTGCCGCCCCGCGAGGCGGGACTCGAGCCCGCGGCGGTGATCCGCGTCGCCGACGCCGACGCGGCGATGATCGCGGTGCTCGAGCGGTTCGCCCCGCCGGTCGAGCGACCGGCGCCAGGGATCCATCCCACCGCGGTGGTCTCGCCGAACGCCGAGGTCGACCCGACCGCGACGGTCGGTCCGCAGTGCTGCGTCGCCGCCGACTGCAAGGTCGGTCCGCGGGCGGTGCTCGTCGCAGGCGTGCGGCTCTACCGGGGCGTCGTCGTCGGCGAGGACTCCGTGCTCCACGCGAGCGTCACCGTCCGCGAGCGCTGCGTGGTGGGACGCCGGGTGATCCTCCACTGCGGCGTGGCGGTCGGCACCGACGGCTTCGGCTACCGACCCTCGCCCGACGGCCGCGGGCTCGCGAAGGTGCCGCACATCGGGAACGTGGTCATCGAGGACGACGTCGAGATCGGCGCGAACACTTGCATCGACCGCGGCAAGTTCGGGGCGACGGTGATCGGCGCCGGCACCAAGATCGACAACCTCTGCCAGATCGCCCACAACTGCGTCATCGGACGCAGCTGCGCGATCTCGGGGCTCGTCGGGCTCGCGGGCACGGTGACCATCGGCGACGGCACCCGCATCGGCGGCGCCGCCGGCATCGCCGACCACATCAAGATCGGTCGCGGCGTCACCATCGCCGCGCGGGCGGGCGTGATGAACGACATCCCCGACGGCGAGACCTGGGCGGGCGTCCCCGCGCAGGAGCGCACCCAGGCGATCCGCGAGGCGATCGCGATCCGTCGCCTGCCGGAGCTGTCGCGGAAGCTCCGCGACATGCTGGAGGACCGCTGAGCGATGCTGCAGGGCACGCCTCCGACCCCGCCGACCATGCCCCGCCAGCGGACGCTGCGCGGCGAGGTCCGCGTCTCCGGTCGCGGGCTCCTCGGCGGCGCGATGGCGGAGACCGTGATCGCCCCGGCACCACCTGACAGCGGCATCGTCTTCGAGCGGACCGACGTCTCGCCGCCGGTGCGGATCCCCGCCTCGATCGACCACTCGGTGCCGCGGATGCGCCGGACGGCGCTTCGCCTCGGCGAGGTGAGCATCGACACCGTCGAGCACTGCCTCTCCGCCTTCGCGGGACTCGGCATCGACAACGCGGTGGTGAGGCTCCATGGGCCGGAGCTCCCCTGCGGCGACGGCTCGGCGCTTCCGTTCGTGGACGCGATCACGGAGGTCGGCGTCGAGGAGCAGGACGCGCCGCGGCGGGTCTTCCGGATCCGAGAGCCGATCGTGATCGAGGAGGGCGCGTCGATGATCGCGGCGCTGCCCTCCGACCGACCCGGGCTCCAGATCGCCTACGAGCTCGACTACGGCGCACACTCCGACCGCATCCGCCGCCAGACCATGAGCTGGGATCCGTCGCTCGCGGAGTATCGCCGGGAGATCGCTCCCGCCCGCACCTTCAGCCTCCAGGAGGAGGCGGAGGCGATGCAGGCGCAGGGCTACGGCACCCACCTCTCGCCGCGGGACGTCCTCGTGATCGGTCCGGGCGGACCGATCGACAACGCGTTCCGCTTCGCCGACGAGCCGGTCCGCCACAAGGTGCTCGACGTGCTCGGCGACCTCTCCCTCGTCGGTCGACCGCTGCAGGGTCGGATCGTCGCGGTTCGCTCGGGTCACGCCCTCAACCGACGCCTTGGGCTCCGCATCCGCGAGCAGATGCTCGCCGCCGACCGCGCCGAGGCCGCCATCGCCGGGCAGGTCATGGACGCCCGCGCGATCCTGCGCCTCATGCCGCACCGCTACCCGATGCTCCTCGTGGATCGGGTGATCGAGATGGACGGCGACCGTCGCGCGGTGGGCATCAAGAACGTCTCGATCAACGAGCCGTTCTTCGAGGGGCACTATCCGGGCACCCCGATCATGCCGGGCGTGCTCCTCGTCGAGGCGATGGCGCAGATGGGCGGGATCCTCCTCTCCCGCCGCCTCGAGCACACCGGCAAGATCGCGGTGCTCCTCAGCCTCGACCGCGTGAAGCTCCGCAAGCCGGTGACGCCGGGGGACCAGGTGATCCTCGAGGTGGAGGCGCTGCGGGGCTCTCCTCGCCTCGGCAGCGTCCAGGCGAGGGCGCTCGTCGGCGACAAGGTCGCCGCGGAGGCCCGCATCCGGTTCATGCTCGTCGATCCCGACCAGCGGTGAGCCCCGGCCGCGACTTGCCCCCGTCGCGCCGCGGCGTCATGATCCCTCTCCTGATGTCGAAGGCACGCGGCGACGGAATCCCCGAGACGATGGAGCGGGCGGAGCAGTCGCTCCGTCGACGCAGCTGGTTCGAGGCGGAACGGCTCGCCCTCAAGGCGCTCGCGATGGCGCGTGCCGCCGACGACTTCGACGCCATGGCCCGGATCCTTCTTCCGCTGCAGGAGGCGCGACGCCAGCGCCTCGAGCAGGCGTTCGAGCACAAGAAGGTGCGGATCCTCCGCGATCCGATCGTCGAGCCCTTCGAGGTCACGCCGGGTCTCTACCTCGTCGAGCCGCCGCTCGTGGGGATCGAGGCGCGGCGTCTTCGGCTGCTCGCCCTCGAGCGGGAGGTGCCGGTCGCGGTCGTCTGCCGCGAGCCGCTGACGAAGGTCAACACCTGCCCGGTGGTCGCGATCGGCACGGTGACCATCCGCGTCCGCATCGATCCGCCCAAGCGACCGACCGCGCCGAGCGCCGAGTGGATGGCGGGCGCCCTCGAGCAGCTCGGCGACGCGGTCATCGCCGGACTCGATCCGCAGCAGGACCTCCTCAGGCGGATCGACTACCTCCTCGCGTGCCTCGAGGTGCATCCCGACCACGAGAAGCTGCATCAGGTGCTCCACGACAGCTGCCGCGAGGCCGCCCGCCGAGGGCTCCGCACGCCGGCGCCCTCGACGCCGGGCGGGTTCGTGGACGAGGAGTCCGCGGACGAGGAGTCCTGACCAGGCGGCGGTCGTCCGGGTCTCGCCGGCTCAGCGCCAGTCAAGCCCCTCCGGCAGCGCGTTGAGGTTCTCGCAGCCCGACGCGGTCACGACGACGAGGTCCTCGATCCGAAGCCCTCCCACGCCCCGTCCGTAGAGCCCGGGCTCCACGGTGAGCGCGTCGCCCTCGACGAGCGGCGGTCCCTTGAAGTCAAGCAACGGCGGCTCGTGCACCTCGAGCCCGATGCCGTGGCCGGTGCCGTGGGTCATGCCGATCCAGGTCGAGGCGTTCGGCGCGTCGGGCTCGGGCAGGCGCCCCACCTCGAATCCCTGGCGGCGGATCTCGGAGATCGACGCGACGTGCACCGCCTCGCCGGTCGCGCCCGGACGCACCGCGGCGATCGCGGCGCGCTTCGCGGCGACGACCGCCGCGTGCATGCGACGCACCGCGTCCGGCGCGTTGCCGTGGACCACCGTGCGGGTGCAGTCGCCGTGGTAGAGGCTCGTCTTCGAGCACGGGAAGACGTCGATGATCACCGGCTCGCCGGTCCGCAGGATCCCCTGCCCCCGCTCGTGGCAGTCGCCGCCCTGCGGACCGCACGCCACGATGCTCGGGGGATTGTCGAAGCCAAGCTCGAGGAGTCGCGCATCGAGCATCCCGCGGACCATGTCGGCGGTGAGCCACTCGCCGCGGTGCCGCAGGCGACCATCCGCCGCGGCGTCCGCACGGGCGATGGTGCGGCAGGCGATCCCGATCGCGTCCTCGGTCGCCCGCTGTGCCTCGCGGAGCCTCGCGACCTCCTCGGCGTCCTTGCGGCGGCGGTCGAGCACGCCGAGGTCGGGGTCGTAGACCACCGCGATCCCCGCGAGGCGGAGATGCTCGGAGAAGACGAGCGGCAGCGTGCGGTCGGAGCGGACCGCCCGGGCGCCGCGGCGGCGCAGGCACTCCGCGAGCGCCTGCGCGAACGCGGTCTCGCGGTCGCCGGAGAGCCCGCCCTCCGGCGCGAGGTCGGCGGGACAGAGGACCTCGTCCGCGGAGGCGTCGCGGCGGGCTCGCTCGAGCTCGATGTCGCGGATCACGAGCACGCTCGAGTCGATCCCGCGACCGCGACCGACGTAGGCGACGGGATCGCCGACGAGGAAGCGGACGCGCTGCTGGAGCGAGGGGTTCCTCGCCGGAACGCCGGCCATGACGATGGGGAGGTCGAGGTCGATCCGTCGTTCGGAGGACGCGGACGAGGTCGAGGAGGAGGTCATGGGCGGATCGTAGTGATGGCGCCGACCGCGTTGAGAGGGTCCCCGGTTCGCCGCATAATCCCGATCTCCCTCGGCCGGCTCGTCGCCCCGGTCGCCACCCCACGAACCGCCCGGACCACCGCGCCGTAGCGGGCGGATCCGGTCGGAAACCGACCGACGCTCTGGCGGTTCAACCGACCGCCGCCGAGCCCGCGGTCGCCGGTCGCACGACCGGCACGCCGCTCGTCCGCCACGGAGGATCCACTCCATGACCAACCTCGCCCCCAACGCCCCGCTCACCACCGCCGACATCGCCTCGCTCGAGCGCGAGGTCGAGCTGCAGAGCCGCCCCTTCCGCCGCCTGCAGGAGGAGATGCACCGCGTGATCGTCGGGCAGGAGGAGTTGCTCGACGGGCTCGTGATCGGGCTCCTCGCGAACGGGCACCTCCTGATCGAGGGCGTGCCGGGTCTCGCGAAGACGACCGCGGTCGCCTGCCTCGCGGCGGGCATCCGCACCGGCTTCCAGCGGATCCAGTTCACGCCCGACCTCCTGCCCGCGGACCTGATCGGCACGCTCGTCTACCGCCCCGGCAGCGGCGACTTCAGCGTCAAGAAGGGCCCGATCTTCTCGAACATCGTCCTCGCCGACGAGATCAACCGCGCTCCCGCGAAGGTGCAGAGCGCGCTCCTCGAGGCGATGCAGGAGCGGCAGGTCACCATCGGAAGCGACACCTTCCCGCTCCCGTCGCCCTTCCTCGTCCTCGCGACGCAGAATCCCATCGAGCAGGAGGGCACCTATCCGCTGCCCGAGGCGCAGGTCGACCGCTTCATGCTCAAGCTCGTGGTGCGCTACCCGACCGCGGCGCAGGAGCGGCAGATCCTCGACCGCATGGCCCGCACGGCGCCCTCGCCGCGGATCGAGCCGGTCATGGAGCCCACCGCGATCATCACCGCCCGCGCGGTGGTCGACCGCATCTTCATCGACGACCGCATCCGCAACTACATCGTCTCGCTCGTGGTGGCGACCCGCGACCCCAAGGCGGCGAAGGTGCCGCTCGGCAACCTGCTCGAGCATGGCGGCTCGCCCCGCGCGACCATCTCGCTTGCCGTCGCCGCGAAGGCGAAGGCGTTCCTCGATGGTCGCGGCTACGTCGTCCCGCAGGACGTGAAGGACGTCGCGCCGGACGTGCTGCGGCACCGCCTGATCCTCTCCTACGAGGCGGAGGCGGAGGAGAAGACCGCCGACGACGTGATCCGCATCCTGCTCGACCACGTCCCCGTCCCCTGACCGCCGCCCTGCCGGCGAGGACGACATGCTCTCCTCCGACCTCATCCGCCGCATCCGCCGCATCCAGATCCGGACCAACCGGCTGGTGACGGACGTCCTCGCCGGGCAGTACCACTCGGCGTTCAAGGGTCGCGGCATGGAGTTCGAGGAGGTCCGTCCCTACCTCGTCGGCGACGACGTCCGCACCATCGACTGGAACGTCTCCGCGCGGCTCGGCGACCCGCACGTGAAGCTCTTCCGCGAGGAGCGCGAGCTGACCGTCATGCTCGCGGTCGACCTCTCCGCCTCGCAGTCCTTCGGGAGCCGCGTCGAGCTGAAGCGCGAGCTCGTCGCGGAGATCGCCGGCACCCTCGCGTTCTCGGCGATCCGCAACCACGACAAGGTCGGGCTCCTCGCCTTCACCGACCGCATCGAGCTGCTGGTGCCTCCCCGCAAGGGACCGCGCCACGTGCTGCGGATCATCCGCGAGCTCCTCGCCCTCGAGCCGCGGGGCACCGGCACCGACCTCGCCGCGGCGATGGACGAGCTTCGCCGCATCTTCCGCCGCCGCGGCGTCCTCTTCCTGGTGAGCGACTTCCTCGCGGAGGGATGGGAGCCCTCCTTCCGCACGCTGCGCCGCCGCCACGACCTCATCCCGATCGTGGTCGAGGATCCCCGCGAGCGCGAGCTGCCGGACGTCGGGCTGGTGGAGCTGACCGACGCGGAGACCGCTCGCCGGGTCACCATCGACACCGGCGACCGCCGCGTGCGTCGCCGCTTCGCGGCGCTCGCGCAGGCGCGGCGGGACCTCCTCGTCGACTCCTTCCGCCGCCTCGGCGCCGATCCGATCCGCATCGCGACCGGCGAGAGCTTCGTCGACCCGATCGCCGCCTACTTCCGCCGCCGGGAGGGCCGTCGGCGATGACGCGCCTCCGCGCGAGCCTGCTGCTTGCGATCACCTGCTGCCTCGCCGGATGCGGCGACGCGGGCGGCGACGCGGCCGCCGCCACGGCGGTCGAGGACGCCGGCGGCTCGCGGCGCATCGCGCGGAGCGTCGAGCTCGAGGGGCAGCGCCTCCGCGTCGAGATCGACCGCGACACGCTGCTCGTGGGCGACGCCATCCGCCTGCTCGCGATCGCGGAGCCGAGCGGGGACCGCCTCGCCCGCTTCGCCGAGGTCGGCGAGATGCTCGGCGACTTCGAGGCGACGCCGCTCGCCGCGCCCCGCATCGCCGGCGCGCCTCCGGGCACCGCGGTGCTCCAGCTCGAGCTGCGGACCTTCGACGCGGGCGAGATCTCGATTCCGCCGCTCGCGGCGGTGTTCGAGCCGCGCGGCGGCGGCGCGGCGGTCTCCCTCGCAAGCGACGCGATCCCGATCACCGTCGAGGGCGTGCTGACGGCGCCGTTCGATCCGACCGGCGGCGATCCCGGCGCGACCGAGGTCCGACCCTCGCCCGAGCTTCGTCCGCTCAAGCCCGCGGTCGCGCTCGAGGCGCCGCGGGAGTGGATCTGGTGGCTCGCGAGCCTCGCGGCGACGGTCCTCCTCCTCGCAGGCGTCGGAGTCCTTCTCTTCCTCCGCCGCGCGCCAGCCGCGTCGCTGCCGCCGGGTCCATGGGCGCTCGCCGGACTCGACCGCCTCGCCGCGTCGGTGCCGCCGCCTGGCGATGCGCCGGGCACGCGGCGGTTCTGGGAGTCGCTCTCCGTGGTCGCCCGCGGCTGGCTCGAGCGGCGGTGGGACCTCCCGACCCGTGACCGCACGACCCGCGAGATCGTGGCGCAGCTGCGGAGCGACGGGCGCCTCGCCGACGAGGTCGTCCGCCCGCTCGAGCGGATCCTCCGCGACGCGGACCTCGCGAAGTTCGCGGGCGCCCTGCCCGGTCCCGACGCCGCGGCGGAGGCGTTGACCCTCCTCCGCGCGATCGTCGCGCGGGCGGACGCCGAGGCTTCGACCGACGACGCCACGACCGCGAGGGAGGCGGCGGCATGATCACGCCAGGCGTCTCCTCGCTCATGCTCGCGACGTCGCCCGCCTCGACCTCGGTCGCGCTCGGCGACCTCGAGTGGCTCGAGCCGATGGCGCTCCTCCTCGCGCCGCTCGCGCTCCTGCCTTGGTGGCGCGTCCTCGATCCCCGCATGCGGGCTTCCCTCCGCTTCTCCTCGGTGGGTCTGGTGGAGGCGTGCGTGGGGGGTGCATGGTCGCGCCTCCGCT
>VGXO01000025.1 GCA_016873275.1 Phycisphaerae bacterium
TGCGCACCAACGTCCACCGTCCACACGCCGTCCACCTCCACTGGGTCCACAGGGTCCACTGGGTCCACAGGCCACGCCCGTGTGCGCACCTCGACGGTCGGCCAGGCGGCCGCCCGCGCCGTGTCCAGAGCCTCGCGAGACTCCCGAAGCACCAGCACCCGAACCCCGCGCCTGCGGCCGCAGGCGCCGTGTCCGGACTCTCGCGAGACGTGCGCACCAACGTCCACCGTCCACACGCCGTCCACCTCCACTGGGTCCACAGGGTCCACTGGGTCCACAGGCCACGCCCGTGTGCGCACCTCGACGGTCGGCCAGGCGGCCGCCCGCGCCGTGTCCAAAGCCTCTCGAGACTCTCGAAGCACCAGCCCCCGAACCCCGCGCCTGCGGCCGCCCGCGCCGTGTCCGAAGCCTCGCGAGACTCCCGAAGCACCAGCACCCGAACCCCGCGCCTGCGGCCATCCGCGCCGTGTCCAAAGCCTCTCGAGACTCCCGAAGCACCAGCCCCCGAACACGCGCCTGCGGCCGCAGGCGCCCCTGCCGGCAAGGGGCACCTCCTCACGCCCCGATCGGTCGCGCCCGCAGCTCGGCAACGATCGTCGAGAGCTCGAGCGGTCGAAAACCCCGCGCATCGACGCCGACGTCGGTGCTGCGACCCTCGTCCGGCATCGCGCCATGGGCGTGCCCGAAGAGGTGCACCGCGCCCTGCAGGCGTCCCTGCCAGGTGCGGAGCGGGTAGTGGCAGAGGACGACCCGGAGCCCGTCCTCCTGCTTCCACGATCGGATCTCGTGGACCGCATCGAAGATCCGGCGGAACTCCTTGCGGTCGATCGGATCGTGGTTCCCCGCGACGAGCTCGATCCGACCGCAGCGGAGTCGACCACGGACCTCCTCGGCTCGCGAGACGAGGTCGCGCTTGGGTCGGCTCGGTCCGGTGAAGTCGCCGAGGTGGAGGAGGAGGTCGCGCTCGGTGACCACCTCGTTGATCGCCGCGATCATCGCCTCGTCCATCGCCGCGGCATCCGCGAAGGGTCGGCGGAAGAGCGAGATCGCCTCGGCATGCCCGAAGTGCGTGTCGGCGACGACGAAGGTGCGTGGGGGCGCCATGGGTCGCTCGCGCGGCGTCGTGCGGGACGCCGGGGGATCAGATCGGGGTGCGGACGCCCATCGCCCGCACCGCGCACCAGCCGACGAGCCCCTCGAAGAGCATGAACGCGCCGCCGCAGCACGCCGCGATGCCGCCGACGAGGAGCGCCGCGCCTCGGTCGGCGTCCTCCGGCGGAGCGCCGGCGTCCGGCTCCCCGCCGCCGAGGACGATCGGCGCGACGAGGAGCGCGACGCCCACGAGGAGCGTGATCGCGCCCGCGACCGTCCGGATCGCCCGTCCGCGGCGGTCGATGTTGCAGGCAAGCGCCACCGGCGTCACTCCGCGGCGGTCGAGGAGCCCTCGGATCCGTAGGCGTAGGCGCTGCCGCCCATCACCTCGTCGAGCGCCCGGGTGAAGGCGAGCGCGCCCGGCGGCGGCTTGACCGTGCCGGAGAGGATCGCCCGCGCATCGACGTCGCCGTAGACCTTCTGGTTGAGATTCCGGTCGATCGTCAGCCCCATGCCGCCGAGGCTCGCGCCGAGGTAGAGCCCGCCCGACTTCGCGTAGGTGTAGACGCTCGGCGCCGGAAGGTTCTGGTGGTTCGCCTCGGCGACCGCGGGACCCGCGACGACTCCCGCGCCCGCGAGCGGGTAGGCATCGCCCGAGAGCACGCGGTCGATCACCTGCTCGTCGTTGAGGACGAGGACCATCGAGCGCCCCTCGCCGCCGAGCTGCGGACCGATCGTGCCGGCGATGACCGACATCGCCAGCGGCGCCGACCATCGCCCGCCACCGAGGTTCCGCACCATCGTGCCGCCGCCGCCGGTGAAGCCGATGCCGACGCTCACGTTCACCACGTCGAGGACGAGGACCGCCTTCGACTCGCGGAGCACCGACGCGGGGATCGGCTTCTCGGCGACGGCGAGGTCGCGGACGATCGCGCGGTCGGTGGCGAGTCGGTCGTTGAGGTTGTCGGCGCAGCCGACGAGAAGACCGATCGAGGCGGTCACGATCAGGACGCTGGCGGTTCGCATGCGCATCTCCTCCGTGAGAAGCGGACGCTACCGGCGCGGCGCGATCGCGGCAACCGGCGCGGCGGACCCAGCGCCGCGGACCGCCCACGGGAACGGCTCCTAGAGGAACCGCCAGAAGAGCGCCTCGAGCACCTCCTGCCGACCCGAGGCGGCGGTCGGCTCGGGGCTCGCGCGAGCGTGCTCCCGGAGCCGCGCGAGGCTCGTCGCGCCCTCCTCGATCGACCGGCCGAGCGGTCCGTCCCACGCCGCGTAGCGATCCCGCACGAAGGCGGCGAGGCGACCGTCGCGGCGGATCGCCTCCGCGGCGAGGAGCCCCCGCGCGAAGGCGTCCATCCCGGCGACGTGGGCGTGCACGAGGTCGAGCGGGTCGAGCGATCCGCGGCGGCGCTTCGCGTCGAAGTTGAGCCCGCCGTCGCGGAAGCCGCCCGCGGCGAGCACCTCCAGCATCACCCGTGCCGCGAGGGCAGGGTCGGTCGGGAAGCGGTCGGTGTCCCAGCCGGCGTGCTCGTCGCCCATGTTGGCGTCGATCGAGCCGAGCGCGCCCGCCGCCGCGGCGACGCGGAGCTCGTGCTCCATCGAATGCCCGGCGAGCGTCGCGTGGTTGGTCTCGATGTTGAGGAGGAAGCGCCCGGCGAGCCCATGCTCGCGGAGGAAGGCGAGGCAGGTCGCCGCGTCGAAGTCGTACTGGTGGATCGAGGGCTCCTTCGGCTTCGGCTCGAGGTAGAGCGAGCCGCGGAAGCCGATCGAGTCGGCGTGCTCGGCGGCGAGGCGGAGGAACCGCGCGAGGTGCCGCTGCTCGCGGGCAAGGTCGGTGTTGAGGAGCGTCGAGTAGCCCTCGCGGCCGCCCCAGAAGACGTAGCCCGCCCCGCCGAGCCGGTGCGTCGCCTCCAGCGCGGTCGCGACCTGCGCGGCGGCGCGGGCGAAGACCTCCGGCGAGTCGCTCGTGGCGGCGCCGTGCACGTAGCGAGGGTGCGAGAAGAGGTTCGCGGTGCCCCAGAGCGGTCGGATGCCGGTCGACTTCTGGAGCCCCTCGGCGTGGGCGACCGCGGCGTCGAGGTGCCGCTCGCTCTCCGCGACGGTCGCGCCCTCGGGGGCGACGTCGCGGTCGTGGAAGCACCAGTGCCGGATCCCGAGGACGCCGATCAGCGAGAAGAAGGCGTCGAGCCGCGCCCGCGCGAGGTCGAGCGGATCGGCGAGCCCCGCCTCCCACGGCATCGCCGCGACCGGCTCGCCGAAGGGATCGCCGAGCCCGTTCCGCATCGTGTGCCAGAAGCACGCGGCGAAGCGGAGGTGGTCGCGCATCGGGCGACCCTCGACGAGGCGGTCTGCGTCGTAGAAGCGGAAGCAGAGCGGGTGGTCGCTCGAGGGACCCTCGAAGCGGACGCGGGCGAGTCGGGCGAAGGGATCGCGCATGGGAGGCAGACTAGTCTGGGCGGGCGGGTCCGTGCCCGCCCCGTCATGCACGAACGACTCGACGAAGCCGACATCGCCGCCGTCGCCTCGCCGCCCGACCGCGCGCCGCGCGGGCTGGTCCGGCTCTCGGGCGAGGGAGTCCTCGTGCTCCTCGACGCGGCGCTCGAGTCGCCCTGCCCGCGCCGCCGCGGCGTCTCGACGGCGAGGCTGCGCCCGATGGCGGCGCTCGGGGCGCCGCTGCCGGCGGTCCTCCTCGTGATGCCGTCGCCCGCGAGCTTCACCGGCGAGGACGCCGCGGAGCTGGCGATCCCGGGAAGCCCGTGGCTCCTCGGGGCGGTGGTCGATGGCTTGATCGAGCGGTCGCGGTCGATCGGCGGCGACCTGCGGCGGGCGCATCCGGGTGAGTTCGCCGCGCGGGCATTCCTCCGCGGTCGGATCGACCTCTCCCGCGCCGAGGGCCTCGCCGCGTCGATCGCCGCGCGCACCGACGCGGAGCTCGCGGCGGCGCGGTCGCTGCGGGAGGGGGCTCTCGCGCGGGAGGGCGAGGCGGCGGCGGACGCGGTCGCGGCGCTCCTTGGGCTCCTCGAGGCGGGGATCGACTTCGCCGACGAGGAGGACGTGGTCGCGATCTCCGCGCGGGCGCTCGCCGAGGGGCTCGCCGCGACTCGGTCGCGCCTGCGGCACCTGATCGATCGATCGATCGGGCTTGAGTCAATCGGCGGAGCGCCGAGGGTCGTCCTCGCGGGTCCGCCGAACGCGGGGAAGAGCAGCCTCTTCAATGCGCTCCTCGGCACGCGGAGGACGGTGACCTCGCCCGTCGCGGGCACGACCCGCGACGCGGTCGTGGCGCGACTCCTCCTCGAGGGCGCTCCTGGCGCGATGGAGGCGGTGCTCGTCGAGCTCGTCGACCTCGCGGGCGAGGAGGAGCCACGTCCCGCCTCGACGATCGACGACGCGATGCAGCGCCGCGCCGCGGCGGAGCGGGCTCGCGCGACGGTGGTCCTTCGGTGTCATCCGCCGGAGGCGGGCGCGGCACGATCGGCGGAGGCGGGGGAGATCCTCGTCCTCACGAAGAGCGACCTTGCCCGGGCGCCCGACGCGCCGGCGGGCGCGATCCGTGCAAGCGCCGCGACGGGGGAGGGTCTCGGGGAACTCCGGCGGGCGATCGCGGAGGCGGTGATCCACGGCGGGCTCGGCTCGTCTGGCGGCGCGGAGCTTGCGCTCTCCGAGCGGCACCGCGCGGCGATCTCCCGCGCCACGTCGCTCCTCGCCGAGGCGGAGGCGTTCGCGCGGGCGTCGGAGGGCGAGGCGCCGCGCGATGAGGAGCTCGTCGCGTCGCTGCTCCGCGAGGCGCTCGACGCGCTGGGCACGATCGGCGGGCGCCTCGAGCCGGACGAGGTGCTCGGTCGCATCTTCGCCCGCTTCTGCATCGGGAAGTGAGGGACTCCTCCTCGGCGTCTCCTCGGACCTTCGAGGTCTTGTCCGGCATCGAGTCCGGCGGCGTGATCCGCCGGGGATACAGTGTCGGCGGACCATGAGGCTCGCGAGCATCGAGACCATCGCCCGGGCGCTGCATGCATCGGGAGTTCCCTTCATCGTCGTCGGAGGGCTGGCGGTCGTCGCCCACGGCTATGGACGCCAGACGCAGGATCTGGACCTGGTCGTGCCGCTCGACGCGGCGTCGGCGCCGCGGCTCTTCGAGGCGCTGGGCTCGATCGGATACGCGCCACGCATCCCGGTGACCGCCGCGCAGCTGGCGGATGAGGCGACCCGCTCGCGCTGGATCGCCGAGCGCGGCATGACCGTGCTTGCGTTCCACAGCGAGGCGCATCGGGAGACGCCGATCGACGTCCTGGTGCGCGAGTCGTTCGACTTCACCTCCGAGCACGCGCAGGCGCGGGTCGCGGAGCTCTCGCCGGGCGTGACGGTCCGCATCCTCCGGCTGCCGACCCTCCTCCGCATGAAGGCGGACGCCGGTCGCCCGCAGGATCTGGCGGACGTCGCCGAGCTTCGCCGCATCCACGGACTCACGATGGATGGTCTCAAGAGGGAGGGACTCGAGGTGGAGGGACTCGAG
This sequence comes from Phycisphaerae bacterium, assembly GCA_016873275.1. GTDB lineage: Bacteria > Planctomycetota > Phycisphaerae > Phycisphaerales > SM1A02 > VGXO01. Next base: position 5,609 of record VGXO01000025.1, read on the forward strand.
GATGCCTGAGCGCGACGAGCCGACCCCGCGCGGCGCCGGGTCGCGCCCGCGGTCCCCCGAGCATCCCGTTCCGGAGGGCGAGATCGACTGGTCGCTCGCGACGTTCGATGGAGTGCGCCGCGCGCAGGAGCGGGAGTTCCTGCAGCTCTCCTTCCGCGAGAAGCTCATCCGCCTCGAGCAGATGGCGGAGGTGGCGGAGAGGCTTCGCCGGGGCGCGTGAGGCGATCGGGGCGTCGCGGGGCGTCCGCGCGGCGGGCTTCATCGCCGGCGTCTCGGCGATGAGCGCGCCCGCGGCGCCGGGGAGGCGCCTACCTCCGGTCCTTGAACTTCCGCTGCTGCGCGGCGCGGTCCTTCTCGGACTGCCGCTGCCTTGCCCGCTCGAGCGCGTCGGCGTACATGCGGCCGATCCGGTCGCGGGCGCCGCCGCGGCGGGGCTCCTCGGCGGGCTTCGGCATCGCGTCGAGGACCTCGATGCGGCGGCGGATGATCCGCCCCTCCACGATCCCGATGCAGCTCGAGGTGAGGATGTAGAGGGTCAGCCCGCTCGGCGCCGCGTAGAGCATGAGCGGGAACATGATCACCATCATCAGCTTCATGATCTGCTGCTGCTGCCGCTGCTCGTCGGTGAGCGTCGCCGCGGTCGGCGGCGTCATGTACTTCTGCTGGAACCAGAAGACGAGCCCCATGAGGAGCGGCAGCAAGTTGATCCCCTGCATCGTGAAGAGCCACAGGTCGAGCGGCTTCGGGAAGGGGATGAAGCGGTCCGGCGCGCTCAGGTCGCCGAGGAAGGTCCAGCCGCCCATCTGCTGGAACACCCCGAAGAACGCCGGCGCCTGCCGCAGCTCGAAGGCGAAGAAGAGCATCGCGTAGAGCGCGATCCAGATCGGCATCTGGAGGAACGTGGGGAGCAGCCCGCCGAGGCAGCCCGCGGGGTTGATGCCCTTCTCGCGGTAGAGCCGCAGCTGCTCCTGCTGCATCTTGCGGGGATCGTCGCGGTAGCGCTTCTGGAGGGCGTCGAGCTCCGGCTTGAGCGCCGACATCCCCTTGCCGAAGCGGGTCATCTGCACCTGCGCCCGGCGGGTCAGCGGGTGCAGGATCGCCCGGACGACGAGCACGAGCAGGATGATCGAGAGCGCCCAGTCGAAGACGACGTGGTCGTGGATGAACGTCAGGAAGACGACCAGCAGGTTCGCGAGCCACGCGAAGGTGCAGAGCGTGCAGCAGGAGTTCATCACGTAGGTGATGAGCCCGCCGAGGTTGAGCGCGGAGAAGGGCTGCTCGCCGAGGAGGATCCCCCGCTCGAGCGGTCCCGCGTAGACGCCGAGGTCCCACGACGCCTCGCCGCCGGGCGGGAGGACCTTCTCGGGACCCTCGAGCACCGTGAAGATCACCTCGCCGCCGCCCTCGGCGCTTCCGAGCTGGGCGAGGATCCGCTCGACGCTGCCGGCGAGGAGCTTCGACGGCTGGGCGGGCGGCGCGTAGGGAGCGAAGACGGCGAGGCCGAAGTAGCGGTTCGTCGAGCCGTACCACGACGCCGAGAGCGAGTCGTCGCGGCTCGCGCGGTTCGGCCAGACCTCGAAGTCGCCCTCCTTGATCTGGTCGACGAACGCGCTCCGCTCGTACATCTGCCCCTCGGCGAGCACGATCGACTGGCTCGGGTCGCGCGCGGCGGGAAGCAGGTAGCCGAAGTGGAACCGCCGCACCTCGAGGTAGCTGTCCTTGTCCTGGTCGAGGTCGCCGGGTCCGTACTGCTGCCACGCGACGCGGAGCGGTCGGTCGGTCAGGTTCCTCGCCCGCTGGAGGAGGCTCAGCCGGTAGCCGGCGACGGGACCATCCTCGATCGAGTACGCCCGCTCGACCTCGAGGACCGGGCTGCCGGCGCCGTCCTTGACGAGGCTTCGGAAGACGCCGGGGGAGACCTCGGACCAGGTCGCGCCGAAGAGCCAGACCTCCTCGCCGTCGATGCGGAGCGTCCGCATCGAGAGGAGCGGCACGTCGTGGTAGACGTCGCGCTTGCTCTCGTAGAGCCGACCGAGCGTGCGGAGCTGGTAGCGGTCGTCCTCCGCCGGGGCGGGCGCGGAGGCATCACGCCGGTGCGCCTGGGCGCGGCGGGCATCCGCCGCGGTGCGCCAGTAGTCGGAGAAGACGATCCGATCGATGCCGGCGCCGGTCGGCGCGAAGTCGATCCGGTAGGGATGCGCCGCGGGATCGAGCGAGCCGAGCGGGGTCGGGGCGGCGACCGGCTCCGCGGTCGGCGATGCGACGAGGTCAAGCGTGGTCGGCGGCGTCGTCGGCGCGGCGGAGGCGGCGCTCGCGGGCGGCGCAAGCGCCGCGGTCGCGCCGTCGGTCGTCGTCGAGGCGGGCGGCGCGGTCGCCGCGGCATCGGCTGGCGGGGAGGCGACCTGCTCGGAAGGGGCATCCGCCGCCTTCTTCGGGGAGCCTCCGCCGGTGACCACCAGCGCAAGGATCGCCAGCGCCGCGGCGCCGACCACGATCGGGAGCAGGATCCGCTTCAGTCTTGGGTCCATCGTCCTCGCCGTCCGCGGGTCAGCGACCCTCGTAGAGGCGATCGCCGAGCCAGTCATGGAGCTCGGGGATCGCGTGGATCTTCTCGACGGTCGTCCTCACGTCGTACTCGCAGCGGACGAACTCGACCGCCGCGCCGGCGTCGCCCGACTCGAGGATCGCGTAGCTCGCGCGGGGATCGAGGTCGCGGGGCTGGCCGACCGAGCCGGGGTTCACGATCACCTTGTGCCCCTCCTCGAGGCGGTAGGTGCCGTCGAACTCCGCCGGCCGAAGGAAGTCGGGATCGTCGATGAACACGCCCGGCACATGGGTGTGACCGACCAGGCACGCGACGTCGAAGCGGTCGAAGATCTGCTCCATCTTCGAGGGACTGTTCGTGGCGTCGTCCGGGAAGAGGTACTCGTTGATCGGGCGCCGGGGGGTCCCGTGCACGCAGAGGAACCGCTCGTCGAGGAGCACCCGGACCCGGAGGCGGTTGAGGTAGTCGAGGCGCCGGCGACCCTTCTCCGGATCGAGGCGGGCGCCCTCCTCGAGGCGGGCGCGGCTCCAGTACGCCGCCTGCTCGGCGGCGCTGTTGAAGTTGGTCGGCTCGTAGAGGACCCCGAAGTCGTGGTTGCCCATCAGCGACCACTCGCACCGCGCCGCGACGAGGTCCACGCACTCGATCGGGTCGGGACCGTAGCCGACGATGTCGCCGAGGCAGACGATGCGGTCGACGCCGCGGCGGTCGATGTCCGCGAGGACCTTCTCGAGCGCCGGCAGGTTCGAGTGGATGTCGCTGATCAGCGCCGTCCGCACGCGTGGCTCCAGGGGAAGGGGCGGATGCTAGCGGAGCCCTCCGCCGCCTCCAAGGAGTCTGCCGATCCGCCGCGGCGCGACCGATATGATGCCGCCCCCCGCGGGACCCCCTTGATGGGCACCGCCGGCCGGAGCGATCGTTCCGTGAGCGACACCAAGCACTTCGACCTCATCGTCATCGGCGGAGGTCCCGGCGGCTACGTCGGGGCGATCCGGGCGGCGCAGATGGGCCTCAAGGTCGCCTGCATCGAGCGCGACAAGCTCGGCGGCGTCTGCCTCAACTGGGGCTGCATCCCGACCAAGGCGCTCCTCCACAACGCGGAGCTCTACCGCGAGGCGATCACCCACGGCGGCGAGTGGGGGCTCGAGGTCGATCCCAAGGCGGTGAAGGTCGACTGGGAGAAGGTGATCGGGCGGAGCCGCAAGATCACCGGCGTCCTCAACGGCGGGATCGGGTTCCTCTTCAAGAAGAACAAGATCGAGCACTTCGTCGGGCACGCGAAGATCCTCTCCGGCGCGACCGGCGGCAAGCCCTGCCGCGTCGAGGTGCGCGAGGCGACCGGCGACTACTACCGGGGCTCCGGCGGCAAGGTCGCGGGCTCGCTCACCGCCGACCGCGTGCTGATCGCCACCGGCGCGGCGCCGCGCTCGCTGCCGGGCGTGACGCCCGATGGCGCCACGATCATCTCGAGCTACGAGGCGATGACCCTGCCGAGGCGCCCCGCGTCGATGGTCATCGTCGGCTCGGGCGCGATCGGGATGGAGTTCGCGTACTTCTACAACGCGTTCGGGACGAAGGTCACCGTCATCGAGATGCAGGACCGCATCCTGCCGGTCGAGGACGACGAGATCTCGGCGGCGGCGGAGAAGGCGTTCGCGCGGCAGGGGATCGAGTTCCTGACCGGGCACGTCGTCGCCAAGGTCGAGAAGAAGGGGACCGGCGCCGTCGTCGCCGCGTCCTCGACGAAGGACCCGACCGCGGTGAAGTCGATCGAGTGCGAGGCGGTGCTCGTCGCGATCGGCGTGGTCGGTCGCTTCGACGGGCTCTTCGACGAGTCGCTCGGGATCCGCGTCGAGAAGGGTCACCTCTGGACCGACTATCGCGAGAGCAAGGCGCCGACCTACCAGACGAGCGTGCCCGGGATCTACGCGATCGGCGACGTGATCGGTCCGCCGTGGCTCGCCCACGTCGCGAGCGAGGAGGCGGTGGCGTGCGTCGAGCGGATGCTCGGGCACCACACCCTCGGCGTCGACTACGCGTCGATCCCCGGCTGCACCTACTGCAACCCGCAGATCGCCTCGATCGGCATGACCGAGCGCGACGCGAAGGCGAAGGGACTGCAGTACCAGGTGGGCGTCTACCAGCTCAAGGGTCACGGCAAGGCGATCGCCGTCGGGGCGACGACCGGGCTCGTGAAGCTCATCACCTCGAAGCCCCACGGCGAGATCCTCGGCTGCCACATCCTCGGCGAGGACGCGAGCGAGCTGATCGCGGAGATCGGCCTCGCGATCCGGCTCGAGGCGACCGCGGAGGACATCATCTCGACGGTCCACGCGCACCCGACGATGGCGGAGTCGATCCACGAGGCGGCGCTCGCCACGGAGAAGCGGGCGATCCACGCCTGAGCAGACCCGGGCTCCGGGGATTGGCGCGAGCTGCCCGTCTAGCGTGCCTGCACCCGCGAGACCAGCTCGAGCCGCCGGTCAATCTCCGGCGTCGATCGACCGAGCGCCCGCGAGATCCGCAGGGGCTGGATCGCCGCGATCCCGCTGAAGTAGGTCGACCACGAGCGGCGGCACTCCCACGCGGAGATCACCGCGGTGCGGAAGCCGAGCAGGTCAGCGGGAGAGCCATCGGGGCGTACTCCCCGAAGAAGCGAGGGCACGACGTGAGGTCGATCCGGGGACGTCGCGAGCAGCTGCGCCGCCCGTCCCGCGAAGCGTACGCCGAGCTCCCTTGCCCCCGCGTGCCAGGCGATGACGGCGCAGGAGGCGAGCGCGGCCGGAGCCAGCGGCGCCTCGGAGGCTTGCTCGGCAAGGCGGAGCGCCTCGCTCGACCGCGCGACGCGCTCCTCAGGACCAGCATCGCGGTGGAGGGACGCGACGTGCTCGGCCATCGCCTGCAGCAACTGCTCCGGGATCTCGCGCCAGTCGGCGGGGTCCGGAAGCTCGCCGTGCAAGGCGACCCATGAACGGACCAGCTCGGTCGGCGCGGACGGCAGGATCTTCGCGGGCTGGTCGACCAGGAATCCCGCCGAGCGGAGCTCCGCCGATCGATCGGGGCGGCAGGCGAGGAGGTTGAGCTGGAACGGCTCGATCTCGCCGTCGAGCTCGAACGGCACGAGGACCATCGGACCGGGCATCAGTCGATGGATCGCGAAGCCGCGCGAGCGCAGCGCGTCGGCGAGCGCCACGTTCACCGCGTCGCCATGCCGCAGCTCCGCCATCACCAGCGGCGACGCCTCCTCGAGCACTCGCCGGGCGCCGGCGAGCACCGCGAGCTCGTGACCCTCGGCGTCGATCTTCAGGAAATCGATCCGCGTCGATCCGGAGCCGCGATGCCAGTCGTCGATCGGGATCGTCTCTACGAACTCGCCAGGACCCCCGCCCGCCGCGGAGAGCTCGTTCAGTTCGCTGTTGGCGGAGTGCCGCAGCCACGCCCGTCCAGCGGACTCCGAGACCGCCTTGGGCACGAGCTCGAGGTGCTCGAAGCGGTTTCGCTTGATGCTTTGGGCGAGGCACCCCGCGACGCTGGAGGTCGGCTCGAACGCGACGATCCTCGATGAGGGACCTCCGCGGGCGGCGAGCGAAAGCGAGTAGCTCCCATAGTTCGCGCCGACGTCGACCGCCGCTCCGCCGATCGGGAACCATCGGCGAACGAAGCGGATCTCGTCCTCGAACCAGTCGCCCTGCTCCTCGAGCACCCACCGGCTGAGGAGACGCAGGTCGTCGGGCACGGCGATCTGCGCCCCGTCGGGGAGGGTCGTCCACCACAGTCGTGGTCCGGTCGCGGGAGGGGGGTTCATCGACTTCGGCACCTTCGCGGGGACCCGTCCAAGCGCTGCCTCCGACGCCCGCCATCGGTCAGGGCGGGCACGACGCCCGCACGGAAGGGAGTTATCGGCGAATCCCTCGTCAGCAGTGATCAATCTCGCGGAGAGCATCCGAGCGCAAGCGCCCGCGGTCGCGGGAAGAGTCATTGACTCTGGTCGCGTCGGATCGCTAGGGTGACGCCGACTCCCAGAGCGCGCCCTTGCCATGACGACCTCAATTCCAGGTCCTGCCCTCGCCCCGGACTTCGAGCGCCTCTACGTCGAGGCGGGCGGCGATGCGGCGCGGGTCCCGTGGGCGCGGTCGATTCCGGATCCGGCGCTCCTCGAGTGGCTCGATCGGGACGCGCACGCCGTCCTTCGCGCGGGGTGCCGCGCCTGCGTCGTCGGCTGCGGGCTCGGCGACGACGCGCGGGAGTTGTCGCGGCGCGGCTTCGACGTCACCGCGTTCGACCTCAGCCCGACCGCCGTCGCGTGGGCGCGGCGCCTCGATCCGGAGCACGAGGCGAGCTACGTCGAGGGCGACCTCTTCTCGCCCCCGTCGCGCTGGCTCCGCCGCTTCGACCTCGTGGTGGACGCGTTCTGCCTGCAGTCGATGCCGCCCTCGCGCCATCGCGCGGCGCTCGCGGCGCTCGCGAACCTCCTGAGCCCGCGCGGGGCGCTCGTCATCGTCGGTCACGACGGCGATGGTCCGCGGGGCGACGCGGAGGGTCCGCCCTGGCCGGTGCGGACCTCCGACCTCGACCTGCTCGCCGCGGCGAGCGGCCTGCAGCCGGCGGCGCCGACCCGAGGATCCCTCGTCGGCGGACGCCTCCGCGGCGTGTTCGTCCGCGACTAGCGCCCGCGCCAGTCGTCGAGCGGTCAGATCAGCAGGCTTCGCCCGGTCATCTCCGCGGGTCGCGGGAGCCCCATCATCTCGAGCAGGGTCGGGGCGACGTCGGCGAGGCGACCATCCTCCCGGAGGTCCGCCTGCTCGAACCGCTTGCCCACCACGATGAGCGGGACGTTGAAGTTCGTGTGCGCGGTCTGCGGCCGACCCGTCTCGGGATCCTTCATCTGCTCGGCGTTCCCGTGGTCGGCGGTGACGATCAGCGAGCCGCCGCGGGCGAGCGTCGCGTCGACGATCCGACCGACGCACTCGTCGACCTTCTCCACCGCGCGGATCGTCGCCTCGAGGCTCCCGGTGTGCCCGACCATGTCGGGGTTCGCGAAGTTGACGACGAGGAGGTCCTCGCAGTCGGGCGCCGCGAGCCGCCGCAGCACCGCCGCGCAGACGCCCTCGGCGCTCATCTCCGGCTTCAGGTCGTAGGTCGCGACGTCGCGCGGGCTCGGGATGATCTCCCGCCGCTCGCCGGGGAACGGGTCCTCGCGGTAGTCGTTGAAGAAGAAGGTCACGTGCGGGAACTTCTCCGTCTCCGCGCAGCGGAACTGTCTTCGCCCCGCCCGCGACACCGCCTCGCCGAGCGTGCCGGTCATCTTCGGAGGCTTCGCGAAGGCGACCTCGACGGGAAGTCCCGCCTCGTACTCCGTGAAGGTCGCGAAGAGGAGGTCCTTCGGTCGCCGACCGCGCCGGAACCCGCCGCCGGTCACCGTGCTCCACGCCGCGTCGTCGAGGACGAACGCCTTCACGAGCTCGCGAGGCCGGTCGCCGCGGAAGTTGAAGAAGACGACCGCGTCGCCGTCCCGGATCCGACCCTCCTCGCGGAGCGACGGTCGCTCCGGCGGCACGACCGCGGTCGGCGGCACGAACTCGTCGCCCTTCCGCGACTCGTCGGCGGGGTGGGCGTACTGCCACTCGAGCACCGCCTCGGCGCTCGCCGCGGTCGCCTCGACCGGCCCGACGAGGCAGCGCCACGCCTTCTCGACGCGGTCCCAGCGGTGGTCGCGGTCCATCGCGAAGTAGCGCCCCATGACCGAGGCGACCTCCCCGATCCCGCGCTCCGCGAGGTGCCGCTCGATCCGCCGGAGGTACTCGATTCCCCGCGTCGGCGAGGTGTCGCGACCGTCGGTGATGGCATGGACGAGGAGGCGGTCGCCCGGCACGCCCTCGCGGGCGGCGAGGTCGACGAGGGCGAGGAGGTGCGGGAGGTCGCTGTGGACCTGCCCGTCGCTCGCGAGCCCGAGCAGGTGCACCCGCCCGCCGCGTCGGGCGCGGTCGAGCGCGGCGAGGAGCACGGGGTTTCGGTCGAAGGAGCCGTCGCGGATCGCGTTGGTGATCCGCATGAGCTCCTGATCGACGATCCGACCCGCCCCGAGGTTCTGGTGACCGACCTCGGAGTTCCCCATCACCGGACCGTCGGGGCCGCTCGGCAGCCCCACGTCCTCGCCGCTCGTGGCGACGAGCGTGGTCGGATGGTCGCGCATGAGCCGATCGGCGACCGGCGTGCGGGCGAGGCGCACGGCGTTGAAGGCATCCTGCTCGGGATGGGGATTCTCCCCCCAGCCGTCGCGGATGATCAGCACGACCGGAGCGCGAGGCGGGACGCGATCGTTCGGCGGGCCCATCGCGCGGCAGCGTACACGCCACCGCCGCGGCGCGAGGTCGGTTGTGCGCGGCGCGCCCTCCATCTATGCTCGCCGCCATGGAGTCCACGGTGAAGGAGGCCGCGAGCGAGTCCTCGGATCAATCGCTCTCGTCGCGCCTCGCCGAGGTGCGCGGGCGCGTCGCCGCCGCCGCCGCCGAGGCGGGTCGCGATCCCCGCGAGATCTGCCTCGTCGCGGTGACCAAGCACGCCTCGATGGACCAGATCCGCGAGCTCATCGGGCTCGGTCACGTCGACCTCGGCGAGAACCGCGTGCAGCAGCTCATCCAGCGCGCCGCGCAGGTCGAGGAGTACCTCGGTCGCCGCCGGCAGCTGCCGGAGTCCTCCGGCGCCGCCGCGCATCCCCGCGCGGTGCGCTGGCACATGATCGGCAGGCTCCAGCGGAACAAGGTCCGCAAGGCGGTGGAGCTCTCGCGGCTCATCCACGGCGTCGACAGCCTCCGCCTCGCCGAGGAGATCCAGGCGGTCGCGGCGCGTCGCGAGCAGCCGATCGAGATCCTCGTCCAGGTCAACGTCGCGGGCGAGTCGCAGAAGGGGGGCGTCGCCCCCGCCGCGGCGAGGCACCTCGTCGACCAGATCGACACGATGGTGAACGTCCGACCCCGCGGGCTGATGTGCATGGCGCCCCTCGCCGAGGACGGCTCGACCGACCTCGACGTGGCGCGGCGCACCTTCACCCGCTGCCGCGAGCTCTTCGAGGACATCCGTGCGGGCGGCTCCGGCGGCGACCGCTTCGACATCCTCTCGATGGGGATGAGCGGCGACTTCGAGGTCGCCATCGCCTGCGGGGCGAACCTCGTCCGGGTCGGGTCGTCGATCTTCGGCGACTCGCCGGTCGGCGGCGAGGACGAGGATCCCGCCGACGAGGATGCCGCCGAGGCATCCTGACGCCGTCTCCGACGAGCCGCCGCTAGACCGGACGAGGCTGGTTCTCCTCGCGCTCCGACTCGATCCGATCGAAGGCGCGGTGCTGCCGCGCGATCGGGATCCCGAGGAAGCGGCTCCGGCATCGGTAGCAGGCGAGGTGCGTGCGGGAGAAGGCGAGGACGCCGACGTCGACGACGAGCACCGCCACGAGACCGACGAGAACCCGCGGATCGTCGGCGAAGCCGAGGATCGCGAGCACCATGCCGGCGAAGGCGAGGACGATGACGAAGGGCGTGACCGCCGGGACGGCGCGGTGGCGGAAGAGGTTCGCGCAGCCGCAGACCGGGCAGCGGCGGAGCCGCCCCGCGTCGTCGAGGGCACCATCCCACTCGAGGAAGAGGTCCCGACCCTCGCCCGCCTCCTCGACGCGGACCCGCGCGGGACGCTCCGAGGGATCAAGCCTCGCCCGCCCGACGCGGCGCCGGTCGGCAGGATCGCGGGCGTCGAGATCCATCAGGCGGCTCATCCGGACCGCCGGGCGGCGACCGGGGCTCGGGGGACCCAACGGGCGCCCGCCGCCGCGAGGGCGGACACCAGCTGCTCGAAGACCACCTCGGGAGGCTGGGTCGCGTCGAGCAGGGCGTAGCGGTCCGGCCATCGACGGACTTGGTCGAGGTAGCCCTCGCGGACCCGACGATGGAAGTCGAGTCCCCGCTGCTCGATCCGGTCGAGGAGGGGCGAGAGGCGGGTCGCGGCGATCCGCTCGTCGACGTCGAGGATCACCGTGAGGTCGGGTCGGATCCCCTCGGTCGCGACCTCGCCGACCGCGACGATCGACTCCGCGGAGAGCCCGCCCGCCGTTCCTTGATAGGCGAGGGTGGAACTCAGGAACCGGTCGGAGAGGACCGTGCGACCGGCGGCGAGCGCCGGGCGGATCTTCTCGAGGCAGAGCTGTGCCCGGCTCGCCATGTAGAGGAGCATCTCGCAGCGGAGGTCCATCTCCTCGCAGGCGGGATCGAGCAGGATCGCCCGGATCCGCTCCCCGATCGCGGTGCCCCCCGGCTCGCGGACCTCGACCGGATCGAGGTGGTGGTCCCGAAGCCACTGCACGAGCCGCGCGACCTGGGTCGACTTGCCGCAGCCGTCCGGTCCGTCGAGGACGAGCATGCGACCACGCAGGTTCTCGGTCCAAGGGGTCGTCGGCACGGGCGGGGTTATCGCCGCCTGCCCTCGCCTCCGCAACCGACCGAGGCGTGATTCCCGGACCGAGGTCGAGTCGGGGCGGTCCGGCGTCGGAAGTTCTCCGCCCCTGCCCGCAAATGCCGCAGAGATCCCCCCCGGCGCGCCGATGACGCTCGATAACGCGGTTGGACCGACCGGCGGGAGGCTCGTGCGCCCGCCCGATCCGACGCGTTCGTCGTGCCGCGGGGTCCTGCCCGCGGTCGAAGACAGGAGAGTCCCGCATGACCGCGTCTCGTCCCTCCTCGTTCCGCTCCCTCGGGGTGCTCGTCGCCGCCGCGATCGCGGCGCCGGCGGCGTCGAACGACGACTCGATGACCCTCGCCGAGATGGCGAAGCGGCTCCGCGAGCTCGAGAACGCCAACCAGTCGCTCACCCAGGAGGTCCGCGACCTGAAGGCCGCCGACGGCGACGAGTGGCTCACCGAGGAGCGCGCCTCGCAGATCCGCGGCATCGTCACCGACGTCCTCGCCGACGCGGAGACGCGGACGAGCTTCCAGTCGACCGGCGTCACCGCGGGCTACAACAACGGCTTCTTCATCGCGAGCCCCGACGGCGGCTTCAGCCTCAAGGTGCAGGGGCTCATGCAGACCCGCTTCACCTGGAGCCACTTCGGGTCGAACCCCACGAGCCTTCGGTTCCCGAACTCGCCCGACCTCGAGCAGGACCGCTGGGGCTGGGAGATCCCCAACGCCGAGCTCACCTTCAGCGGCAAGATGTTCGACTCGAGCCTGGAGTTCATGCTCCGCGGGAACTTCTCGAACGACAACAGCAACTACGTGATCGGGCAGGGCATGGGCGGTCGGGGCGGGGCGGCGCTCGCGAACCCCGGCACCATGGCGGTCCAGAACACCGCGATCGGCGAGTCCGGCAGCGGCACCTTCCGCATGATGGACGCCTGGATGCGGGCGAACCTGAGCCAGGACTGGGCGATCCGGTTCGGTCAGTTCCGCCTGCCCTTCGACCGAGAGTTCCTCGTCTACGAGGCGTACCTCCTCGCGTGCTCCCGCTCGGTCATCTCGAGCCACCTCGGTCTCGGCTACTCGCAGGGACTCGAGCTCGAGTACTACGGCGACAGTCTTCGGTGGAAGCTCGCCTACTCCGACGGCGGCGAGGACAACCTCGCCGGCGACTATCTGGAGCTCGTCGGCACGGATCCCTCGGGATCGCCCTGGTACTACACGCAGGCGAGCTGGGCGATCACCAGCCGGCTCGAGGTCAAGATCGACGGGCTCTGGGAGGAGTTCCGCGAGATGACCAGCCCCCGCGGCGACGAGTTCGGCGTGCTGCTCGGCGCGGCGGTCCACTACCAGCAGGGTCAGCCCTACTACTCGCAGGGACTCGAGGGCGCCGTCAACGGCACCACCCTCGTCAACTCGAGCGGCGTCGGCGGCTACAACGACTGGTTCAACCTGACCGCGGACGCGACCTTCAACTTCGGAGGCGCCAGCATCTTCGGATCGTTCTACTGGTCGAACGTCTCCTCGGGCGCCGCCACGCCCAACACGATGACCCCGCAGGGCTTCAACTCGCTCTCGAGCTACTACGCCAGCTCGATCAACATCTACGGCTTCCTCGTCCAGGGCTCGATCTACGTCTCCGACGAGTGGGAGCTCTTCGCCCAGTACGAGTACGGCTCGAGCAGCGGACCCTTCAACCTCCCGAACCAGGCCGCGACCGGAGCCGGCAGCTTCGCCCCCGCCAACTACAACCTGCCCGGCGACCTGAGCCTGGTGACCTTCGGCGCGAACTACTACCTCAAGGGTCAGAACGCCAAGTGGACCACCGACTTCGGGTGGGCGCTGAACCCGGTCTCCTACTTCTGGGCGGATCCGGCGTACGGATTGCGGGCGACCACCAGCTCGAACCAGTTCGTGCTGCGGACGCAGTTCCAGTTGTTCTTCTGATTCCCCGACCTGCCCGCCCGACCACGGGCTTCGTTCGACGTCGCCGATCCCTCGCCGGGTCGGCGACGCCGCTTTTGCCGCCGCGATCGGAGGGTGACCGGCCCGTAGAATCCCGCCCCCATGACCCCGGCAGGCGCGACCGCGAGGAGGACCGGCGAGGAGGCGACGTCGTCGCGCCGACGCGTCCTCCGCATCGAGGTCCGCCCGCGGCTCGGCGCCGGGGAGCATGACCCCCGCGCTGCGCGGGTGCTTCGAGAGATCCGCGACCTCGCCCTCGCCCGCTCCCTGCGGGCGGTCAGGCGGACCGCGGTCTACCTGATCGAGGCGGACCGCGACGAGGTCCCTGACGCCGCCGCGGCGAGGATCGCCACGAGTCTCCTCGCCGATCCGGTCTCGGAGTCGGCGTCGTTCGCGACCGCGGGCGCCTCCGCCGACGAGGCGGGCGTCGTCGAGGTGCATCCCCTCCCGGGCGTCACCGATCCCGCCGCGGAGAGCGTGCGGACGGCGATCGCCGCGATGCTCGGGCTTCCCGAGGATCACCGCGTCGAGGTCTCGACCGGAACCCGCTGGGAGCTCGAGGGCGCCTCGCCCGAGGAGGCGAGGCGGATCGCCGAGCGCCTGCTCGCGAACACCGTCGTCCACGCGGTTCATGGCGGGGCGTTCCATCCGGAGCGATTCCCCGCCGGACGCTCGCGCGAGGCGACCTCGCGGGAGGTGCCGCTCCGCGGGCTCGACGACGCGGCGCTCGCGAGGCTCTCGCGGGAGGGACATCTCTTCCTCTCGCTCGAGGAGATGCGGGCGGTGCAGGCGCACTACCGCGCGCTCGACCGCGAGCCGAAGGCGATCGAGCTCGAGACGCTCGCCCAGACCTGGAGCGAGCACTGCGTCCACAAGACGCTGAAGTCCACCGTGCGGCTCCGCGAGTCTCCCGGCGGCTTCCCCTCGATCCGTGCCCTCGCGTCGCGGGGGCGGCCCGGGCACCGCGTCGAGCCTGACGGCACGGTCGTCATCGAGAACCTCCTGAAGAGCACCGTTGCCGCCGCGACCCGCGAGCTCATCGCGGGCGGGATCGATTGGTGCCTCTCGGTCTTCGTCGACAACTCGGGCGTCGTCGCCTTCGACGAGGAGCACGCGGTGTGCTTCAAGGTCGAGACGCACAACCATCCCTCCGCGATCGAGCCCTACGGCGGAAGCGCGACCGGGATCGGCGGCTGCATCCGCGACGTGATCGGCACCGGGCTCGCCGCGAGGCCGATCGCCGCGACCGACGTCTTCTGCGTCGCGCCGCCCGACCTCGAGGAGGTTCCCGCGGGGTGCCTGCCGCCGCGGCGGGTCCTCTCCGAGGTCGTCGCGGGCGTGCGCGACTACGGGAACCGCATGGGGATCCCGACGCTGAGCGGCGCGGTGTGGTTCGACCCGCGGCACGTGGGGAACCCGCTCGTCTTCTGCGGCGTGGTCGGACTGCTCCCGCGCCACCTCGTGCGCGGCGCCGCGGCGGCGGGCGACCGCATCATCGCCCTCGGCGGCCGCACGGGTCGCGACGGCATCCACGGCGCGACCTTCTCGAGCGCCGAGCTCACCGACTCGCACGCCGACGAGTTCGCCCACGCGGTGCAGATCGGGCATGCGGTCGTCGAGAAGAAGATGCTCGACGCGGTGCTCGCCGCCCGCGACGCGGAGGGCGGACCGCTCTTCCGGGCGATCACCGACTGCGGCGCCGGAGGCTTCTCGAGCGCCGTCGGCGAGATGGGATCATCCCTCGGCGCCGAGGTCGACCTCGACCGCGCGCCCCTCAAGTACGCCGGGCTCGACCCGACCGAGGTGTGGATCTCCGAGGCGCAGGAGCGAATGGTGCTCGCGGTGCCGCCCGCGAACCTCGACCGGCTCGCCGCGGTCTGCGCGGATCACGAGGTCGAGTGGGCGGACCTCGGTCGATTCGGCACGCCGTCGCGCGACCTCGTGCTGCGCTGGCGCGGCGAGGAGGTCGGTCGGCTCTCGATGGACTTCCTGCACGGCGGCGTGCCGATGCCGGTGCGCGAGGCGACCTGGTCGCCCGCGCCCGCGGCGCCCGCCTCGCGGGCGCCCGCCGCGGGCGAGGACCCCGCCTCGATCCTCGAGGTGCTCGGGCGTCTCCTGGCGCACCCGAACCTCGCGAGCAAGTCCTGGATCATCCGGCAGTACGACCATGAGGTGCAGGGTCGCACCGTCGTGAAGCCCCTCGTCGGCGTCGGCGCGGGCGGACCCTCCGACGCGTCGGTGATCGAGCCGGTGCCCGGTCGTGGTCGCGGGCTCGCGATCGCCTGCGGGCTCGCGACCGGATGGGAGCGCGATCCCTACCTCATGGGCCTCGCCGCGATCGACGAGTGCGTGCGGAACCTCGTCTGCGTCGGCGCGGATCCGGACCGCATCGCGATCCTCGACAACTTCTGCTGGCCCGGCTGCGGCGACGCGCCGAGCATGGGCGCCCTCGTCCGCGCCGCGGAGGCGTGCTACGACGGCGCGATCGCCTACCGCGCGCCCTTCATCTCCGGCAAGGACTCGCTCAACAACCAGTTCTCGACCGAGGACGGCCGCACCATCCGCATCCCGCCGACGCTGCTCATCTCCGGCTTCGCCCCGGTCCCCGAGATCGCCCTCGCGGTCACGATGGACGCGAAGTCGGCGGGGAGCGCGATCCTCCTCGTCGGCGCGACCGGCGCCGCGACCGGCGGCAGCCATCTTCGCCTCGTCGCCGGAGGCGCCGCGGTCGAGGCGACCGATCCATCGCTGCCGGCGGTCGACCTCGCGATGGGACCTCGCGTCGCGCAGGCGGTGCATCGGCTGATCGCGGCGGGGCTCGTCCGCTCGGCGCACGACGCGAGCGAGGGCGGGCTCCTCGCCGCCGCGGCGGAGATGGCGTTCTCGGGCGGGCTCGGCGCGACGATCGAGCTCGACCGCGTCGGCAGGGACCTTCCGCCGCTTGCCGCCGCGTTCGCCGAGACGCCGAGCCGCTACCTGCTCGAGGTCGATCCCTCGCGGCTCGACGAGGCGGGCAAGCTCCTCGGCGACCTGCCGCACGCGGTGATCGGGTCCTTCGACGCGGGGACCGACCTCGTCCTCCGCTCGCGTGGCGGCGAGGCGCGGGTCGCGACTTCCCGACTCCGCGAGGCGTGGGACCGCGGGGCACGGATCGACTGATGCTCCGCGCCCTCGTCATCACCGCGCCCGGCACGAACTGCGACGGCGAGCTTGCCGAGGGCTTCGCGCTCGCGGGGGCATCGCCTGAGCTCGTGACGCTCCGCCGCCTGCGGGCGAGCCCGGCGATCATCGACCGCTTCGACCTGATCGGTCTTCCGGGCGGCTTCTCCTACGGCGACGACATCGCGGCAGGTCGCGTGATGGCGGCGCTGATGCGGAAGGACCTCTACCGCCCGCTCGTCGAGGCGGTGCGCCGCGGCGTGCCGATCCTCGCGCCCTGCAACGGCTTCCAGATCGCCGTGCAGGCGGGGCTGCTTCCCGGTCCGCCGCCGGGCGAGGAGTGGCCGGACGAGCCGGCGCCGCCCTCGATCGCGCTCTCGCCGAACGAGTCGGCGCGGTTCGAGGATCGCTGGACGGGCGTCGAGTACCCCGCGTCGCGCTGCGTCTGGACGAGCCGGCTCGACCGGGCGTCGTCGAGGGAGGTCGCGCTCCTTCCCTCCGCGCACGGCGAGGGACGACTGCGGGCGGATCCGGCGCTGGTCGCCGCGCTCGAGGCGAACGGGCAGGTCGTGGTGCGCTACGCCGAGGGGGAGAACTTCAACGGCTCGCTCCGCCGCATCGCGGGGATCTGCGACGCGAGCGGGCTCGTGTTCGGGCTGATGCCGCATCCGGAGCGCTACCTCCGCTGGTCGCGGCATCCCCGCTGGACCCGGCTGCCGGAGTCGGCTCGCCGCGGCGATCCGCCGGGACTCGCGATCTTCCGCGGCGCCGTCTCGCACCGGCTCGAGCCGGCGCGCTAGCGCCATCCCGTCGCCCCAGGAGCTCCACCCGGCATGTCGTCGAAGTCCCTCCGCTGCGCGGTCCTCGGCGTGGGTCGCATGGGTCGCCACCACGCGCGGGTCATGAGCCGGCAGGAGGACGTCGAGTTCCTCGGCGTCCTCGACCGCGACCAGGCGCGGGTCACGCAGGCGGTCGAGCAGCACGGCGGTCGGGCGTTCTCCTCGCTGGAGGACCTCCTCGCCGCGGCGCCGGACTGCGCGGTCGTCGCGACGCCGACGGTGACGCATCCCGAGCTCGTCGTCGCGCTCCTCGAGCGCGGCGTCTCCTGCCTCGTCGAGAAGCCGCTCGCCGCGGACATCGCCCAGTCACGCCGCATCGCCGATGCCGCGAGGCGGAGCGGCGCGGCGCTGCAGGTCGGGCACGTCGTCCGCTACGACCCCGTGATGCGGGCGATCCGCGGGATCGAGGGGCTGCGACCGCTCTTCATCCAGGTCGAGCGGGTCAGCCCGATGACCTTCCGCTCCGTCGACGTCGGCGTCGTCCTCGACATGATGATCCACGACCTCGACCTGCTCATGATGCTCGTGGGTCACGAGCCGGAGGAGATCGCCGCGAACGCGGTGTGCGTGGTCGGCGAGGCGGAGGACGTGTGCAACGCCCGCCTGACCTTCCCGCCCGGACCCGGCGGCGTCCGCTGCGTGGCGAACGTCACCGCGAGCCGCCTCGCGATGAAGACCGAGCGGAAGATGCGGATCATCAGCGAGGAGCACTACGTCTCCGCCGACTTCGGTGCCCGCACCGGCACGGTCGTCCGCAAGACCGCCAACCGCGCGCAGCTCGAGGAGGTGCGGGCGCGGCTCCGCGGCGGCGAGGACCTCTCCAGCCTCAACTACCTCGAGCTCGTGAAGGTCGATCCGCTGCAGGTCGGCTCCGACGATCCCCTCACGCTGCAGGCGCGGGACTTCCTCGACGCGGTCCGGACCGGACGCCGCCCGGAGGTCGACGCCGAGGCGGGGCTCGCCGCGGTCCGCACCGCGGAGCGGATCGTCGAGGTCGCCCGCCGGGCGGGCGCCCGGATGGTCTGATCGAATCCCGGCAGGGCGGCGGACGAAACTGCCGCCTCGCGACTGGAGGACCCCCGATGAAGCTCTACACCCGCACCGGCGACGACGGCACCACCGGGCTCTTCGGCGGAGGCAGGGTGAGCAAGGACCACCCCCGGATCGAGGCATACGGGACGGTCGATGAACTGAACGCGGGTCTCGGTCTCGCCGCCGCCGCCTGCGGCGAGGATCCCACGGGGCAGCGGTTCAGGGAGATCCTTGCCTCGCTGCAGTCGCGGCTCTTCGACATCGGGGCGGACCTCGCCACGCCGGAAGGTTCCCCCCTTCGGAGCCGCCTTCCCGGGGTCGGGGAGCGTCATGTCGCCGAACTCGAGCGGTGGATCGACGAGGTCGATGGGGCGGTCCCGCCGATCCGAACCTTCGTCCTACCCGGCGGGACCGAGCTCGCCGCCCGCCTTCACCTTGCCCGGACGGTCTGCCGCCGGGCGGAACGACTGATCGTCGCCTTGGGGCACTCCGAGCCGGTGGGCGACGAGGTCGTCCGGTTCGTGAACCGGGTCAGCGACCTCCTCTTCGCCATGGCGCGGGGCGCCAACCACGCGGCAGGGGTGCCCGACGTGCCGTGGACGCCGGGTGATCCGACCGCCGCGTGAGTCAAGGTTCTCGGAACCGGGCGGTGGGTGTGACCATGGGCGGGATCCGCCGCCAAAAGGAGATTTGATGAGTCTCCTCCGCGGCGACCCGTCGTATATTCACCCCGGCGGCAGTCGCCGCAGCGGACCCCCTCCGTCACATCTCTTGGGTCCGCGCCGGTCGTGATCATGCCGGCACCCCATGGACGCCCGGTTCGGAGCCGGGCATTCCGACGCCCCGCTTCCTCCGTGAGGCGGGACCAGCATGCTGATGCGTGGCATGCTCATGGTCGCCAGCCTGCGGGACCGCAGGCGAAGGAAGGACAGTCATGACGATTCGAAACGGACGTGGCTTCACCATCGTCGAGTTGCTGGTGGTCGTCTCGATCATCGGCCTGCTCATCGCGATCCTGCTTCCAGCAATCGCGCGGGCCCGCGACGCTGCCCTGATCAATCAGAGCAAGTCGAACCTCCGAAACCTCGCGGCGGCGAACGTCTCCTACTGGGGCGAATTCCAGGACCGCCAGCCGACCTTCAACCCCGACGAGTGGGGCTCCGTGCCGCCCTGCGGCGACTCGGGCGGCTGCTCGCCGCAGAACGCCTGCAACAACTGGCAGCAGAACTACGGCTGCACGAGCCAGATGATCCTCGGCTTCGCCGCGACGGGCGGCATCTGGGGCTACTGGGTCAATGGACCCAACTGCGGCTTCAGCGTGTCGACCACCTGCTTGCAGAACGCCTGCGTGTACGTGCCGATGTGCTTCGACGGCGGCGACGCCGGCTTCGGCTCCTTCCGCCTCCCCAACATCAAGGCGTTCGCGAGCTACCTCAACGGTCGCTACTACGACCCGGTCTTCTTCGCGCCGAAGGACCGCATCAACATCGGCATCGCCGAGAAGTACTTCGGTCTTCCCGACGAGTTCACCTATGACGGCTCCAACATCGCCTTCTCGAGCTACTGCTGGAGTTCCTCGGCGATGTGGAATCCCGAGGTCATGGGCGGCGTGAAGCCGTGTGCCCAGGGCTTCAAGAGCCCCAACGGCGGTTCCGGCGCGAATCAGCGCAACCCGAACTCCTACAAGTCGCCCTCCTCGAGCCAGGCGAAGCACCCCTCGCTCAAGACGATGATGATCGAGCACAACTGGCTGCAGAACCCGCCGCCGCAGCTCGCGAACCCGAACTTCGCGGGCGGCAACGAGTCGTGGTACTTCAACCAGGGCTACAACAGCCAGCCGGTCTGCGCTTTCTTCGACTCGAGCATCGCGATGAAGGGCTGCTGGTCGGCGATGGACATGGACAAGCGGGCGACCCGTCCCTCCGAGCAGGGCTGCGGTCTCTGGCTCCGGGACACGCCGCTCGGCACCGCCGGCTACTACGGCGGTCAGTCCTACGACTTCCTCGTGGACACCTCCTTCCACATCCTGACCCGTGGCGGCATCACCGGTCGCGACTTCCTCAGCGAGGCGCAGGGCGGCTGATCGTCCGAGCGACATCCACGCGTTCTTCCGCCGAGGTCCGCAAGGGCCTCGGCGTGTTTTTGCCCGCGCAATCCACGCGCGGTCCGTGCGCTTCCTGAATCGCCGGCGGCGGGCGGGTGGTCGATCCTCCTTGCTCGAGCACGGAGGCGACCCGGTGCGAGCCCGCTTCAGGACCGTCTGGATCAGCGACTGCCACCTTGGGACCGCGGGCTGCCGCGCCGAGGACCTCTCGCGGTGGCTGAAGCAGGTCGACTGCGACCGCCTCTACCTCGTCGGCGACGTCATCGACATGTGGCGGCTCCGGCAGCGCTGGTACTGGCCGCCGGAGCACAACCGCGTGATCCGGCGCCTCCTCAAGCTTGCCCATCGGGGCACCGAGATCACCTACCTGCCGGGCAACCACGACGACGCGGCCCGCCAGTTCGACGGCATGGAGTTCGGGGGGATCCGCATCCGGCTGAACGCCCTGCACGAGACCGCGGGCGGGCTCCAGTTGCTCGTGACCCACGGCGACCAGTTCGACCTCGTGGTACGCCACGCTCCGGGCGTCGCGAAGCTCGGCGCGATCGGCTACGGGGCGCTCCTGCGGGCGAACCGGTGGTGGAACCTCGCCCGATCCGCGTTCGGGCTGCCCTATCACTCGCTCGCGCGGACGATCAAGCTGAAGGTGAAGAGCGCCTGCACCTTCGTGAGCCGCTTCGAGGAGGCGCTCGCGACCGAGGCCCGGCGGGGCGGCTTCGATGGGGTCATCTGCGGGCACATCCACAAGGCGGACCTGCGGACCCCGGCGGAGGGCTCCGACGGGATCCTCTACGCCAACTGCGGCGACTGGGTCGAGACATGCTCGGCGCTGGTCGAGCACGACGATGGTCGCCTTGAGCTCATCGATGCCCTCGCGTGGCTCGACGAGCGGGCGGCGATCGCCGCGTCGCTCGACCTCGACGACGTCGAGGCGTGGCCGTCGATCCCGATGCCGCTGCCGCTGCCCGTCCCGATCCGTGCCGGTCGTCGAGGAGACGGTCGTGCCTGAGCCCGGCGGCGGCTCGACCTCCGATGGTTCCTCCGCGACGCCTCGGCGGATCCTGCTTGCGACCGATGCATGGCGTCCGCAGGTGAACGGGGTCGTCCGGTGCTGGGAGTCGACGGTCGCCGAGCTCGAGCGGCGAGGAGTCGGAGTGGAGGTGCTGCACCCGGGACTGTTCCGGACGGTCGCGGCGCCGCGTTATCCGGAGATCCGGCTCGCGCTCGCGCCGGGTCGGAAGGCGGCCCGTCGTGCCGAGGCGTTCGCGCCGGAGGCGGTGCACGTGGCGACCGAGGGTCCGGTGGGACTTGCGGTCCGGTCGTGGTGCCGGCGCACGTCGCGTCCCTTCACCACGAGCTACCACACGCAGTTCCCGCTCTACCTTCGCCGCTACTTCGGCATCCCGACCTCGATCACCTGGTCGTTCCTCCGCTGGTTTCATGGTCCGGCACGCGCGGTCCTCGTGCCGACGGAGGGCGTGCGGCGCGAGCTCCGCGAGCAGGGGATCCCGCAGGCACGCACCTGGACCCGCGGCGTGGACCAGGCGATCTTCCACCCCGGACCATGGCGCGATCCGGCACTCGCCGCCGATCCATTCGGCGGTCTGTCGCGACCGATCCTGCTCTACGCCGGTCGCGTCGCGGTCGAGAAGAACATCGAGGCGTTCCTCGCCCTGCGATCGCCCGGCACCAAGGTCGTGGTCGGCGATGGACCGGCGAAGGCGTCGCTCGAGCGCCGGCATCCGGAGGTGCGGTTCCTGGGCTACCGCTTCGGGGAGTCGCTGGGGCGGCACTACGCCGCGGCGGACGTGCTGGTGTTCCCAAGCCGCACCGACACCTTCGGCGTGGTGATGATCGAGGCGAACGCCTGCGGCACGCCGGTTGCGGCACTGCCAGTCACCGGTCCCATCGACGTGATCGAACCTGGCTTGAACGGCTGGCTCGACGAGGACCTCGACCGGGCGGTCGAGCGGGCGCTGGTGGTCCCGCGTGATCGATGCCTCGCGCTTGCCCGACGCCGGACATGGGGTCGCGTCGCCGACATGCTGCTCGAGGCGATGTCGACGAGCGGCGCCGGAGCCGAAGACGCTGAACCGGCAGGGACTGCGACGGCGGGTCCGGGAGTCATCGCCGGGCGTTGAACGACGGCGGAGTGGACTCCCTGGACTCCACCGGTCCAGTGGTAGAGCTGCGACCAGTCGACCCTCGTCCAGTCGCCAGAAGTTGATCTGAGCGTCGCAGGCGTCCCCGAGCCGCCCGCCGCAGGTCCCCCGGAACGCCCTGCGGCGGGCGACTCCCCCGGGAGCCATGGCGCGGGAATCGGTGCCTAGACCGACCCCGAACCTCCCCCGGAAACCCCGGAACTCCCCCGGAAGACCCCGGAAATCCCCCAGAGACCCAGAAACCCCCAGAAAGTCCGAGAGAAGCTGGGAGACACCCGCGGCGGTCGAGGCATCGATCACCTGACGTCCGGGGAGAGAGACGCGAGGCGAAGACCTCATGCGCGATAATCCGGCGACTGGGGCGAATTCCCCATCGCGATCGGGTCATGTGAGCAGTGGTTGAGCAGTGGTTGGCGGGTGGCACGGGGATGGTCGGCGCGGGGATGCATCGACCGGTGGCGTCCGAGACCCCCCCGGGGGGGTGGACCCTGGAAGCCAGAGCATGCCGCGGGACTGGCTTTCGGGACTTGCCTTCAGGACTGGCTCGGGAGTCCGTTCGGCGACCCGCCGAACTCACCCCCGGCGCCCTCCCGCGGCGCTACCTCGACCGCCGTCGGGTGGTCGTCCGGGATCGCCGCGCCGTCGCCCGGGTCCTCGGTGCAGCCGCTCGATCCTCGACGAGCACGCGGAGCCGAGGTCGAACCCCGCGATCGGCGATCTGGCGCAGCACGCTCTCGACGACGCCCTCCATCGAGGCGAGTCGTTCCGGCTCATGGACCCCCGGCGCCGAGAGGAGTCCGGTCCCGATCATGCGGGCGACCGCCGCTGCGGGGAACGCGGTGGTCCGCGACATGCTCGAGAAGCCACTGTCGCGGTCGTGCCGGTCGAGCAGGGTCCACTCGAGGCGGGTCGCTCGCCCGGCGAGCGTGCCCTCCACCACCACCCGCATCGCGGTGAGGTCCTCCTCGCCCTCCTCGAAGGTCCACTTGGGGAAGAGGAGCCGGGCGAGCAGGTCCCGGGGGCGGATGCGGTGCTTGCCGACCTCGACCGGATCCAAGCCGAAGAGCCCGGTCTCGCGGAGGACCCGCATGAGCTCGATGTGCCCCGGGTAGCGCAGCGTCCGCTCCCGCATGTGCGGCACGTCGATGGTGCGGAGCAGGCTGCGGAGCCCGTCGGTGTTGAACGCCTCGAGGGTGCCGACCCCCGGGAACTCGAGCAGCTCCGGCTCGCTCAGCGCCTCGCGCACCACGACGCGCCCGTGCTCGACGAGCCGCGCGGGACGGACGTACTCCTCGATGACGTCGAAGGGCGAGAAGCCCGCCTTGTACTCGAACGGCCAGGTCCGCCGGCGCGGCAGTCCGCCCACGACGATGTCGATCCGCTCGGCGCGGTCGAGCCGCCGCACGCCGAGCGCCGACAGCATGTGGGTGAGTCCCGGCGCGACGCCGCAGTCGACGACGACCGGCACGCCCTTGCGGCGGGCAAGCGCGTCGAGGTCGGCGGGATCCTCGGGCATGAACGAGATGTCGCAGCAGGGGCGACCCGCCTCGATCGTCGCCTTGACCGCCGCATGACCAAGGTGGCTCGGGAGCGCCCCGACCACCAGGTCGGCGTCCGTGGCGAGGCGTCGCACCACTCTGGGATCCCCGCAGTCGGCGACGAGCGTGGCGATGCGGCGACCGGCTCGGCGGCGGGCGACCTCGAGCGCCGCCTCGTCGCGGTCCGCCACCGCCACGCGGAAGCCGCGCGTCGCGGCGAGGTCGGCGGCGAGCACCGATCCGACCAGACCCGATCCCAGGACGACGACCTTCGTCATCGGACGCGGTGCTCGGTCAGGCGTCAGGCGTGCCCTCGGGCGATCGCCCATGGCTCGCGAGGTGCCGCAGGTCCGCGAGGTCCTCGCGCTCGCCGCGACCTCGCAGGGGGTAGTCCTTGCGGAGCGGGAACGCGGGATAATCCTTCCACATCAGGATCCGCCGCATGTCGGGGTGGTTGTGGAAGCGGATCCCGAACATGTCATAGACCTCGCGCTCGAGCCACTCGGCGCCCGGCCAGAGGTCGGTGACCGAGTCGAGCATGAGCGCCGGATCCTCGGCGTTGCCCGAGGTGTCGATCGACGGATCGAGGTAGGTCTTGATGGTGAGGCGGCGGTCGGTCTTCGGATCGACGAGGAGGTAGACCACCCCGAACCGCCCCGGCATCTTGGCGGGGTAGTCGAGGTAGTCGACCGCGGTGACGTCGGAGAGGAACGCGTAGCCGCAGGCGGGATCCTCGCGGAGGTGACGCAGCACGTCGTGCAGGCGCTCCTTGGGGACCACCACCGTGGTCTGACCCCGGAACTCGGTCGCGAGGAGGCGGACGCCGGGGAACGCCGCCTTGATGAGCGGCAGCGTCGGGTGATCGAGCTTCGGGGCGGGCATCGGGGACTCCGGACGCGACGGTGACGAGGGACCGAGTGTAGCCGCCGAGGCGTTCCGGACTGCGGATCCGGAGGGCAGATCCGAAGAGCAGATCCGTGCAGCAGATCCGTGCAGCAGACGAGAGGCATGCTCGGTCCGCGCGGGGCGCCTCGCGGCGAGCGCCCGGCGACCGCCCCGGCTCGCGGCGGAAAGTCCCTAGATTCCCCGGTCATGCAGCTCGCCCAACTCCTCCTGCTCGCGTCGCTCGCGGTCGGTCTGTGGATCGCGCCTCCCGCCGCCACGCCGCCGCCGGAGTCGCCCAGCGCCGCGCCTCGCATCCTCGTCTTCACCCGCACGCTCGGCTTCCGACACGACTCGATCCCCGACGGGATCGCCGCCGTGCGGCGGATCGGCGCGGGTCGCTTCGAGGTCGAGGCGACGGAGGATCCCGGCGCCTTCACCGACGAGAACCTTCGGCGCTTCGCGGCGGTGGCGTTCCTCTCGACGACCGGCGAGGTGCTCGAGAAGCCGCAGCAGGAGGCGTTCGAGCGCTACGTCCGCTCGGGCGGCGGCTTCGTGGGGATCCACGCCGCCGCCGACACCGCCTACGAGTGGCCGTTCTACGGCGGGCTCGTCGGGGCGTACTTCAAGGGTCATCCGGCGATCCAGCCGGCGGACCTCGTCGTCGAGGATCCCGGGCATCCCTCGACCCGCATGCTGCCCGCCCGCTGGCGCCGAACGGACGAGTGGTACACCTTCCGGGACAACCCCCGCGGTCGCGTGCACGTCCTGATGACGATCGACGAGTCGACCTACGAGGGCGGCGGCATGGGGTCGGATCATCCGATCGCGTGGACGACGACCGCCGCCACGACGCCGGCGGTCGGCAAGGGACGCGGTTGGTACACCGGCGGCGGTCACACCAAGGAGAGCTTCGTGGAGCCGCTCTTCGAGGCGCATCTCCTCGGGGGGATCCTCTGGGCGATGGGCGTCGACGACGCCGCGGCGACGACCGCGACGGCGCCGAACGCTCCATGAGCCCGAACCCGGACGAAGCGGGCGGAGGCACGGTCGCCCCGACCGCACCTCCGCCACGCCGACGACCACGCCACGCGCTCATCACGACCGACGCGGCCTCGCGGTTGAGGCGATCCGCGAGGCGGGAGAGCGCGAGGTCGGCCTGCTTCTCCTCCTCGAGCGAGCGAGCAAGCTCGCGGGCGGTCCGATCGTCGCCGAGGATCGACGCCCAGGCGCGACCGCATCCGTAGCCCGCGATCTCGTGATGAAGAAGATGCTGCACGACCGCGATGATCGCGGCGGCGCGGACGTGTCGCTCGCTCGCGAGGTCGGAGGCGACGCTCATGCAGTCCTCGATGAGTCCCCGGGACGCGCGGCTCTCCGGCTTCGAGCGCGGCGGGCGGGCGGTGATGCCGGGCGAGAGCCGCTCGAGGATCACCCCCCAGCCGCACGGCGTGCTCGCGGGCGGAGTCGGCGCGGTCATGGAGGGACTGCACCAGCCCGGCGTCGCCGGCGGCGCCGGCGAGGCGAGGCAGCGAGTCGTGCGCATGGCGCTCGGAGGCGAGGAGCTCCTCGAGCTGGAGGAGGAGGAGCTGGCGGAGGTTCTGCATCGACATGGCGTGGCTCCGGGTGGATCGAGGGATGCGGGAGGTGGATCGGAGGACGAGATCCGACGTCGCGCGTACCAGATTCACCTCCGCCGCGGCCGCGACGGCAATCCGGTGCTCGACTGGCTCGAGGCGGAGGCGGAGCTCCGCGCCGAGCGGCGGAGCGTGCGGCGACCGCGCCACGCTACCTTCCCCGGATGCCCGTTCCCGATCCCTGCGTCGTCGTGATCCTCGGCGCCTCGGGCGACCTCACGAGCCGCAAGCTGCTGCCGGCGCTCTACGAGCAGCACGCGGCGGGCACGCTGCCGGCCGCGACTCGGGTGCTCGGCGTGAGCCGCCGACCCAAGCCCGACGAGGCGTGGCGCGACGAGCTCCGCGAGGCGGTGCGCGGGCACGTGAGGGACTTCGACGATGCCCGATGGGCGACGCTCGCGCCGCGCATCTCCTACCTCGCGGGCGACGCGGCACGACCCGAGGAGTGGACGAGGATCGCGGCGCGCATCGAGGAGCTCGCCCCCGGAGCCGCCTGCGGCAACGTCCTCTTCTTCCTCGCGGTCGCGCCGGAGCTCTACGAGCCGATCATCGCCGGCATCGGGGCGACCTCGCTCGTTCCGCGCGATCGTCGCGTGACCTGCGGGGACGACCGCCGCGCGTGGCGGCGGATCGTGGTCGAGAAGCCCTTCGGCGTGGATGCGCCGAGCGCGCGGCGTCTCAACCAGCGCCTCGCGTCGGTCTTCGACGAGGCGGACATCTACCGCATCGACCACTACCTCGGGAAGGAGTCGGTGCAGGGGCTGCTCGCGCTCCGCTTCGCGAACGGGATCTTCGAGCCGCTGTGGAGCGAGCGCTTCGTCGACCACGTGCAGATCACCGCCGCGGAGTCGCTCGGGGTCGAGGACCGCGTCGCGTTCTACGACCAGACCGGCGCGGTGCGGGACATGATCCAGTCGCACCTGCTGCAGGTGCTCGCCTTCGTCGCGATGGAGCCGCCATCGGTGTTCGCGGCGGACCGCATCCGCGCCGAGCGCCGCAACATCCTCGAGTCGATCGAGCCGCCGGATGCCGCCGACCTGCCGCGCGCCGCGGCGCTTGGGCAGTACGGACCGGGAGGCGATCGTCCGGGATACGCCGAGACGCCGGGCGTCGCGCCGGGCTCGACCACGGAGACCTTCGCGGCGATGCGGATCCGCTTCGACAACTGGCGCTGGGCGGGCACGCCCTTCTACCTGCGCACCGGCAAGCGCCTCGCGGCGAAGCGGACGGAGGTGCTCGTCCAGTTCAAGCCGCCGCCGACGAACCTCTTCCGCCGCCTCGGTCGCGAGGTCGCCGGCCGCATGGTGGGCGCGGATCGCCTGCTCATCGAGATCGCGCCCGCGAGCGAGGTCAGGCTCCGCTTCCTCGGGCGGGCGCCCGGCTCGACCTTCTCGCTCCGCGAGCTCGAGATGGACGCCGACTTCGGCGGGCGGGGCGGCGGCGCCGAGCCGGAGGCGTACGGACCGCTCCTCCTCGACGCGATGCGGGGCGACCAGAGCCTCTTCAAGGACCGCGAGGAGGTGGAGGCCGCCTGGAGCGCCGTCGAGCCGCTGATCGGACCGGCGTCCGAGGTCCTGCGGCGGGGGATCCGCGACAACTACCCGCCCGGTGGCTGGGGTCCCGCGGCGTCCGAGGCGATCCTCGCCCGGGATGGTCGCCGCTGGTCGAGCGGACCGTCGTCCTCGCCGTCGGTCTAGGTTCAACCTGGCGGAACCCGGGTCCTCGATCCGCGCGGCATCGCGTCCGGCGGCGTCGGCATCGGCTCGCTCGATCGCCGCGGATGCAGCGTCGTCTCGCCTCCCTTGCCACACGGGTGCCGCGACGGATCGGTGGTCCTCGGTGATCCGTCGGACGGAACCTCGCGCTCCTCGGTCCCTACACTCGCCGCCGGAGAACGAACCCCATGCGACCGCGGTCCATCACCCTCGTCGTCGCCTTCGTCGCCCTCGCGTCGATGGTCGCGGCGCTCCCGGGCTGCGGCCCCCGCACGGTGAGGGTGGACGTCGTGGCGGGCGAGGAGGGCGTCACCCGCACCTTCGCGACCAACCGTCTCGACGCGGAGGAGCTCGCGCGGGTGCAGGCGCTCTATGGCGCGGCGCCGGTCGAGCGCGACGGCGAGATCGAGTTCACCGCCGCGTTCGCGGAGGACCTCCCCAGCGAGGTCGGCAACCGCAACGGCCTGAGCGAGGTCCGCACGTCCCTCGGATCGAGCCACTTCTACTGGGAGTCCTTCGACTCGGGCGGCGACCACTGGCGCGACCTCGAGCACCGCATCGACTGCGGCGACCTCTGGATTCGTCTCTTCGGTCGATGGGCGGAGACGCAGATCGACGACGAGTCCCGCCGAGAGGAGTTCAAGGCGGCGCTCGACGGCGAGTACCTCCCGCTCGCCCGCGACGTGATGCTCATGTGGAGCTCGATGCAGGCCGCCTCGCAGGCGCAGCGCGTCGCGGCGCGGGTGCGGACGGCGGACGACCGCTCGCCGATGACCCGCGACGAGTCCTATCGCCGCACGCTGTTCCTTCCGCTGCTGCTCCTGCTCTCGGAGCGCGGGATCTTCACCGCGGAGGAGACCCAGCGGCTCCTTCTCCTCTCGACCCGGGGCAACCCCGACGAGATGGAGCGGCGCTGGAGCTTCGACGAGCTGATCATGCCGGCGATCCTGCGGCAGGTGCGGCGCTTCAAGCCGGAGGCGACGCCGCCCACCTTCCCGCAGCTCCTCGCCTCGGGCGTCTCCTTCTACCTCTTCGCGACGAGCTCCGCGAAGGTCGACGACCTCCTCCTCGCGTCGCCGGTGGTGAGCGACGCGGACAAGGAGCGGATCCGCCGCGGCGAGCGCGGGACCTCGCTTCCTCCGGCGTTCGGGTTCCGCATCGGGAGCCGACCGAAGGTCACCGAGACCGAGGTCTCGCTCGCGACCGGCGTCGAGCCCTACCTGACCAACGGCACCTACGAGGAGGAGCGCCGGGCGGTGGTCTTCCGCTCGCGGGTCGTCGCGGGCACCGAGCGGGCGTCGCTCTATCCCCCGACCTTCCAGGCGGCGTGGGCGGTGCCCGACGAGGCGCGGCAGCGGCAGTGCTTCGGCGAGGTGCTGCTCGCCGGCGAGGACCTCGCGGCGTACTGCGGCTGGTGGCAGGTGCTCACGCCGAAGCTGCAGGAGCGCTGGGAGAAGGCGCTCGAGTCACTCGCCTCGGGCGGCGGACCGGGGGCGCTCCGCGAGGTCGCCGCGCAGCTCCGCCTGCGCCACCCCGTGCCGCGGAGGCTCGCCGAGTGGCTCGCGCAGCGCCGCACCTGAGCGCGACGCGGGCGAGCGATCCGCCCATCACTCCCACCACCGTCCTCCGCCCCACGCGGCGCCGGGAAGCCGCAGGATCGTCGCGCGGAGCGCCTCCGCCCGCTCGGGATCGACCTCGTCGAGACCCTCCGCGGCGCGGCGGAGGGCGCGGACGACGCCGAGGTAGTACTCGACCGCCGCCGAGAAGAGCCGCGGATCGCTGCGGAGGCGCTGCTCGACCATCGAGCCGGAGGAGACGGCGCCCGCGAAGGGCGGCGGCTCCTCCAGCGTGCCGGCGAGGCAGGGCGAGGCGGCGTCCGCGAGGTCCTCGCGCCAGCGACGCCACGCGTCCCGAGCGGGCTCGTCGATCTCGGCGGTCGCCTGCAGCAGCGTCCGCATCTCGAGCGCCCAGGTCCAGACGCCCGACCAGCGCATGGCGAGCTCCGCCTCGCGGAGCGAGGGTCGGCTGCCGGGGACGAGGTCCTCGACCGAGCGCAGGAACGCGCCCTGCGTCCGCAGGACCTCCGCCCGCGCGGTGGCGACCATCCGCGTCTCGCGCCTCGGATATCCCGCCTCGTCGGGCTCGCTCGCGCCGAGACCGATCCGCAGTCCCGCGACCGCGACGGCAAAGGACGCCCGCTCCTGGGCGAGGAGCGCGTCGCGGAGCGGCGGTCGGACCTCCTCGGCGAGGATGCCGACCGCCGCGAGCTGGTCGGCGTCGAGCGGGAGCGCGAGCGCGAGCCGCGCCACCGAGATCGGCGCGCCGCCGAGCACCTCGTCGCGTCCCACGACCTCCGAGGACATGCCTTGCCCGATCGACTCGACGACCGCGAGGCGAAGGAGCGAGGAGAGACCGCTCGACCACGCGTCGCCGAGCGCGTCGGCGAGGTCGTCGATCAGCCGCAGATCATCCGCCTCGACCTCCGCCACCATCGCGAGGAAGCCCTTGAGGACGATCGGCTGATGCAGGTCGAGGACCGCGGCGACCGCGGCGGGATCGGGTCGGGCGTCGTCGGTCGCCTCGCCCTCCTCCCCGCTCCGTCCGGGATCGAGCGCCTCGAGGTCGAGCCGCGCCGCCTCGCCGAGCGCCTCGAAGCGTTCGCGGCACCGCCGGACGAGCGCCTCGCGCGGCTCGCGTCCGTCCTCCACCACCTGATCGAGGAGCGCGACCTCGGCGGCGTCGAGCGAGGCGAGCTCGATCACGCGGCTGCGGAGCCACGAGCGACCATCGCCGTCCTCGAGGATCGACGGACCACGCGGAAGGTCTGCGACCTCGAGCGGTCGATCGATCGGGGGGAGCCGCGGAAGGGGAGCGCGGGGCGCGGGCGACCGCGACGAGTCCGCGGCCCCGAGGAGGTCCGCGCGGGAGATCGCCTCGATCCCGTCCACGAGGCGGACGTCGCCCGCCGCGGCGACGAGCTCGGCGAGCCGCTCCTTCGGGAAGCGCTCCTCGACGAGGATCGCCGCGGCAAGGTCGATCCCGCGGATCGCCTCGATCGCCCGCGCGGCGGCGTCGCGGCGGACCTGATCGGAGCGGGAGCCTCCCGCGAGCCGACCGGGCGAGGACGCCGCGAACTGGAGCTCGAACGCCTGGCGGAGGCGGGCGCGGCGCTGCTCGAGCAGGGAGATCCCGAGATCGAGCAGGAGGTCCTGCTCCTGTGCCGCGAGCGCCGGATGATCGCGCGACGCCATCGCCACGAGGAGCCCGAGCATGACCGTCGCCTGCGTGGGGTTCTCGCGACCGCTGAATCGAGCGAGGAGTGCCGACTCGATGGTGGCGGCGACATCGACGCCGCCGAGGGCGCCCGAGGCGCCGACCGCGTCGCCGAGGAACGAGAGCTCGAGGAGCACCGCGTCGGTGCGGGGTCGGATCGCGGCGACCGCCGCGACCGCCTGGTCCTGCAGCCGCAGCAGCTCCTGCATCGCCGCGGCGATCGAGGCACGGGCGCGGGCGACGCGATCCATCTCGATCGCCTCGACCGCCGCGTCATCGAGCCGCCCGGCGGGCTCTGGCTCCTCCGCCTCGATGAGCCGCTCGCGACGAAGCAGCGACCACTCCGCGTTCGCGAGCCGCTCGAGGACGGGCACCATCCGTCGCTCGAAGTCGGAGACGATCCGCTCCTCCGCGGGCGGCAGGAAGACGCCGGGCGCATCCGGCTCGAGGCGACGACGCAGGTCAGGCGGACGACCGCCGCCCGACTCGACGACCGCGAGCCATCGCTCCATCGCCCGGCGGGTGCGGAGCCACGACATGGGATCGACGCCGCGGACCTCCGGATCGACCGACGCCCAGGCGCTTCCCGCCACGATCGCCTCGAGCGTCGCCCAGAACTCCTCGTCGATCACCACGAGCTCGGCGAGCGCCTGCCGGGCGCGACCCTCCATCTGGAGGAGCGTCCGCGGGTCCTGCGAGGCGATCGTCCAGGGTCGCCCGCGGAGGAGCCGCGCGATCGACGCGGTCGCGTCGGTCCGCCAGCGCCGGTAGGCATCGAGGTAGTCCGACTCCGCGGCGTCGATCGCCGCCCACAGGTCCGCCTCGAGCGGACCGAAGCGGAGCTCCGCCTCGAGGATGTCCCGTCCGGCGATCGGTCCGGGCAGGCGGGTGAAGGCGATCTCGATCGGTCGGTAGGCGCTGCATCCGGCGATCACGAGGAGGATGAGGATCGTGCCCGCGAGGAGCCGGCACGCGCGGAGCGCCATCCGGACGTTCATGGGGGGAATCATCGCATCCTCAGGGGGCGGGCGTCGAGGAGAGCGGGGTCCGCGTCTTGCTCCTGCTCCTTCTCTTCCTCGCTCCTTCGCTCCTCGCTTGATCGCCCCGGGCGCCGGTCGTTGCCCGTCGCGGACGGCCGGAGCTCGCCGCAGATCTTGCCGCGGATGGGGAGCCGGACCTGATCGGGGGGGCGTCGCCGTCGAGGACCCTCCCGACCTCGGGCGGGGTGCACGATCGCGGCGACCATGCGACGAGCATGCGGCGACGATGCGATGACGATGGCACGCGCCGCATGCCTCGTCCGCATCGTCCTGTGCCCGCCGCGTCCACGCCATCCACCCACCCGAGCGAGTCGTCGCGCCCGCAAACGAAAGCCCCCCGGTCCGATGGACCGGGGGGCGAGGGTGTCGCTTCGCGTCGGAACCGGATCAGCTGGTCCAGTTCGCGAGCAGGATCGAGAGGTCGGCACCATTCACGACGCCGTCGTCGTTGAGGTCAGCCACCGGATCGGCGGTGCCCCACGCGGCAAGCAGGATCGAGAGGTCGGCGCCGTTCACGATGCCGTCGAGGTTGAGGTCGCCTGGGATCTCGTCCTGGCAGCCGATGTTGCCCGAGAGCTGGACATACCAGTGAATGTTCGGGAAGCCGATCGACGCGAGGGTCGTGAAGTCGGCAAGCCCGCAGGCGGTCGAGAGGATGTAGGTCTCGCTCGCCGAGCTGGTGCCGCCCGCGAAGGTGGCGAACCCGTCGCTCGACGCCGGGATCTCGAGGACGACGACGAGGGTCTGCGGCGCGACGAGCTCGACGCAGACGCTGTCGCCGGTGACGGTGACGAGCTGGTCTTCGCCGTTGTAGAGACCGACCGGGTACTCCTCGATGACCTGCAGGGTCCCGACGTTCGGCGCGCCGCCGTCGGGGTCAAGGCAGACCTTGACGACGCCCTCGAGGTAGCCGCCCGAGTTGTCGAAGCCCAAGTTCACGCACTTGAACGAGTACGCCGCTCCGAGCTGGCTCGGGGTGAAGACGCGGGCGTAGGTGTTCGGGGTGGTGATGCCGCCGGCCTGACACGCGACGCCGCCGGTCGTGAGGCTGTCGTTGTTGTTGCTCGCGAGCGGGTTCGCGCCGGGAGCCGCGCAGGTCTGGGGCGGGATCGGGGTGCCGCAGAGCGGAGCGCAGTTCTCGAAGGCGAGGCTCGCGCAGGCGCCGTCCCAGGTGTTGTCGCAGCAGAACGGATCGAGGGCGCAGACCTCCTCGCAGCACGCCGCGTCGCTGCAGTAGGGCAGCTGCTGCGGATCGCAGCAGGAGCCCGCCGCAGGGTCGCCGCAACCGGCGGCCTCGGGGGTGAACTCGAAGGACACCGTGCCGTTGCCGAACTCGCCCAGGTAGCCGCCGAGGGCGACGAGATAGACCACGCCCGCCTCGACCGGAGTGTTCAGGATCGAGGTGAAGCCGGTGCAACCCGCGCCGTCGTCGTTGCAGGAGACGAGGAGGTCAGGCAGGGTGTTCGGGTCGAAGGTGCCGTCGCCGATGTTGTAGCCGCGCATCTTCGAGTCGAAGTTCGCGGTATTGCAGGTGCTCGCGGTCAGGATGCCGTTCGCCGGCGCCGTGAACCGGTACCAGACGTCGTTCGAGAGGATCGGGTCGTAGCCCTCGCATCCCGCCGGCGCCGTGGTGTTCGCGGTCGCGGTGTTGAACGGAAGCGAAGTGCCGTCGGTCACGACCGTCGCGGCGGTCGGGCAGTCGTTCGCCGGACCACCCGAGGGGCAGCTGTAGACGTAGAGGCCGCAGAGCTTCACCGCGGCATCGACGCAGAACTGGTCCCACTCGACCGCGCAGCAGAAGGGCTCGAAGTCGCAGACCTGCACGCAGCAGCCGGCGAGGTTGCAGCCGGGAGTCGGGTGCGGGGTGGTGCAGCTCTCGGTCGAGTCGGCGCACGCGCCGGCGTCGCCGGTGATCACGTTGACGACCACGTTGTTGTACTGGGCGCCGGTCGAGGCCGCCCAGCCGTTGCCGATCGAGAATCGCCAGGTGCCGTTGCCGCTGTGGATCAGCGAGACCTCGGCGGTGTAGGTGCCTGCCGCCGCGGAGCCGGCGCCATCGAACGGCCAGGGCGGCCCCTCGACGTCGGCGAACAGGACGTTGAAGCCTCCGACCTGGACGCTGGGATTGCCCTGCGGGTCGTTCACCCAGAACGCCATGTCCGACGCCCACTCGGCGCCGGCGCCGGGGACGAAGTCGAAGGTGATCTCGAAGCCGACCATGAAGGCGTCCTGCGTCACCTCGACGAACCGGGTCTGGTTGCCGGCGAGGTTGCCGGATCCGAGGTTGACGGTGAAGTCCGCCGATGCGTTGCCCGCGAGCGCCGTGGCGGCGCAGGTCGCGAGTGCCATCACACTCTTCCGAAGCATGTCTCTTCTCCTTGGCGACGATCTCCCCAT